>NZ_FYAW01000017.1:0-407835 GCF_900185735.1 Stappia sp. P2PMeth1 | reverse complement strand
ATAATCTCAACCGACCGCACACGAGCCTCGACGGCCTCACCCCGAACGAATTTGCAACCCGGTCCGAAAGGGACCACAACCTGAACAGGGCTAACTTATAGACGCGGACAAAACGGGGAGCAGGTCAGCCCACCTCCTTGCCCGATGGAATCTGGACATTCAGCCGGGGATCGGAGCCTGTCCGGGAGCTGGCCTTCTTTTCTGACCGCCTCGGCCTTTCGGTTTCGCTCCTGCAGTTCGACGGCCGCGATGGAGAGGCGGACTTCGAAGAGGAGGAGCCATGGGACAGCTACGATCAATTCATGGCTGGGCGCGGATCATGAACTCAAGGGCCGTGCTCCGTTTCGAGGTCCGCGACACCCGTACCGAAAACCCACAGCTCTCGATGCCTCAAGACATAAAGATTTGGCAATGACGAAAGAACACGAATTCAAGATATGGCTCGAACAGGGCGGCGCCCAAACGGATGCGGGGCGCAATTCGCGGGCTTATGCGATCCGAACCATCGAACGGAATCTTGATGCGCTCGGCATGCCGCATCGGAATCTCGACGAGGCGTGGGAAGCTGACAGGTTCGAATCGCTTCGCGAGCGTCTGCGAAAAATGCGAGAGGACGCCCGCGCTGGTGGGCAGGATTACCGGATCCTGATGCCGGACTCCGACAATCCCTACAACCGGCTCTCCAACTGGGGGAGCTGGGTGGGGCAATACGGGAGGTTTCTGGCAGGTGATCCCCCGGGGGCTGCGAAGGATGCTGATCGGATACGGCAATACGTCCTCGAACACTATATCGAGCCCGCTCGCGAGGAAGGCCGCGACCACGCCGAGGTTCTCGTCCGAGACGTCAACGCAGCTCTAGGCCTAAAGGAAGCGTGGCCGAATATCTGTCAGGCGCTCGGGGGGCGGATGTTCCAGGACATGGCGCAGGTCCCCGAACCCGAGCGGATTGGAGCGGACCAAAGCTCGGCAACCAGGTTCCGCTTCGATCTTAGGGGGCGACGCATCAGCCAACCGGCGCTTGAAAAACTACGCGAAAGGTTCATTGCCCTTTGCCCTGACTTTCGGAGCTTCGTCGAACCTGGCACCGGCTGGGCCAAGGGTGAGAAAGCCTACAAGGTCGCGGCGATCGACCGGGTCCGGTCGGCACTTGCCGAAGAGGCAACTGACGAAATCCTCGGCAAAAGCGTCTTTGAGATCCTGAAAACAGCCGCAAAGGACGGCCCTCTGGTCAGATGGCAGACCGAGGACGCAGTCGCCAAGAATGCTGCGGACCTGCTCGCAGAGTTCTACGCGATCATTGGTCGGCTGGTCCGATCCGAGGAGCCGCTAGAGGTTGCCTTGGCAACGGCGCATGACGCTCTCGAAGCGCTGCGCACGCGTGGTGCTACGTCGCTTACCTACGGTGAGCGGATCAACATTCTGTCTTCGGCATTGGCCATGGTGCGACCGAGCGCAATCGCCCCACTGAAAATCAGCCGGATAAACGAGGCGTGGGAAGCGCTGACCGGTGAAAAATTGTTTGTCGAAGCCAAGGCCGATATGGCGACGGATTATCGGCACCTCGCCGACGGCTTCACAGAGATATTTGAAATCATGCGCGACGAGTGGCGTTGGGAACCGCAAGACTGGCTGGACATCCAGGGATTCCTTTGGATCGCCAACGACAAGACCGTCACAGTACCGGCTGCCCCAGACAAAGCCGCCGACAAAAGTGAACTTTCGGAGAAGCCGATGTCGATTTCGCCCGTCAACCTCATTCTCTACGGCCCGCCTGGGACAGGAAAGACCTTCGCCACCGCAGCAGAGGCGGTGCGGTTGTGCGGCGAACCGGTTCCGGAAGATCGGGCAGAGCTCATGGCTGTCTACCAGAGGCTGTTGGCGGCCGGGCGTATTGAGTTCGTCACCTTCCACCAATCGATGTCCTACGAGGACTTCGTCGAAGGTCGGCAGCCCATGACCGGATCGGACGGGGACGAGGGATCGGAGTCTGCCGGTTTCCGGCTGGAGACCGTCCATGGGATATTCAGGCGGATCGCGAAGCGCGCCGAGACCAGCCGAGGACCGTCTTCGGGCAGCGGCACTGTCGCCCTGGAAGGTCGGCAGGTGTTCAAGATGTCAATCGGCCGGGCGAACGTCGAAGAGGACGCTCAGTTCTTCGAAGAGGCGATCGAGGGCGGCTACACGCTGTTGGGTTGGGAGAATATCGACTGGAGCGACGAAAAGTACGCCGAAGCTTCCCAAATTTTGGAAACGTGCCAGAAGGAAGGGACAATCCCCGGTGCGGTTAACGCTCAGTCGGGGCAAGTCCAGCATACGGATGTTTTCCGAAACCGCATGAAGGTTGGAGACATCATCATCGTCTCCAAGGGAAACGGCCTCTTTCGGGCCATCGGCGAGGTTACGGGTGAGTACGAATACAGCCCACGACCGGAAGCTGTGATGTGCCATCGGCGGCCCGTGAAATGGCTGTGGGTTGATGGTGAGGGGGTACCCGCGAAGGAGATCTACCAGAGCAACTTCACGCAAGCGACGATCTATCGGCTCAAGAAGAATAGCCTCAACATCCCTGCGCTTGAGCGATACATGAACAGCGGGAGATTTGATGGACCAACGGCACCAGAGCACTTCGTCCTGATCATCGACGAGATCAATCGGGCGAACATCTCCAAGGTCTTCGGCGAGCTCATCACTCTTCTCGAAGCCGACAAGCGGCTGAACCAGCCCAATGCGCTCAGGGTTCGACTGCCCTATTCGGGCGACGAGTTCGGGGTGCCGTCCAACCTGCACATCCTTGGCACTATGAACACCGCCGACCGTTCAATCGCGCTTCTCGACACCGCCCTTAGGCGTCGCTTCACATTCCGCGAGATGATGCCCGATGCATCCATCGTCGAGGAAGCTGCCGAGAAATGCGGGATCGACCTGCCGCGACTTCTCTCCACGATCAACGAGCGGGTCGAGTATCTCTACGACCGCGAACATCAGATCGGTCACGCCTACTTCGCTGCGTGCAACTCCCGAGCTGATGTCGACGACGTCATGCGCCACAAGGTTATCCCCCTCCTGGCGGAATACTTCTTCGAGGACTGGGCCAAGATCGCAGCGGTGCTCGGCGATCTGGAACCTCACGAGGGCCCGATCACAGGCGGCTTTCTCAAGCGCTCGATCCTGAAAGCGCCTCCCGGTCTCGAGGATGGTGACGCGGTTCCCAGGTTCCGTTGGGAAGTACGCTCGGTGGTTGAAGGCTTCGCCTACGGGAAGTTGGCAGGGACATGATCCGCCGCACGATCCGCGAATGGGAGCGTATCGGCTACGGTTCTGACGACGCCGAGATCCCTGAGGCTCAGGCAGACCGCCTTGCCGCGGTCGCGCGGGCCTCGGTCTTTTCCGGCCGCGGGGGCGAGGGTGTTCTGGAACACGGGCGCAAAGGGCTCCGTGCACGTGGCGTCGTCGGCGTCATTGCCACACCAGGCTGTCAGCTCGAGATCCTCCCGAAGATCGAAAGGGGTGGCGAGACCAACGTCACGGACGCGACGCTCCGCGCTCGACTCATCCACATGCTCGCCGTGACTTACGATCTGCCGATTGAGGCCGGCGCAGTGACGCAGCTCGGCTGGCAGCGCGATACGGTGCTCGAACTGCTGATCCGTCTGTTCTGCGCGAGGCTCACGGATGCGGTACGTCAGGGAATGCCGCGCCACTACCTCGAGCATGAAGATGAGCTTCCCGCCCTACGGGGACGCCTGTACGTAACACGGCAGTTCTCCGCGCTCGCGGTCTCGCCCCAGAAACTTGCGTGCCGTTTCGACGCTCTGTCGCCGGACATCGCGCTCAATCAGGTCATGCGTGCAGCGGTCAGCAAGCTGTCACGCCTAAGCGCCGCACCGGACAACCAACGCGCTCTACGCGAGTTGAACTTCGTCTACGCCGACGTCGCCGACGTTCCTCCGAGCGGGCTACGGTGGGATCGGATCGTCCTCGATCGCACGAACCGGCGCTGGCAGGATCTCCTCTCGCTTGCCCGTCTGTTCCTTTCTGATCGGCATCAGCAGACGAGCGCCGGGACAATCGACGGCCATGCGCTGCTCTTCGAGATGAATGTCCTGTTCGAGCAGTATGTCGAACGGATCCTGTCGCGCGCGCTTGCTGGCACTGGCTTCCGAGTGTCGTCGCAAGGGGGGCACCGGGATTGTCTCTACGATGGTGACATGGGCCGGTTCCGGACGCGCCCGGACCTCATCATCCGGCAAGGCGAGCAGATCACGCTCATCATCGATACCAAATGGAAACGCATGACCCCGCGCATCGACGATCCCAAGCAAGGCGTCAGCCAGGCGGACGTGTACCAGCTGATGGCCTACGGCAGGCTCTACGACTGTCCGAACGTCATGCTGCTCTACCCGCACCATGCCGACTTGCCCGCTGACCCCATCAGGCAATCATATTCGATCGCGGCCAAGGACGCAGACGAGAATTTGATCGTGGCAACGCTGAGTCTCGCCGGCCCGCAACGGGACCACAAAAACGCCCTTCAGCAACTGATCAGAGAATGTTTGGGGGCCGCTTCCACGCTTGAGGCGCGCGGTGACGGTCACGACGTCATTTCTACCGCTACGTCGGTTTTCTCCTATTCTCAGTATTGAGGATAGGATGCGGGCTGTTGAGATGCGGCGCAGCCCACCTATGAAGATCAAACGATCTGCGCCCCGCTTCTAATGATTGCGCGCAATCGCGTTAAGTACCTGAATTTGCTTGCTTAAGCGCGTTTTGCGATTACCGTTTCGCCAGTCATCTTCTGTTGCGAACGGTCTCATGCACAACATTTCCTCAGCCCCGAACCCCTTGTCGCCCGAGCGCATGACGGCGGACGAGCGGCTCGCCGAACTCGGCCGGATTCTGGCAGATGGGCTGCGGCGGGTTATGCCCGAACAGTCCAGTTCTTTATCTGCGAACGAGAGAGAAAGTTCGCTGGATATTCTCGCCCTCAAACGCCGTGTTGGTCGTCGCAAACCGAGCAACCGAGTTGGAGGGCAATGATGCCAGGAGCGACGAAAAGAGCAGGACCAAAACAACCGCATGAAACCGCCGCATTGGACACATCGGCGCTGACCAGGCTGGCGGCGCTGAAGCGCATGTCGGTCAATGAACTGAAAGCCGAGTGGGAGGCCTTATTCGCCACGCCCGCCCCCAACAACAGCCGCGGCTACCTCGAACTGAGGATCGGCTACCGGATCCAGGAACTGATGCTCGGCGGGCTCTCCCGCGAGACGCGGCGGACGCTGGATCTTCTGGCCGACGAGATCGACGGCAAGTCCGACCGCAAGGCGATCGTCGCCGATGCGCGCAATCCGGTCGTCGGCACGCGGCTCGTGCGCGAATGGGGCGGGGTCGAACACACCGTCACCGTGATGAAGGACGGCTTCGACTGGCAGGGGCGCAAGTTCAAGTCGCTGTCAGCGGCGGCGCGGGCGATCACCGGCACGCAATGGAACGGCTACCGCTTTTTCGGGCTGGCGAGAGGTGCACGATGAGCCGCATGACCCCAAAGCGCCAGCGCTGCGCCATCTATACCCGCAAGTCGAGCGAGGAAGGCCTCGACATGGAGTTCAATTCGCTAGACGCCCAGCGCGAGTCTTGCGAGGCCTATGTCGCCAGCCAGCGTTCGGAAGGGTTCGCCGCCATCCGCGAACGCTATGATGACGGTGGCCATTCCGGCGGCACGCTGGAACGGCCGGCACTGCAGCGGCTGCTGGCCGATGTGGAGGCCGGGCTGATCGATGTCATCGTCGTCTACAAGATCGACCGATTGAGCCGCTCGCTGATGGATTTCGCCAAGCTGGTGGAAATCTTCGATCGTAATCAGGTGACCTTCGTTTCCGTCACGCAATCGTTCAACACCACGACCTCGATGGGCCGCCTGACGCTGAACATCCTCCTGTCCTTCGCCCAGTTCGAGCGCGAGGTGATCGGCGAGCGCATCCGCGACAAGGTCGCAGCCAGCCGCAAGCGCGGCATGTGGATGGGCGGCTATGTGCCGATGGGCTATGACGTCATCGAGCGCAAGCTGGTGATCAACGAGGCCGAGGCCGCTACGGTTCGCATGATCTTCGAGCGGTTCGTCGCCATCGGCTCCGCGACGGTTCTGGCGAAAGCGCTGGCGGCCGAAGGCGTGCGGAACAAACGCGGCAAGCTGATCGACAAGGGGTTTCTCTACAAGCTCTTGGGCAACCGGGTCTATCTGGGCGAAGCCGTCCACAAAGGCACTTCCTATCCCGGCGAGCATGAGACCATCATCGATCGCGCACTGTGGGACAGGGTGCACAGCATCCTGCAGGAGAGCCCGCGCCAGCGCGCCGCCAACACGCGCAGCACAACCCCAGCGCTGCTCAAGGGGCTGATCTTCACGGATACCGGCACGGCGATGACGCCGACGGCGACGAAGAAGGGCAGCAGACTCTATCGCTATTACACCTCGATGGACCTGATCCGGAACCGTCCTAGCAGTGACGCCTCCCGTCCGCAGCGCCTGCCCGCAGGGATGGTGGAGGACGCCGTCATCGCCGAAATCCGCCGCATGATCGCGACGCCCGAGGTCAAGGCGCGGGCGCTCGCCGCCCTGAAAGCAGGCCTACCGGATATCGACGACAAGACCGTCATCGCCGCGCTCGGCGAATTCGATAAGCTCTGGGCGGCGCTGTTTCCGGCCGAACAGGCGCGCATCGTTCAGCTTCTGGTGACGCGCGTCACGGTGGGCACGGACGGCCTCGCCATCGATCTGCGCCATGACGGCATAGGCACGCTTGCGCATCAGATGATGGCGCCGCAGCCCCGAAAGGATGCAGCATGACGGACAACACCATCCGCGTGGTCGTTCCGCTGGAAATCCGCAGAAAGAACGGCCGCCCGAAGATCCTGCCGCCAGCCGACCATACGCCCGCCGCGGCACGGACGCAGGACGCGCATGTGCTGCGCGCCGTCGCCCGCGCCTGGAGCTGGCGGCGCAGGCTCGAACGCGGTGAGGCATCGACGCTGCAAGACATCGCCAGCGCCGAAAAGGTCACGGACCGGTTCGTCAGCCGCGTGATGCGGCTTGCCTTTCTCGCCCCGGACGTTCTGGAGAAACTGCTCGTCCACCGCATCGCGCCGGCGTTGTCGCTCAATGATCTGATCGCCGTCGCCGAGCGCCCGTGGGCAGAGCAGATGGACAAGGTGTTCGGATAATCAGGCGGTGATTCCAGTAGACCACCCTTCTGGTACATCACGTTTGACGAACAACGCCATCGGCACGCTGGCGAGGTGGTGCTCGGAGCTAGACATCAAGAGGAGCCGGTTGACGGTGTTGTCCTGGATGCCGCCCGCGGGCCAAAGGCACGACACCCGCGCTTCCGAAAGGTGAGTCCCAGACTTCTTTGCGAGCTGCACCGTTGAGGCGTGGACACGCTTGAATTCAGCATTGAGGCTGGCTTCAAAATTGGGTTTCGCGCCCCTTGTCGGAAACGCTGAAAGGTACTTGAAGACCTTTCGCATGATGTCTGGATAGCCTCCAAATACACGACGCCCGGCAAGTGCGGCGATTTCCTGGACGTCGTACGGGAAGACAAAACCGGCTTGCTCCACGCCAGCTCGTAGCTGGGTCAGCGGCGGTGCGCCCTGCGTGCCGCGTCCAGCGGCCGTCATCAGCTCGCGCCAGCGGAACACGCTGTCGGTGACGATGCATGAGCCGGTAGCCTGCGCGAGGTACATCGTGATCTCGAAGTTTGGCGCCATCTTAAACGGTGTGAGTTGTCCGCCGCCCTTCCCGCCCTCGAGCGATCCCTCTTGCAGGATGGCAAGTGGGTCTTGTTCGCGAAGCATATCGAAGCCATCCAAAACAGCCTCGACAGCCTTTTCATCCAGTTCGGGAGAATCCCGGCGAACCTGGCGCCGAAGCGCCTCTCGTGGCAGCAGCAACATGCTCCGCTTGTGGTCATCGTTCATCAGCTCCGCCAAGCCGGCTTCTTCCTTTGGATCGACTCTCATCCCCTGCGACCGAAACTTGGCCATTTCGAACATCTGATCGCGCAAGTGAAAATCGAAGTTACACGGATCAGGAAATAGGGTGACGAGCCCTTGTTCGACGAGCGGCATGATCGCCATGAACAAGACGACCGACTTCAAGAATTCCTGCCGATACGTCTTGGGGTGCTCGAGCGGACTGAACTCCTTGTTAACGGTCCGGGGGTGGATGAAGGGATGCTCGATCAGCAGTTCGTCGTAATAGAGTGATAGGCCGAGCGCGCAGTTCGAAATGACCGACGGGTGTAGAAACCCGGTGTAAATCGCACGGGCCGAACCATCGGGCTTTGGCAACATCGCCAGCAAGTTTGTCTCGCGCGGCCACAGGGCTTCGTAGAGGCCGTACACATCCTTGATCTTCTCGTCGGTGATCTCGCGGCGCACGGTGACCCAATCGCGGTCCTCCACGAGGCCCAGAATCTTGGAGATGCCGGTGAACAGCATCAAGTTGCGCTCGCGGATACTGTGCTCCGCCCACGTCGGTCGGAGTGCGACGTGCTTGCGCTCGCAGCAAGCCCCGAACGCGCGGCCCGATCCGCAACCGCAGAGATCGCGGGCGCGAAGCGGCCTCGATGGCGGCGTTTTCTTTAGGAACTCGCGTTCCTTTTCGGTCCGGCCAAAAGCGTCCTGATAGTGGACTTCGCCGCTCTCAAAGCGGGCGTAGATCTCGCCGCCGAAGTGCCAAAGACCGTTCTCAGGCGGAAGGAAGGCACCACGCAGGTCGGCCCAGGGTTCAGCCGACAACGTCTCTGGATAGAGCCACTCCTCTTTGCCGGCGGCAATGTATCGCTTCG
This sequence comes from Stappia sp. P2PMeth1, assembly GCF_900185735.1. Lineage (NCBI taxonomy): Bacteria > Pseudomonadati > Pseudomonadota > Alphaproteobacteria > Hyphomicrobiales > Stappiaceae > Stappia > Stappia sp. P2PMeth1. The sequence continues at coordinate 398,986 of NZ_FYAW01000017.1, read as the reverse complement.
CCCGCGCCTTGAGCACTCGGTTGACCCAAATGACCTCCTCGCTCGTCAGCTTGCGCGTGCGAATAAAGGCGTCGGTGCGCACCATCGAGTTGCGATAGTTTCCGGCAAAGGTCCGCTTCTCAAGTGGGTTGACCGAATGGTCTTGCGCGTACTCGAGGTTCGTGAGGATGAGACAAAAATCCCGGTTCAGCGGGAAGATCGTTTGCGAGCCCTTTAACGCAATCGAGGGTTCGTTCGGATAGCCGTTCCCTTTTGCATCGGGCGGTACCGCGTAGTTGTAGATGGTTACCGGGTGATCGCTCACGATGAATTTGACGTCGGCGTCCCGCGCCGACACGATTTCTCGCACCCCTTCCGTCCAGATCGTGCAGTGCATCATACGGATGCCTTGCATCTCGAACATGAGGTCGTTCTGGGTCAGGCGCGGGTATTGTGCGCTCAACCAGTCGAGGCCCTTCGGCGTGCGGATTTTCTGGATGTCGAGATACTCGAAGAAGGTCGTAAAGTGACGGTGCCATTCGCTGGCATCCTCGCCCACAAACGCGCGGACGGCGTGAGCCCCGCGCGTGTCGATGTCGCCGAAGAGCTTGCGCTCGATCTCGTCATTCACGGACGTGCCAAAGAAGGTCGAATACAGGTCCCGTTTGCAGAACGCCCGCGACGTTGGCGAAGTGAATTTCGATCTCTCGGTGACAACACGACCATCCGACAGCGCGTGCTGGGGCGGGCTCAGGTCGAGATACGAATAGGTGTCCCGGCCCGGCTCAATGAACGCTTCCTGATACCATTGAGGTACGTAATGGTTGTTGCGCGTCTTCGTCATTTTTCAAGCATTCCCATAACTGAGTCTGGTAAACTTGATACTTTGCACCCACGGGCGCCACGCTGCTTTTCTACCGGAAACGCCCACCTCGGGTAGTCTCTATCCGTACGACTGGCGGGGGAACCCGCTACAACTCGGGCGTAGTTCGAAAATATCAAGTCATTGAGATTGCGTGATATTTTCCGACCGAACCAATTCGGCCGAGGTTCGCTCGGAAAGAGACGAAGACCGTTCAGAGACCGAAAATCGGCGCTGCGGCAGTCTCTGAGGTTCGGATGGCACCGCCAAACCCCTTTGAAACAAAAAGAAAAAAGGCCCTCATCGGGGCCTCGTATCGGGTTCGCAACTTGAAAATGGCGGAAGAGGTGGGATTCGAACCCACGGTACGGTCTCCCGTACGGCGGTTTTCAAGACCGCTGCCTTAAACCACTCGGCCACTCTTCCGGTGCGCTTCGTTTCGCCCTCGCGGCCCGGCTTGTCAAGCGGCGAGGCGCCGCGCAACAGCGAGGTGCGGCGCGCCGCGGCAAGACCGGGGCCGGACCGGCCCGGCACTGCCGCGATCCGCTCCGCTTCGATCCAATCCGGAACGATGACCCGGCAGAGCCCGCCGGGACAGGGTCCACTTTTGCGACGCAAGTCCACCCTGTCCTGGCGGGAGAGGGGCTTTGGGCCGGAGACGGTCACGGGGCAGGAGAGGGGGCAGCGGTGGGTGAGGGCCCTTCAAAAGAAAAGCCGCCGATCCGGAAGGTCGAGGCAGGGACCGGATCGGCGGCTGCGCCGTTGGTTCGGCGTCCGGCGCGGGGGCACGCGCCATGTGTTCGTTGTAGCCGGCGCCCCGATCGGATGGTGTGACCCGCATCACAGATGCGTGCATCGCGAGGGGCGGCCTGATCCGCCGGCGAAGCTGCGGCGTAACTCCCGGTATCGATGCGGGCGGGAACCCGCCTCGACGATGTCCGATGCCCGATCTGGAGACAGCCATGCAGTTTCGCACAGCCGGCGCGTTTCTCGCGCTGATCGCAGGACTTGCCGCCGCCGCAACTCCGGCGCAGGCGCGCCCTCAGCTCAACGAACAGGAGATCCGCAAGACGGTTGCCGGCAAGCGGATCTATCTGAAAGTGCCGCTCGGCGGCGAATTCCCGCTCCACTACCGCACCGATGGTCAGGTCAACGGCTCCGGCGACGCGGTCGGCCTCGGGCGCTTCATGCAGCCCAAGGATCAGGGCCGCTGGTGGGTGCGCGGCAATCGCCTGTGCCAGAAGTGGGAGTCCTGGTACGACGGCAAACAGTTCTGCTTCACCTTGTCGAAGGGCGAGGGCGACACGCTCTACTGGCAGCGCGACGACGGCATGTCGGGCCGCGCCCGAATCGGCCGCTGACACCGACAACTGACACCGACAACTGACACCGGAAGCCGACGCCGGGACGGCTCATCCTGGTGCGAGAGACGCGAAAGCTGAGAGCGGAAGGGCCGCCGGATGAGGGCCGCCGCCGCCAACCTGCGGCCCTTCCGCAACAGGTCGTGGAAAAATGCTGCCTGCGACAGACGCGCAGGTCGACCCGATCTTCACCTTGCAGTAAGAGACGGCATGGTACACGTGTCGTGATGCGCCATTTGGGGGGCAGCATCGCAACGAGACGGGTCCGACCGACAGGGCACGCAAGGCAGGCGAAAGCGACCGACTCCCCGGACAAAAGTCCTTCAACGGGCGTTGCTTTATCCAACCTTTCGTGATCACTGGCGCAGGTGGCGAGGACCCCGAGCGGTCGACGGCCTGCCAGCGGGATGTCGACCGAAGGAGCGACCCAGCGGACAGAATGTCCTCTGCGGCCGGAACCCCAGGCGAAAACCGCCGGTCAGGTATCGAGTAGGGCGGCAGAATGAATGATGGCAAGGACCCGGCGACAGCACGCCGGCACCTGAGCACCAACCCCAGTTCCGATCGAATCGGCACGGCGCCGGTTTGCGAACGCCGGTTTTCTCCGCGCGTCCTCGGCATCATGGCGGTCTCTTCCTTGTGTCTCGCCCTTGCCGGTTGTGGCTCCGCCCCGAAGACCCAGAAGGTCAAGTTTCCCGAATCGAAATACGGCGTGGCGGCGAGCCCGCGCGTTGTCTCCGGCAACCAGCCGGTGCCCAAGGGCGGCGGTCGCCAGATGGTCGGCAAGCCCTACAAGGTCGCCGGCAAGTGGTATCACCCGAAGGAAGATCCGAACTACACCTCGGTCGGTCTCGCCTCCTGGTACGGGCCAACCTTTCACGGCCGGATGACCGCCAATGGCGAGGTCTTCGACCGCAACGCGCCGACGGCGGCGCATACGACGATGCCGCTTCCTTCCTATGCGCGCGTGACCAATCTCAAGAACGGCCGCTCGATGATCGTCCGGGTCAACGACCGCGGGCCGTTCCATGGCAACCGCACCATCGATCTGTCCGAGAAGGTCGCCAGCATGCTCGACTTCAAGAGCGCGGGCGTGGCCAAGGTGAAGGTCGAATATGTCGGCAGGGCCCGCATGGACGGGCAGGACCAGAGCTTCCTGATGGCCTCCTACCGGGGTCCGGGCGCGGTCGAGCCGGGCGCCACCATGCCGGGCACGATGCTGGCCCAGGCCGATATTCCGGCTGCAAGCCCGACGGCGTCCGCGCCGGCAAGCTCTGCGGTGGCAAGCTCCACTTTGGCAACCTCTACGGTGGCGACGCTCTCCGGTTCGGCGCCGATGCCGCGCAACCGGCCTTATGGTCCGGTTATTGCCGGTACCGGCAGCTTCGGCCAGATGGTCACCGCCGCCTTCGACCCGGCGATCGCCTTCGAGGCGGGCGCGCCGACGGTGCAGGTCGCCTCGCTCAGCACCTTCGAGAACGACACTCCGACGGAGACCGCGCCGGCGGCATCTTCCGCGCCGGTCATGAGCTACGACGGCAACACGCTGCCGGTCGTGCCGGCCGTGGCCAGCGAGCCGGTGCTGGCGCCGGGACCGGCCTATCTCGGCCAGCCCAGCACCTTCGCGCGCGGGTCTGCGATCTCGTCCTATCGGGCCAGCGCCCGGATCGAGGGAGCTTATGCGGCCTTCGACGCGATCGGCCAGGGCCTTTCGCCGCGCGAACTCGCGGCACGCCAGTCGGACTGAACAACCTCGCGCCGCAGGTAGGCTTGACCCGTCCGAGCCTGTATGTTTTCGCCATGGCGTCGACATCGGGCCGGGACGGGAGAGCGTGACATGACGGCTGCGGTTGCAGTGCGGAAACAGGACGGCGCGGGCGCGCGGCATCACGGCCTGCCGCCCAGGACCGTCGCCGCGCTGCTGGTGCTGCTCCTCGCGCTCGTTGCCGGCTTCGGGTTCGGCGGGGGGACGGTGAAGGCGCAGGACGCAAGCGCGCCCGACACCAGTTCGGCCCTGCTGCTCGACATCACCACCGGCACTCTTTTGGCGAGCCGCAACCCGACGGTGCGCTACCAGCCCGGCTCCACCGCCAAGCTGATGACCGCCGCCGTCGTCTTCGACGCGCTGGCCAGGGGCGAGGTGAGCGAGGACACCGCCTTCACCGTCAGCGAACATGCCTGGCGCAGCGGCGGCGCGCCGGCCCGCGTCACCACCATGTTCGCCAAGCTCGGCAGCGCCGTGCCGGTGATCGACCTGCTGCACGGGCTGATCATCCAGAACGCCAATGACGCCGCCATCGTGCTGGCGGAAGGACTTGCCGGCAGCGAGGCGGCCTTTGCCGCGCGGATGAACGACAAGGCGGCGGAGATCGGCCTGACCGGCAGCAGATTCGCGGACCCCACCGGCTATGAGGTGTCCGACTCCTATGTGACAGCGCGGGACATGGCGCGGCTCGCCGACTATGTGCTGACCCGCCATGGCGACCGCTACGCCCTCTTCAGTGCGCCAGACTTTACCTGGAACGGGATCTTCCAGCGCAACAAGAACCCGCTGATCGGCGCCGTTTCCGGGGTCGACGGGCTGGCCGCCGGCTTCGCGCAAGGGGCGGGGTTCAATGCGGTCGCCTCGGCGGAGCGCGGCGGCCGCCGGCTGATCGCCGTCGTTGCCGGCCACCCGGGCGCCGACCGGCGGGAGGAGGCGCTGCGCCGCCTGCTGGACAGTCTGGAGAAGGATTTCGAGGAGGTGGTGCTGTTCTCGCCGGGCGACACCGTGACCGAGGCGCGGGTGTTCGGCGGCTCCATCGGCGCCGTGCCGCTGGTGGTGCGCGAGCCGGTCCAGATCCTGCTGCCGCGCGGCAATCGCCATGCCTATCGGCTGCGGGCGATCTACAAGGGTCCGCTGCCGGCGCCGGTGAGGCGCGGCGAGGAAGTCGGCGAGTTGCGGGTGCTCAGGGACAGCGACATCGTCTATCGCGCGCCGTTGCTGACCGGCGCGGAGGCGGGCGAGGGCACCCTCACCAGCCGCGCCGCCGATGCGGTCAAGGAAACCCTGTTCGGATGGTGGCTCAATGAGTGACACGGCAATCGTTGCCGGCCATGCTGCCGGCCGAGGCCATTTCGTCACCTTCGAGGGCGGCGAGGGGGCCGGCAAATCGACCCAGATCGAGCGGTTGCGCAAGCGGCTGCACGGCGCGGGCGTCGATGTGGTGGTGACGCGCGAGCCGGGCGGATCGCCCGGCGCGGAGACCATCCGCCGGCTGCTGCTCGGCGGCCGCATCAAGGAACTCGGGCCGGAAATGGAGGCGATGATGTTTGCCGCCGCCCGGGCCGACCATGTCGACACGACGATCGAGCCGGCGCTGAGGCGCGGCGACTGGGTGCTGTGCGACCGCTTCGCCGACTCCACCCGCATCTACCAGGGGGAGGCGGGCGTCGACACGGCTTTCCTCGACCGGCTGGAGGCGCTGGCGGTGGCCGGCTGCCGGCCTGACCTGACCGTGCTGATCGACGTGCCGGCGGATGTCGGCATCGCCCGGGTGGCGGCGCGCAGTTCGGCGGGAGCCGCGCCGCAGCCGGACCGGTTCGAGACGGAGGGAGAAAACGTGCAGGACCGGCGCCGACGGATGTTCCTGGAGCTTGCCGCCAGCCAGCCGGAGCGCTTTCTCGTCGTCGATGGCACCCAGACGCCGGATGCGGTGGAACTGGAGATCTGGCAGGCGGTTTCCGCGCGCCTGCTGCAGGCGGAGGAGGAGGCGTGGCGATGAGCGATCTCGATCCGCTGCTGACGGAAGCCGATGCCATCGAGGATGTGCCGCTGCCGCGCGAGCGGGCCAGCCTGATCGGCCATCGCGAAGCGGAGGAGGAACTGCTGGCCGCCTATCGCTCGCGGCGCATGCACCATGCCTGGATCCTCGCCGGCCCGAAGGGCATCGGCAAGGCGACGCTGGCATTTCGCTTCGCCCGCTTCGCGCTCGCCCATCCCGACCCGGCCTCCGCGGCGGTGGCCGAGGCGGCCGACTGCGCGCTGCCGGCCGGCCATCCGGACTTCCGCAAGGTCGCGGCCGGCGCCCATCCGGGCCTTCTGCATCTGCGCCGGCCCTATGACCCCAAGCGCAAGGCGAAGGACAAGATCAAGCAGGACCTGACGGTCGACGAGATCCGCCGGACGGTGCCGTTCTTCGGTTCGACCGGCGCGGAAGGGTCGTGGCGGATCTGTATCGTCGATGCCGCCGACGACATGAATGTCAACGCGGCCAATGCCTTGTTGAAGGTTCTTGAAGAACCGCCTAAACGTTCTCTGTTTCTCGTGCTCTCCCATGCGCCGGGCCGGCTGCTGCCGACGATCCGCTCACGCTGCCGCAAGCTCCACCTGCGGGGACTGTCGCGCGAGGAGGTGCTGGCAGGGCTCGGAGATCTCGGCGTCGCCGATCCGGCCGACCGGGTGGCGGCGAGGGCGGCCGAGCTGGCGCAGGGAAGCCTGCGCAAGGCGATCAAGCTCGCCGCCGGCGATGCCATCGAGCTTGCCGACAGTTTTGCCGGCCTGATGGCGGGGCTGCCGCGCCTGGATGCGGCGGCCGCGCATGAGCTTGCCGACCAGGTGTCGCGCAGCGGCGCCGACGATGCCTGGAGCCTGTTCCAGGATCTCGTTGCCGATCACCTGCACGCCCGGCTGGGCGCGGCGGGGGCGGGCGATCTGCACCGCCTTGTCAGGGTGAGCGAGGTATGGGAAAAGACCAGCCGCGCCGCGCGCGAGGCGGATGCCTACAATCTCGACAGGAAGCAGATCGCGCTCAACACCCTGCGCGATCTTGCCGAAACCGCGCGGGCTTGACGCCGGCCGCCTCGCACTCGACTTCTGGAGCGCCCATCCGGGCCACCCACCCGCAATCCGGACCCTCTGACAGGCCATGACCGATCGATCGCCCTTCTTCGTCACCACTGCCATCTCGTATCCTAACGGCGCGCCGCATATCGGCCACGCCTACGAGAGCATGGCGACGGACGCCATCGCGCGCTTCCAGCGCCTCGATGGTCGCGACGTGTTCTTCCTCACCGGCACCGACGAGCACGGCCAGAAGATGCTGCAGACCGCGCGTGCGGAAGGCATCCCGGTCCAGGACCTGGCGGAGCGCAACGCCACCCGTTTCCGCGACATGGCGGCGGCGCTCGGCTGTTCCAACGACGACTTCATCCGCACCACCGAGCCGCGCCACCACGAGGCGAGCCGCGAGATCTGGCGCCGGATGGCGGCCAATGGCGACATCTACAAGGACAGCTATTCCGGCTGGTACTCGGTGCGGGACGAGGCCTATTACCAGGAAAACGAGACGGAACTGCGCGCCGACGGCGTGCGCTACGGCCCGCAGGGCTCGCCGGTGGAATGGGTGGAGGAGGAGAGCTATTTCTTCCGCCTGTCGGCCTATCAGGACCGGCTGCTCGCCCACTATGAGGCCAATCCGGACTTCATCGGCCCGGACGAGCGCCGCAACGAGGTGGTGAGCTTCGTCAGCCGCGGCCTGAAGGACCTGTCGATCTCGCGCACCACCTTCGACTGGGGCGTGCGCGTGCCCGACGACGAGCGGCATGTGATGTATGTGTGGGTCGACGCGCTGACCAACTACATCACCGGCGCCGGCTTCCCGGACGAGAGCAACCCGCGCTGGCGCTACTGGCCGGCGGACCTGCACGTCATCGGCAAGGATATCGTGCGCTTCCACGCGGTCTACTGGCCGGCCTTCCTGATGTCGGCGGGGATCGAATTGCCGAAGCGGGTCTTCGCCCATGGCTTCCTGTTCAACAAGGGCGAGAAGATGTCGAAATCGGTCGGCAACGTCATCGACCCCTTCGCCTTGATCGACCATTACGGCCTCGACCAGGTGCGCTACTTCTTCCTGCGCGAGGTGCCCTTCGGCCAGGACGGCAACTACAGCCACGAGGCCATCGTCAACCGCATCAACGCCGACCTTGCCAACGACCTCGGCAACCTGGCGCAGCGCTCGCTGTCGATGATCGGCAAGAACTGCGAGGGCCGCCTGCCGGAGCCGGGCGCCTTCACGGCCGAGGACGAGGCGATTGTCGGCCAGGCCGATGCGATGCTGGCGGGGGCGCGCGAGGCGATGTCGCGCCAGGCGATCCATCAGGCGCTGTCGGTGGTGTGGGCCTGCGTCGCCGAGGCCAACCGCTATTTCGCCGCGCAGGAGCCCTGGGCGCTGAAGAAGAGCGACCCGGCGCGCATGGCGACGGTGCTCTATGTCACCGCCGAGGTGATCCGCCAGATCGCGATCCTGGCGCAGCCCGTCATTCCGACGAGCGCGGGCAAGCTGCTCGACCTTTTGGCGGTCCCGGCGGATGCACGCGCTTTTGACCGGCTGGGAGCGGGCGGGCGGCTTGCCGCCGGCGCGGAGCTGCCCAAGCCCGAGGGCGTCTTCCCGCGTTATGTCGAGGCCGAGGCGCCGGCCGGCGGGGCGGCGTGATGCTGGTCGACAGCCATTGCCATCTGGACTTTCCCGACTTCGACGCCGAGCGCGATGCGATCATCGCCCGCGCCGGCGAGGCCGGGGTCGGCCTGATGGTGACGATCTCGACGCGGGTCGCCCGGTTCGACACGATCCGGGCGCTTGCCGAGCGCTACGACACCGTCTTCTGCTCGGTCGGCACCCATCCGCACAATGCAGGGGAGGAGGCCGAGATGCTGGTCACCACCGACGATCTGGTGCGCCTGTCGGCGCATGAGAAGGTGGTGGCGATCGGCGAGGCCGGGCTCGACTATTTCTACGACAAGGCGCCGCGCGAGGCGCAGGCGGCGGGCCTGCGCCGCCACATCGCCGCCGCGCGCCAGACCGGTCTGCCGCTGGTCATTCATTCGCGCGATGCCGACGAGGACATGGCCGCGATCCTGCGGGACGAGGCGGGGGAGGGGGCCTTTCCGGCCCTGCTGCACTGCTTCACTTCGGGTCGCGACCTTGCCCTGACCGGTATCGAGCTGGGGCTCTATGTGTCGTTTTCCGGCATCCTGACCTTCAAGCGCTCCGAGGAACTGCGCGCGATCGCCGCCGAGCTGCCGGCCGACCGGCTCTTGGTGGAAACGGATGCGCCCTATCTTGCGCCGCAGCCCTGGCGCGGCAAGCGCAACGAGCCGGCCTATGTCGCCCATACCAACAAGGTGCTGGCGGAAACGCGCGGCGTCAGCGAGACGGAGATGGCCCGCCAGACCACGGAGAACTTCTTCCGCCTGTTTTCGCGGGTGCCGCGCCACCTGCTGCCGGAAAGCTGAGACCGATGGCCGGCGGCGGCAGGCTCGACTTCACCATCCTCGGCTGCGGCTCCTCGGCCGGGGTGCCGCGCGTCGGCAATATCTGGGGCGACTGCGACCCGAACGAGCCGCGCAACCGGCGCATGCGCTGCGCGCTGCTGGTCGAGCGCAAGGGGCCGGGCGGTACCACCCGCGTGCTGGTCGATGCCGGGCCGGACCTGCGCCAGCAATTGCTGGACGCCCGCGTCGCCGATCTCGACGCAGTGCTGCTGACCCATTCCCATGCCGACCACCTGCACGGCATCGACGACCTGCGGCCGCTGGCGATCACCCATCGCAAGCTGATCCCGGTCTATATGGACGCCTTTACCTCGCGCCGCGCCCATGACCTGTTCTACTACGGTTTCGCCACGCCGCCGGGGTCGAGCTATCCGCCGATCCTGCGCGACATGCGCATCGTGGACGGCGAGGCGGGGGCGATCGACGGGGCCGGCGGGCCGATCCCGTTCCTACCGCTGGAAGTGCCGCACGGCGATATTCCCGCGCTCGGATTCAGGTTTGGAAACGTCGCGTATCTCCCTGATGCGAAAGATATTCCACCGAGCGTTCAGCCCGGATTCTCGGGGCTCGACACCTGGGTGATCGACGCGCTGCGCCGCACGCCGCACCCTTCGCATTTCTCCCTGTCGGAAGCGCTCGACTGGATCTCGCGCCTGCAACCGCGCAAGGCGATCCTCACCAACATGCATGTCGATCTCGACTACCGCACGCTGGAAGCGGAACTGCCCGAGGGCGTGGTCCCGGCCTATGACGGCCTGCGGTTTTCGGCAAGCCTCGACGCCGCGCCATGACGCGCGCCGCCCGTCCGCCGACCGAGGAGCGGCTGATGAAGGCGGCGCTCCACTATCTCGACCGCTACGGCTCCAGCCGCGAGAACCTGAGACGGGTGCTCGAGCGCAAGGTGATGCGCGCGGCCCGCGAGCTCGACCTCGATCCGGCCGGGTTCAGCGACATGATCGAGGCGGTTGTGGCCCGCTGCGCCGCATCGGGCCTGGTCGACGACCGGCTGTTTGCGGAGGCGCGGATCGCCTCCGAACGCCGCAAGGGCCGCTCCGCCCGGCGGATCGGCGCGGTGCTGGCCGCCAAGGGTATCGAGCAGGAACTGGCCGAACAGCTCATCGCGAAAGAGGAAAGCGACGACCTTGCGGCGGCCTGCATTGCCGCGCGCAAGCGGCGCTTCGGTCCCTGGCGGCGAGGCGACGGGGACCCTGATCGGCTGCGCAAGGAGATGGCGGCGCTGTGCCGGCAGGGATTTTCGCTGGCGGTCGCGCGCAGGGTCGTGGAGGCGGGGGATGCCGCCGAGTTGCAAGAGGAGCAGGGATAGAGCCCGGCAACAGGCGAGGGAAGGGGGCTGCCCCCTCCTCTGTCCAGCCGTGTCAGCCCTGCCCGCAAGCCCGCAGCAGGCTGCCGATCGCCCTGGACGAGCCTTTCAGCGTGACATTGCGCAGATGCTCCAGCGAGCCGCCGAGATGCAAATCCATCCCGCTTCCCCGCATCATCGCCGCGAAGAGCGGCTCATCCGGCGCGAAGGTCGAGGACTGCAGCACGCGTGCTGTTTCCTCGATCATGAAGGCAACCGGCGTCGGCTGGCCACGGTCGACCTCGATGTCGATCTCGATCCGCCCCTGAGGCTTTGCAAGGTCGCGAGCATGCTCGCTGACCGAGCCGCCGTCCTCCCACAGCCATGTCGGTCCGTATTCGATGCGCAGCGCATCGCCGTCACAGACAAGGCGCAGGCTGTCGCCATCGGTGGTCGCCAGCATGGCGGAGGGTGAGGGGGACGCGGTGAAGAACCAGCGATCGCGCGGTTCTTCCTCCAGCGCAACGACCGCGCCGCCGGACAGCGCATAGCGCCGGAAACAGGTCTCGGCACCGGCACGCCCGCAGGAGCCACCGTGCAGCACGGCGAGAAAGCTGCCCTGCGAGGGGCGATCGAAGCGCAGTTCGTAAGCGAGAAACTCGCCGACCATCTCCGGCGCGCCGCCGGAACGGCCGAGATAGATCTTCTGGGTGCATCCAGCCGAGCCGCAGAACATCATCCGGCTGCCGTCGCAGGAGAGCCGCCCGTAATCGACCAGAATGTCAGGCAGGGCATTGCCGTCGACATCGACCGAGGTCGCGAAGCCGTCGAGAAACTCCAGCAGCGGGCCGCAGGTCTGCGCGAGCTCGGCGCGCTCCCTCTCCAGGACCGCACCGATATCTGCGTCGATCTCCGTGCGGGCGGTGGCAGATCCAAGAGACAGGGCAAGCGACAGGAGGATGACGGACAGGGCATGCGCTGGCCGCGCGAAAAACCTCTCAAACGGCAAAGGCATGAACGAACCTCCAAGCATGACGACCCAGGGTAGCCGCACCCGGCAATCCGGAACAAGATCGCCGGCCGGTGCTATCCGTCCTGCGGGCCGCCGAGAATGTCCTCGCCAAAGACCGCGATGCGACCGCGCCCCAGCGCCTTTGCCCGGTAGAGGGCCTTGTCCGCCCGCCACATATGGTCGTCCGCCCCATGCGTTCCGCTGGTGATCAACGCAACGCCGACGCTGATGCCGATGACGATGCTCTGACCGTGGACCTCATAGGGCGCGCAAACGGCGGCGATCAGCCGTTCCGCCAGGGTTCTGGCTGCCGCCGGCTGCGCCGCGCCGTGCTGCAGGATGGCGAATTCGTCGCCACCGATCCGCGCCACCAGATCGACCTCGCGCACGCAGCCGGAAAGCCGTCTGGCCACCTGCCGCAGCACTTCGTCGCCGGCCGGATGCCCGAGCGTATCGTTGACCTGCTTGAAGAGATCGAGGTCGAGCGCGAGGAGGGCGCTGGTCACCCCGCGCCCGGCGGCGGCCGCCGCCAATTGCAGCCGCTCGTGCAGCAGCACCCGATTGCCGAGCCCGGTCAAGGCGTCATGGGTCGCCATATGGGCAATCTTCGCCTCGTCCTGCTTGCGCGCGTCGATATCCTCAAGCACGCCTGCCCACTCGATCACCTGACCGGCGTCGTCGAGCACCGGGCCGCCGCGATCGCGGACCCACAGCCAACGGCCATTGGCGACGCGCAGGCGGAACTCGATGTCGAAGTAGTCGAGCCTGCCCTCTTTCTTCTGGCCGATAGCCGTCATCACCCGGTCCCGATCGTCCGGGTGAACCTGGTCGATCCAGGCGGTTCCCAGCGCCTCGCTGTCCGCCCTTCCTGTCAGCGTCTCCCATCCTTCCAGCGACAGGAGATCGCCGGCCTTCGACCAGCGCCAGAACACCAGCGCACCGGCGTTTGCGGCGGTGCGCAGACGGCGCTCGAGCGTGCGGCGGGCCGCTTCCGCCGCCTCGAAGCTGACGCGCGCGACCTCGAACTCGCGGATCGTCGATTGCGGCAGGGCCTCAGGAGGCGTATCGCCGCGGCCCTCGCTTCTGGCGATCGCCAGGCTGCGTGCGGCAAGAGCCTGAACGGGTCGCCGGATCATCTGTCCGATATGGATCGCGACGACGGTCGCCAGAACGGTCGCCAGCACGGAGCCGAGCAGCAGACCCACCAGTGGGGTATGCCAGCGCGCGTTGAACACCTCCAGCGGTTCGGCGACCACGGCAGTCCAGCCGGGCGTCATCTCGATGCGCTGAAAGACCATGACCGTGTTCTGGCCCTCGGTCGTCATCGCTTCGAAAGAGCCGCTGCTGCCGGAAATGGCCTGCAGCTTGTCCCAATCCGGAGCCTTGAGGCCAACGGCATTTTCCGCGTCGCGGGAGCGGGCAAGGATCCGGCCATTGCCATCCGCGACCGCGATCAGAATGCCGCTCACCCGCTCGCGGCCATATTGGAGAGTGCGAATAAGCTGCGAGGGCGAAAGCGACAGGACAAACACGCGTTCGCGCTCGCCGCTCTCCGCTGCCGACGGTATTGCCAGATGGATCCGGTGGTCGGACAATCTGGAGCCGAGCACGAGGTTGGAAACGACCGGAGCCTGGCGATCGAAGGACAGGCGCGCGATGGCCAGAACCTGCTCCGAGGCGGAAGCCATCGGGCGCCGGCCCTCGAACTCGATGATCTGGACTTCGCCGGTGAGACCGATGCCCGCATAGGGGCTGGCCTGAAGCCTCAGGCGATCACTGCGGTCGTCCGGCGTCCAAAGCGTTGCGAAGGTGCTGAGGACCGTGAAACGACTCTCCAGTTCCGCCTCGATTGCGCTGCGAATGGTGAGCGCGGTCTCGGCGAGACGCGCGGTTGCCGTATCCCTGTAGGCCTCGCCGGTCCGCCATGCGGCATATCCCGAGATCACGAGAATGGGGATCAGACACACCAGCATCAACACGATGAGATAGGTGTTGATGCCTGCACGCCCAGGCATGTCCTGCTTGTTCAATGCCAACGGATCAGACCCCGCGAAACCCGCTCGTTTCGAAGATACATAACTACAACTGCACATGGATGTCTCGGCAGTTGCGGGGATCGCGGCGAATTAATTCACGCAGCGTTTTCCTGTGCCGGGGGGATCGGCTCGCACGGCGCGCCATGCCTTACCGGCATCAATAAAAAATATTCCATAATATATCTTATGCGAATTAGCGATGTGGTGGTCGGGATCGGGCCAAAGGCCGCCTCGCGCTCCCCCGGCTCGGCGCTGTCTGGCTGTTGCGAGCCGATATTGCCGTGCCGACGAACCGCCTGGGCAATCTGCCGGCCATGACACTGCCCGATCAGCAGCGGCGCTCAGGCCGGCGCGCGCTCTTCAAGCCGCCGGTACATGTAGGTCGTGGCGTGCCGCGCCCGTCCGTCCGGGTCGAAGGCATAGTCCGGGATGGTGCCGGCGATCTCGAACCCGACGGAGGCATAGAGAGGCTCGGCGACGTCGCCGGTGCGCGTGTCGAGCGTCACCAGCGTCTTGCCGAGCTCGCGCGCACGCTCCAGAGCACGGGTCATCAGCGCGCGGCCGATGCCGAGGCGTCGTGCCTGCGGATGGACGATCATCTTGGCGATCTCGCAGCGATGCGGCTGGTTGGGCGGCATGGCCGTGAGAAGCTGCACGGTCCCGATAAGGGCGCCGCCGCGCCGCGCACCGAAAACCGTCCGGCGCCCGGCCTCTACTTCCGGACGCACAGTCTCCAGCCAGAACCGGGCGGCCTCGTGCGCGGACACGGGCGCCATGAAGCTGATGGCCGCGCCGTCGGCGACACTGTCGATGAGGATGCGGGAGAGCGCGGCACTATTTGCTTCGATGGCGGGGCCATCGAGTTCGAGGATCTGCGTTTCCATATAGGGAGCCCTCAGGCCAGCGCGATCAGGTAGCGCGCGGAGTGTTTGCCAGTTTCGAAGCTTGACGCTCCGAACAGCCGATAGCGCAGGCAGTCGCCCGGCCGCAGCTCGTACCGCTCATCGTCGACGGTGAGCGTCAGCGCTCCGTCCAGCAGGACAAGGTGGTGTTCGTGCCCTGCAACAGCCGGTCGTTCATAGGAGATGCGCTGGTTGGGCGTGATCTCGCATTCGATCATTTCCAGCTTCAGGCCGCTGGCGGGCGGCGACACCGACCGGCGGACGAAACCGCCGTCCGGATCCGACCAGGTGCCCTGCTCCGCGCGGCGAAGCAGCGGCGGAAACTCCGGCTCCAGCGGGGCCAGAAGCTGGGACAGCGGCAGGCCGAAGGCCGATGCCAGACGGCCGAGCGTCTCCGCCGTTGGGCTGACGTCCGCGTTCTCGATGCGGGAGAGTGTCGCCCTGCTGACCCCACTGCTGTCCGCAAGGTCCTGAAGCGTCAGGCCCCTCTCCGTTCTCAGCGACCGGAGATGGTCGGCCAGGGCTTGGTTCTGTCGTTCGTTTCCGTCCATATTCGGGAATATATCCCAAATATGGACGAAGTCAATGGTTCCTGTTCGGCTGCGGGAAGGGCCTCCAGTCTCACGCCTCCCTGCCCTGTGCCTCGTCCCGTTCCAGAGCGCCCCTAATCTCCCGTGCAACCTCGGCCAGTTCCGCAGGCGGCGGGCTCGGGATCGCGGCGAAACTCAGCGTCTCCTCGCGGATGTAACGGCGCGAGGTGATGTCGGTTCCCTCCACCATCGGCACCAGATGCGCGTGGGCATGGGCGATGTCGCCGCCGGAAAACAGGAACGCCACGCGCGGAACGCCATAGAGCCGCTTCTGTACGCGGGCGATCTTCTGGCCGAGCGCGAGAATGTCGGCGGCGAGGTCTTCCGGCAGCATCTCGAAATAATCGTAATGGGCGCGCGGAATGATCTGCACATGGCCGCGGCGGATCGGCCCGATGTCGAGGAAGGCAAGCAGGCGGTCGTCTTCGTGGACGACATGCGGGCGGATATCGCCGCGCGCGAACTTGCAGAACAGGCATTCCGATGTCTTGTGAGTCATGTGGTCCACCGCCCTCCCGCCAACCCCAATTCCAAGGCGCATTCTATCGACGCGGAGCGCTGGCGCAGCAAGGCACTTGTGCCTGCAAACGAAAAGGGCCGGAGGATTGCGCCCCCGGCCCTCACCTTTCTCACAAGGCGAAACGCAGTGCAGCCTTACTGCGGCAACTGGTCGTCCAGACCCTTGACGTACCAGTTCATGCCGAGCAGGACGCCATCATCGAGGATGATGCCGTCGCCGACAGCCTCGCTGCCATCCTGCTTGTAGATCGGGCCGGTGAAGGGATGGAATTCGCCCGAGCGGATCTTCTCGGCCATCTCGGCCGCATCCTTGGCGACATCCTCCGGCACGTTGGTGTAGGGCGCCATCACGACCATGTCGGCGGCAAAACCGCCCCAGACATCCTCGCTCGTCCAGGTGCCATCGAGCACGGCCTGGACGCGGCGGATGTAATAGGCGCTCCAGTCGTCGACGATGGCGGTGAGCTGGGCCTTCGGCGCGAAGGCGATCATGTCGGACGCCTGGCCGAAGCCGATCGCGCCGCGCTCCTCGGCCACCTGCAGCGGTGCCGGACTGTCTGTGTGCTGGGCAATGACGTCCGCGCCCTGGTCGAGCAGCGCCTTGGCGGCATCCGCCTCCTTGCCCGGATCATACCAGGTGTTGACCCAGACGACCTTGATCTTGAAGTCCGGGTTCACCGACTGCGCGCCGAGCATGAAGGAGTTGATGCCGCGCACCACTTCCGGGATCGGGAAGGAGGCGATGTAGCCGGCAGTGCCGGTCTTCGACATCTTCGCCGCCATCTGCCCGATCACGTAACGGCCTTCATAGAAGCGGGCCGAATAGGTGGAGACGTTGTCGGCGCGCTTGTAGCCGGTGGCGTGCTCGAACTTCACATCCGGGAACTTCTGGGCGACCTTCAGCGTCGGGTTCATGAAGCCGAAGGACGTGGTGAAGATGAGCCCTGCCCCGTCGCGCGCCAGGCGCTCGATGGCGCGCTCCGCATCCGGACCTTCCGAAACGTTCTCGATATAGACGGTCTCGACCTTGTCGCCGAACTCCTTCTCGATGGCGAGACGGCCCTGGTTGTGCTGGTAGGACCAGCCATGATCACCGATCGGGCCGACATAGATGAAACCGATCTTCAGCTTGTCGGCCGCCTCGGCACCGATCACGCCGAAGCCGAGCAGCGCGGCCGCCGCCAACCCCAGTATTTTCTTCATTTCCTGCTCCTGTCCCCTGTTTCAGCCCCGCCGGACGGTTGCCGGCTGTCAATATGGCAGGCGGCGGATGGGGCTGCCCCGTCCCGCGCCCGCTGTTCAGCGCATCACCGGTCCGGCACGAACGGCCTGCCGAGGCAGGCCGGCGTGTTGATACGGGTCAGGATACGGTTTCGCGAGATGATCACAAGCACGGCAATCGTCGCAGCATAGGGCAGAGCCGAGAGGAACTGCGAGGGAATGCCGAACCCGTGCGCCTGCGCATGAAACTGCATGATTCCGACCGCGCCGAACAGATAGGCGCCGGCCAGCAGCCGCAACGGCCGCCAGGTGGCGAAAACGACGAGCGCCAGCGCGATCCAGCCGCGCCCGGCGGTCATGCCCTCGATCCATTGCGGCGTGTAGGCCAGCGACAGATAGCCGCCGGCAAGCCCGGCACAGGCGCCGCCAAACAACACCGCGAGGTAGCGCACCTTGCGCACGGAGACCCCGAGCGCATGGGCCGAGCCGTGGTTGTCGCCGACCGCGCGGATGACGAGCCCCACCCGCGTGTGAAACAGCACATAGGTGACGGCGGCGACCAGCGCCAAGGATATGTAGACCAAGAGGTCCTGACCGAACAGTATCCGCCCGACCACCGGCAGATCGCTCAGCACCGGTATGTTGATCGCCTGCAGACGGACGCCCGGCCGGCCGACAAAGGCCTCGCCGATCATCCCGGCAAGACCGAGGCCGAGCAGCGTCAGCGCCAGCCCCGTCGCCACCTGATTGGCAACGAGGTGGATCGTCAGGAAGCCGAACAGGAGGGCCAGCGTCATGCCGGCAAGCATCGCGCACAGGGCGCCGGCATAGGGAGAGCCGGTCGCCTGGGCGGCGGCAAAGCCCATCACCGCGCCGAGGATCATCATGCCCTCGACGCCGAGGTTGAGGACACCCGAGCGCTCCACCACCAGCTCGCCGATGGCGGCCAGCAGCAGCGGCGTCGCGGCGGTGATGACGGTCAGGAGGATGGCTTCGAACATGCCCATGTCAGGCCCCCTTCCCCGTCGCCGCCGGCCCGCCGAGCCGGATGCGGTAGAGTATCAGCGTGTCGCAGGCCAGCACGTAGAACAGCAGCATCCCCTGGAACACGCGGGTGGTCTTGTCGGAGATGCCGAGCGCCACCTGCGCCGCCTCGCCGCCGAGATAGGACAGCGCCAGCAGCAGCCCCGAGAACAGGATGCCGATCGGGTTCAGCCGTCCGAGAAAGGCCACGATGATCGCCGTGAAGCCGTAACCGGGGGAAATCACCGGTGTGAGCTGGTTGATCGAGCCCGACACTTCGCTGATGCCGGCAAGGCCGGCAAGGCCGCCCGCCAGCAGGAAGGCGAACCATACCATCCGGTTCTGAGAGAACCCGGCGAAGCGCCCTGCCCTCGGCGCCTGACCGAGGACGCGGATCTCGAAGCCCTTTCGCGTCTTCATCAGCACCACGGCAAGGGCCGCCACCGCGATCAGCGCGAAGATGGCGCCGACATGCATGCGCCCGTCGGCCAGCGCCGGCAGGGTCGCCGCAGCGGTGAACATACGGCTTTCGGGAAAGTTGAAACCGGCCGGATCGCGCCAGGGGCCGCGCACCAGCCAGTCGAGCAGAAGCTGCGCGATATAGACCAGCATCAGGCTGGTGAGGATCTCGTTGGTGCCGAAGCGCACCTTGAGAAAGGCCGGGATCGCGGCCCAGGCCATGCCGCCGGCGACGCCCATCAGCAGCATCAGGGGCAGGGTCAGCGGGCTTTCGAAGCCCGCGAACAGGATCGGCAGGATCGAACCGGCGAGAGCTCCGGCCGTGAACTGCCCCTCGCCGCCGATGTTCCAGGTGTTGGAGAGGTAGCAGACGGCAAGGCCGACACCGATGAGGATCAGCGGCGTCGCCTTGACCACCAGTTCCTGCAGCGACCAGGACGCGGTCAGCGGATCGATGAAGAAGACATAGAGGGCGCGCGCCGGATTCTGCCCCAGCGCTGCGAACAATATCGCGCCGCTGACCAGCGTCAGGGCGAGTGCGATCACCGGCGACAGCAGCGCCATCGCTGCCGAATGCTCGGCGCGCTTTTCCAGCTCAAGCCGCATGGGTCGCGCCTCCCTGCCGGTCTTCCATCCCGCCCATCAGCAGGCCGATGCGCTCGCGCGTCATGGTCTCCGCCGGCTCCGCCTCCGACAGGTGGCCGCGCGAAATGACGGCGATCCGGTCGGCGATCTCGAAGATCTCGTCGAGATCCTGGCTGATCACCAGCACCGCCGAGCCCTGCCGGCTGAGATCGATCAGTTCCTGGCGGATCAGTGCCGCCGCGCCGGCATCAACCCCCCAGGTCGGCTGGTTCACCACCAGCACGCCGGGTTGCCGGTCGAGCTCGCGGCCGATGACAAATTTCTGCAAATTGCCGCCGGAGAGAGCCCGCGCCTCGGCATCGTCATGCGACATGCGCACGTCGAAATTGTTCTTGATGCGCTTTTCAAGCTCCCCGGCCCTGTCCGTATCGACGAAGCCGCCGCGCACGAGGCCGTCGCCGGTGGAATGGCGCGTCAGGACGATGTTTTCCGACAGCCGCAAACCCGGCACGGCGCCGTGCCCGAGCCGCTCCTCCGGCACGAAGGCGGCTCCCGCCCGCCGACGCGCGGTGATGCCGCTGCGGCCGGCCGCCTGGCCGTCGATCTGGACGCTGCCGGAGGAGGACAGCCGCTCCCCGGAGACGAGATCGAAGAGTTCGCCCTGCCCATTGCCGGCGATTCCGGCGATCGCCACCACCTCGCCGCCGCGGACCTGCAGGTCGACAGTGTCGATGGCAACGGAGAACGGCCCATCCGCCGGCGCGGAAAGTCCTCGCAGTTCCAGCCGCACGGCACCGGCGTCCGGGCGGGGGCCGCGCTTCAGGTCATGCACCGCGCTACCCACCATCATCCGGGCCAGCGAGGCGGCGGTCTCCCGTGCCGGGTCGCATTCGGAGATGACCTTGCCGTGCCGCATCACGGTGGCGTGGTGGCAGATCCGCTTCACCTCTTCCAGGCGGTGCGAGATGTAGAGGATCGCGCAGCCTTCAAGGGTCAGGCGCTCCAGCGTCAGGAACAACTGGTCGGCCTCCTGCGGCGTCAGCACCGAGGTCGGCTCGTCCATGATGATCAGTTGCGGTTCCTGCAGCAGGCAGCGGACGATCTCGATGCGCTGACGGATGCCGACGGGCAGGTCGGCGACGATCGCCTGCGGGTCGAGCGTCAACCCGTAGTCGCGTGAGACCTCGCGGATGCGCGCCGACAAGTCGCGCATCGCCGTGCCTCGCGGCAGCGCCAGCGCGATGTTCTCCGCCACCGTCAGCGCCTCGAACAGGGAGAAGTGCTGAAACACCATGCCGATGCCAAGCTTGCGAGCCTCGGCCGGAGAGGCGATGGTCACCTCCCGTCCCTGCCAATGCAGCGTGCCGCCATTAGGCTCGAGCGCACCGTAGAGGATCTTGACCAGCGTCGACTTGCCGGCGCCGTTCTCGCCGAGCAGGGCGTGGATCTCGCCGGCACGCAGGGCGATCGAGACGTCGTCATTGGCAAGGATGTCGCCGAAGCGCTTGGTGATGCCGCGCGCCTCGAGCAGGATGTCGCCCTGCCGCTCGCGGCCTATCGCCGGCGGGTCTGTCGGTGTCGTGGCTGTCATCGCTTCCCCCGGCGCCTTATCATACGAGCCTCATTCCCCCTGCAAGCCTGCCGCCGTGTTTGTTGTGGAAAGCTCCCGCCTGCTCCCGGCGCAGCATCAGTTCGGCTGCGACAGAGACGGCGATGGCGGCCGGCTCCTTCGAGACGATCCCCGGAATGCCGATGGGGCAGCGGAAGCGGCCGAGCGTCTCCGCGCTGTGGCCGGCCGCCCGCAACCGCGAGACCATGCGTGCCGCCTTGGTGGCGCTGCCGATCATGCCGACGCCGCCGATGCCGGGCGCCTGCAGCGCCGCGTCGGCGATCGCAAGATCAAGCGCATGGTCATGGGTCATGATCAGGACTTCGGCCGGCACCACGCCCGCTTGCGCGACCTCGCGAAAGACCGCCGGCGGATCGGCGACATGGCGCGCCTCGACGCTGCGCGGTGCGTGCGCGGGGAAGGCGTTGGCACGGCTGTCGACCCAGGTGATGCGGAACGGCAGGCTGGCCAGCGCCAGCACGATCGCCCGCCCGACATGGCCGGCACCGAACAGAATCAGCCGGGTCTCTCCGGCGGTGAACCGCTCCTCCAGCAGCCCTGCCGACAGCGCCAGCGGCGCGTCGACCGTGTCTTCGCCGGCGACGATCTCGCGCGGGGCTACCTCCCCTTGCGCGCCGATGGCAGCCCGTGTCGCGAAGCCGCCGCGTTCGGCGAGTTCGGCAAGGCATCGCGCCTCGTCGAGCCGGGCAAGCGAAAAGCTCTCCACCGCCAGCGTCACGCGGCCGCCGCAGCACTGGCCGAGGTCGGGCCCCAGCGTGAAGGTGCGCAGCCTCAGCCGGTCGGTCGAGCTCTCGTCGCCGGCCTGCGCGGAGGCGATGGCGATGGCCTCGTATTCCAGCGTGCCGCCGCCGATGGTGCCGTGGAAGGACCCGTCCGGCGCCACCACCATGCGCGCGCCGATCTCGCGCGGGGCCGAGCCCTGCAGCGCCAGCACGCTGACCATGGCGCAGCCGCCATGGCGTTGCAGCAGATCGCGAACGGCGCTCCAGGGGTTGCGCATCAGCCGGCCCTGCCCCGCTTCATGGATTGCACCGCCCGCAGGATCGCTTCCGGAGTCGCCGGGGCGTCCAAGTCCGGTATCGCGCCGGGGTTGAGGCTCGCCAGCGCGTCGTGGATGGCGCTGAAGACGGAGATCGCCAGCATCACCGGCGGCTCGCCCACCGCCTTGGAGCGGTAGACCGTCGGCGAGGGATTGCCGGCCGAGGCGTAGAGCTCCACCCGGAAGTCCTCCGGTACATCGGAGGCGGTCGGGATCTTGTAGGTCGAGGGCGCGTGGGTGCGCAGGCGCCCCCGGTCGTCCCAGACCAGCTCCTCGGTGGTCAGCCAGCCCATGCCTTGCACGAAGCCGCCCTCGATCTGGCCGATGTCGATGGCCGGATTGAGCGAGTGGCCGACGTCGTGGAGGATGTCGACCCGGTCGACCCGCATTTCGCCGGTCATCGTGTCGACGGTGACCTCGGAACAGGCCGCGCCATAGGCGAAATAAAAGAACGGTCGCCCGGAGGCGCTCGGCCGGTCCCAGGTGATGTTGGGCGTGGCGTAGAAGCCGGCGGCGGACAGTTGGATCCGCGCCAGATGCGCCTCGCGCGCCAGTTCGCCGAGCGTCATGCTCCGCTCGCCGAGCTGCACGCGGTTGTCTGCGAAGACGATCTCCGCCGGCTCGATCTGGTAGCGCTCGGCCGCGAAGGCGACGAGGCGGCCGCGGATGGTCTCGGCGGCGATCTTGGCGGCCATGCCGTTGAGATCGGTGCCGGAGGAGGCCGCCGTCGGCCCGGTATTGGGCACCTTGCCGGTATGGGTCGCGGTGATCTTCACCGTGTCGAGCGAGACGCCGAACTCCTCGGCGACGATCTGCGCCACCTTCTGGAACAGGCCCTGCCCCATTTCGGTGCCGCCGTGGTTCAGGTGGATCGAACCGTCGGTGTAGAGATGCACCAGGGCGCCGGCCTGGTTCAGATGCTTGAGCGTGAAGGAGATGCCGAACTTCACCGGCGTCAGCGCCAGGCCCTTCTTGAGGATCGGGCTGGTCGCGTTGAAGGCAGCGATCTCCTCCCGCCGCCGGCGATAGTCGGAACTCTGCTCCAACTCATCGACGATGGCATGCAGCGTCGCGTGCTCTTCCACCTTCATGCCGTAAGGCGTGACGTCGCGCCCATCGCGGTAGAAGTTGCGCTTGCGCAGATCCAGCGGATCGACGCCGAGCCGGATCGCCAGCGCATCCATCATCCGCTCGGCCGCCAGCATGCCCTGCGGGCCGCCAAAGCCGCGAAACGCGGTGTTGGAACAGGTATGGGTCTTCAGCCGGCGCGAATGGATCATCGCGTCGGGATAGTAGTAGCTGGAATCGGCGTGGAACATCGACCGATCGACGACGCCGAGCGACAGGTCCGCCGAATAGCCGCAGCGGGCGAAGAGCCGCATGTCGACCACCCGCAACAGCCCTTGCGCATCGTGGCCGAGCTTCCAGTCGACGCGGAAGTCGTGCCGCTTGCCGGTCATGATCATGTCGTCGTCGCGGTCGAGCCGCAGCTTGCACGGGCGCCCGGTCGCACGCGCGGCAATCGCCGCGATCGCCGCCCAGTGGTTTGCCTGGGACTCCTTGCCGCCGAAGCCGCCGCCCATGCGGCGCACCTCCACCGTCACCGCCGCGTCCGGCACGCCGAGCACCCGGGCGATGATGTGCTGCGTCTCGCTCGGATGCTGCGAGGAGGTGTGGACGAACATGTCGCCGTCCTCGCCGGGCACGGCCAGCGAGACCTGGCCCTCGAGATAGAAATGCTCCTGTCCGCCGATGCGCAGCGAGCCTTCCAACAGATCGCTGGCGGTGGCGAGCCCCGTTTCCGGCGAGCCCTTGCGGAACTGGTAGTCGGGAAGCACCGTCTCGCCCGCCGCCAGCGCGTCCTCGACGGTCAGCAGCGGCGGCAGCTCCTCCACCTCGATTCGCGCCTTGCGGGCGGCATGACGCGCCGCCTCGCGGGTGGTCGCCACCACGGCAAAGAGCGGCTGGCCCCAGAACAGGATCTCCTCGTCCGCGAACATCGGTTCGTCGCCGAGGGCGGGAGAGACGTCGTTCTTGCCCGGCACGTCGGCCGGGCCGACCACCGCCACGACGCCGGGATGGGCGCGCACCGGATCGAGATCCAGCGAGACGATCCTGCCTCTTGTGGCGTCACGTGCCCAACCCGGCACCACATGCAGCGTGCCGGCAGGCTCACGGATGTCGTCCACATAGACCGCGCTGCCGCTGACATGGCGGATGGCGCTGTCATGCGGCAGCGGCCGGCCGACGCTGGCGAGCGCCGCGCCGACCTGTGTTCCGCTGTCCTCGTCATGCCGCATGGATGATCTCCCCGGCTCGCAATCCGCTGACCCGCGTGCGCTCGTCCGGCGTTCCGCCGATTTCCACCAAAGCCTTGGCGAGCAAGGCGCGTGCCACCTCCTTGCGATAGGCCTCACTGGCGCGCATGTCGGAAATCGGAGCGAAATCGTCGGCCAGCGCCTTCAGTGCCGCCGCCCAACTCGCCGGCCTGTCGGGCCGGGCGCCGAGCAGGGCGAGTTCGGCATTTTCCGCCCGTCTCGGGGTTGCGGCCATGCCGCCATAGGCGAGCCGCGCCTCGGTGACCGTGCCGTCGGCGAGCGTGACCCGCAGGGCGCAGAGCACCGATGTGATGTCCTGGTCGAAGCGCTTGGAGATCTTGAAGCAGCGGAAGGCGTGGTTCGGGTCGAGACGCGGCACATAGAGCCCCGTGACGATCTCGCCCGGGGCTCGGTCCTGCTTGCCGTAGCCGATGAAGAAGGCTTCCAGCGGCAACGTGCGGGAAGCCTCGCCGCGGCGCAGCTCGATGGTCGCGCCGAGCGCGATGAGCGCCGGCGGACTGTCGCCGATCGGTGAACCGTTGGCGATGTTGCCGCAGACCGTGCCGGAGGCGCGCACCTGCCGCGAGCCGATCCGCCGCCACAACTCGCCAAGGTCGGGGTCGATCCGTGCCATGTAGGGATGAGCGGCGGCGAAGGTCGTGCCCGCCCCCATCAGCACGCCGCCCGGCGTCTCCTCGATACGGTCGAGGTCGCGCACCCGGCCGAGCCAGATGACCTGCGGCAGCTCACGGAGCTGCTTGGTGACCCATAGGCCGACATCGGTCGCCCCGGCCACCAGAGTGGCGTCCGGATGGCGCTCGGCGAGGTCCGCCAGCGCATCGAGCGTTGCAGGCGCGGCGAAGAAGCCGCCCCTCTCCTGCGCGATGACCACATCGCGGGTGTCCCGCTCCATGGCCTCGAGCGCCGCGACGGTTTCGGCCGCGCGCTGCGAGAAGGCATCGTCGATCTCGGTGAAACAGGCGGCCATCGCCGCGTCGACGATCGGCCGGTAGCCGGTGCAGCGGCACAGGTTGCCGGCGAGCCAATCGGTGACGGTCTTGCGCGTCGCGGGTGTTTCCGGCGCGTGGTAGAGCGTGAAGAGGCTCATCACGAAGCCCGGCGTGCAGAAACCGCATTGCGAGCCGTGATGGTCGACCAGCGCCTGCTGCACCGGATGCAGCCGCCCGTCCGCGGCGAGATCCTCCACCGTCACCAGTTCGGCGCCGTCCAGCATGCCGAGAAACTGGATGCAGGAATTGACCGGCTGATAGACGAGGCGCCCCTCGACGAGCCGTCCGACCGCAACCGTGCAGGCGCCGCAGTCGCCCTCACCGCAGCCTTCCTTGGTGCCGACAAGACCGCGGCGCAGGCGCAGATAGTCGAGCACCGTCTCGGTCGGGCGGACATCCGCCAGTTCGACGACACGGCCTCCTTGCAGGAAACGGACGACTTCGCGCATCGCTCAACTCCCGCGATAGGTGGAATAGCCGAAGGGCGAGAGCAGCAGCGGCACATGATAGTGGCTGGCCTCGTCGGCGATCCCGAAACGCAGCGGGATGATATCAAGAAATGGCGGATCGGGCAGGTTTGCGCCCGAGGCAGCGAGATAGGCACCCGCCTCGAACCGCAACTCGTAGACACCGGCGCGGAAGGCATCGCCCTCCAGCAGCGGTGCATCGACCCGTCCGTCGGAATTGGTCACGGCGGTGCGGATGCGCTCGAAGGTGCCGTTTCGCTCACGCCACAGCGACAGCGACAGGCCCGCCGCCGGCTTTCCGAGCGCCGTGTCCAGCACATGTGTCGTCAGTCGTCCCATACTCCCCCTTCCATGCGTGCGATCGCCCCCCTGCCGGATATGGTCACGCATTGTGCATGCCTCCAAAGAGTGCAGCAGCCGAGCAGATGCGACCAGAAGATATTTTCGACCCCTATGATGCCGAATTGGCATCGATCATCGCAAGACGAGCGCGCAATGCGTCCACCGAATGATCGAAAAACGCCCGTGCCGCATGCCCGAGGCTGCGATGCGCCGAGGTCAGGATGGTGAAGCGGTCCCGCTTCAGGGGCTGTTCGGCCAGCGGCAGGAACACCAGCGAGCCCTCGACCAGATCCCGTTCCAGGCCGAGCGTGGTCAGGAAGGCGACGGTGTCGTCGCTGCGGGTCAGTTCCTTCATCAGCTTCAGCGAATTCGCCTCGACAAAGGCGCCGGGCGGAAAGCCGCCGTCGGCGAGCGCCATATCGAGCCGCTTGCGCAACGACAGGTCGGACGAGGGAAAGCAGAAGGAATGGACCAAGCAGTCGGCCAGCGACACGCGCTCGAGCCGCGTCAGCGGATGGCCGGGCCGCACCAGAGCGCCGATTTCGAGATCCCGGTGGAAGGCGACCGCAAGGCGCGGATCGTCCGGCGGCTCGAAGGCGAAGCCGACATCCGCCTCGCCGGCGATGATCGCCTCCACCACCTGTTCCGAGCCGGTCAGCACCAGGTGCAGATGAATGCCGGGATAGCTGCGGCGAAAGGCGGCGACCACGTCGGGCAACAGGCTTTCGGTGACGCTCTCGACGCTGGCGATGCGCACGGTGCCGCGCTGCATGCCGGTCAGCGCGTCGAGATCGCCCAGCGTCGCCTCCAGGTCGGCGAAGGTTCGCAGGACATGCGCCCGCAGGATCTCTCCCGCGGGCGTCAGTTGCACCCCGCGCGCCAACCGGTCGAACAGCGTGTGGCCGAGCGACTGCTCCAACCACAGGATCTGCCGGTTGACGGCGCTCGAGGCGACGTTCAGTTCGCGTGCCGCCGAGCGGATCGATCCCGACCGGGCGACGGCCGCGAAATAGCGGAGCGCCGGGCCGTAGAGGGTGCGGGACCGATCCACAGGCGTTGTCAGGGCACGAGGACGGTGGTGCCGGTGGTCTTGCGCCCCTGCAGGTCCTCATGCGCCTTGGCGGCGTCGGCAAGCCGGTACTCCTGGTTCACCTGGATCTTGACGTCGCCGGAGCGCACCACGTCGAAGAGATCGTTGGCGGTCTCCTCCAGGTCGGCGCGCGAGGCGATGTAGGTGAAGAGCGTCGGCCGTGTGGCATAGAGCGAGCCCTTCGGCCCGAGCAGGCCCAGGTTGAAATCGGTGATCGGTCCGGACGCCTGACCGAACGACACCCACAGGCCAAGCGGGCGCAGGCAGTCGAGCGAGCCGGGATAGGTGTCCTTGCCGACCGAGTCGTACACCACGTCGCACAGCTTGCCGCCGGTGATCTCGCGCACCCGCTCGACGAAATTCTCGCTCCGGTAGTTGATGACGTGGGTGTAGCCGTTGGCCTTGGCAAGCTCGGCCTTCTCGTCGGAGCCGACCGTGCCGATCACCGTTGCGCCGAGCTTTGCCGCCCACTGGCCGGCGATCAGGCCGACGCCGCCCGCCGCCGCGTGGAACAGCAGCGTGGTGTCGGAGGTCACGTTGTAGGTCTTGCGCAGCAGATAGCGGGCGGTCATGCCCTTGAGCATCATGCCGGCTGCGGTCTTGTCGTCGACCCCGTCCGGGATCTTGACCAGACGGTCGGCCGGGATCAGGCGCTCCTCGGCATAGGAGCCGAGCGGACCGACATAGGCGACCCGGTCGCCCGGCGCCACATGGGTCACGCCCTCGCCGACCGCGACGACGGTGCCCGCGCCCTCGTTGCCCGGGGTAAAGGGCAGACCGGCCGGCGCCGGATAAAGGCCGGAGCGGAAATAGATGTCGATGAAGTTGAGGCCAATGGCCGTGTGCCGGATCCGCGCCTCGCCCTTGCCCGGGCCGCCCAGTTCGATGTCTTCCCAGCGCATGACGTCCGGTCCGCCGGTCTCATGCACCCTGATTGCTTTCACCATGTCTTGCTCCCGTCGGGATGGGTCTCGATCGTGAGCCGGATGATGGGGGCGCCGGACAGAGCGGGCAACCCCTTTTGCAAGGCAGGCGTTGTGCGATCTGGAGAAACGCCGCCAGCGGGTGCGGCGATCAGCTCAGCGCAGGTTGTCCAGCAGTTGCTGAAGGGCCGAGACGGAGAGAAGATAGATGCTGGAGACGGCGAGCAGCCACTTGACCGGCCCGTCGGCCGACATGCCGTCGGCAATGGCGAAGCCCGCCGCCACGAACCACAGCAGCGTCACGGCCAGCGTCAGCGGGCGCCAGCGCGTCACCCGCACCGGATGCACGAAGCGGATCGGGGCGAAGGTCAGCGCGCACAGCGCCACCACGAACAGAACGGTGAAGACCTCCGACGAGGACAGCACCATCAGTCCGAACACCACCATGTTCCAGCCGGCCGGGAAGCCTTTGAACGAGCCGTCCGGCTGCTTCATGCCGTTGTCGGCGAAATAGAGCGCGCCGGTGAAGACGACGAGACCACCGCAGATCCAGTTCCACGGGGTCGACAGCATGCCGCTGGCCGCCAGTGCGAAGGCCGGCAGGAAGACATAGGTCGCGTAGTCGATGACGAAGTCGAGCGAGGCGCCGGACCATTGCGGCATGCGCCGGGCGATGTCGAAGCGGCGGGCGAGCGGTCCGTCGATGCCGTCGATGACGAGCGCAATGCCGAGCCAGACGAAGAGCATCGTCCAGTCGCCGTGCGAGCCGGCGAGAAGCGCCAGCAGCGCGATGGGGGCGCCGAGCGCGGTCAGCACATGGATCAGGAACAGCGGATGCGCGCTCTTCAGCCTGTCCGTAACGCCAGCGTCGAGATCCGCCATCTTTCCCTTTGCCACAGGCTCAACCTCGTAACCTGGTCCACCTCCCCCGCCGGAAGGGACGAGAGAATGGTTCCCCCTGACCTTCCTATGCCCGCAAGAGGGGCGAACTGCAACAAGACTGACATGTTTTTGTCGCAAAAACCCGGCTCGGGGCAGTTCAACGGGCCAGGGTCGTGTGGCCGAGGGTGGCGAGCATCAGCAGGAAGCCACCCCACAGCAGCAGGAAGACACCGACGAGGCGCGGCAGCCGGTCCGAGAGGAAGGTCTTTTCCAGCCCCATCAGGAGGCCGAGCAGGGCGATCCACAAGACGTTCATGATGCCGACGGCGAACATCACCGTCATCAGGGCCCAACAGCAGCCGAGGCAGAACAGGCCCTGCATCACGCCGAGGCGGAAGGTTTCGGCAAGCGACCTCGGCCGGTGGCTGGCGAAGAACAGCCGCGGATTGCGGCAGCGCCACAGGCAGGCAGCCTTGGCCGGCGTGAACTGGTAGATCCCGGCGGCAACCAGCGTCGTGCCCGCCAGAACGGTGGTCACCGGCGCCATCATCGGCGTCAGCGCACCGGCCGCGGTCAGCGCCGCCTGGGCGCCCGTCGCCACCACCGCATAGGCCATCCAAACAGAGAGATAACCGAGGGCCAGCAGCAACGTCGCCCACCCGGCCGGGAGGCTGTGAGTTCCCTCGCCCGGTTGCCGCGCTCGCTCGGCGAAAGTCGCGATCACCGGAGCTGCCGTCGGCAGCATCATCGCCAGCGCCATCGCCGCCCACATGACGAAGACCAGCAGCATGTCGTGGGCCGACCACAGTTCCGAGGCCGGCATGCCGAAGGTCGAGGCGCCTTCCGGCAGGCAGATCGCCGCCAGCAACACGCGGGCCTCTGTCGGCAGGCCGGCGAAGATATTGAACGTGTTGAACAGCACCATGCCGGGGCCGAGTTCGTCCATATCCATCACCGGCACCATCGCGGCCACCATTGCCGCCAGATAGGCCCAGCCAGCCAGTGCCGCCACGCCGATGCAGGCAAATACCGTGGCGCGCGGATGCCGCGCGGCGAGCCCCCACAGGCCGCCGCCCCTCGGCTCTCCGCCGCCCGTGCCTTTCGCCGAAATCTCCAGTCCTGCCGGCACGTCCCGCTCCTGCTTACCGTTCCGGCTCGTCCCCGGATATCCGCACGGCATGATAGTGTCCTTGGACGCGGATCGGCATCCGCGCTGCGCCGGATGCGACCAAATGCGTCGCCACCGGGCTTGCATTACGCCGCCGCCGCGTCATCTTCCCCTTGAAGGTTCGAGGAAAGATCGGGTTCCGGCAATGACAAAGCGCAAAACCGCAAGCGGCAACACTCCGCGCCAGGCCGATATCGCCGTCGTCGGCGCCGGCCCTTCGGGGATGGGCATGGCTCTGCTGCTCGCCCGCCATGGCTTCCGCACCGCGCTTGTCGCTCCGGCCGTTGCCGCCGCCGACGACCGCACGACGGCGCTGCTGGAGTCCTCCGTCGAGATGCTGCGCTCGCTGAAGCTGTGGGAGCGGATCGCCCCGCACACCGCACCGCTGGAGCACATGCGCATCATCGACGCGACCGGCCGACTGATTCGTGCGCCCGAAGTGGTCTTCGACGCCTCGGAACTCGATCTTCCGGCCTTCGGCTACAACATCCGCAACACCGATCTCAACCGCGAACTGGCCGAAGCCTGCGCGAGCGAGCCGCTGCTGGAGCGGATCGACGCCCGCCTCGACGCGCTGGAACCGGACGAAAGCGGCGTCACCCTGTCGCTTTCGGACGGCACCACCCTCTCCGCCCGGCTTGCCATCGGCGCGGACGGTCGCCGCTCGGCCGTGCGGGAGGCGGCGGGGATCGCTGTCAGCGAGTGGCGCTATCCGCAATGCGCCCTGGTGCTCAATCTCGAGCACGACGTGCCGCATCACGGCCATTCCAGCGAGTTCCACACGCCGACCGGCCCCTTCACGCTGGTGCCGCTCAAGGGGCGCCAGTCCTCGCTGGTCTGGGTTCAGGAACCGGGCGAGGCCGAGCGCCTGCATGCGCTCGACGACGATACGCTGGCGCTGGAGATCGAGCGGCGCGCCGCCTCGATCCTCGGCCGCATGCGGGTTCTGGGCAAGCGGCAGCTCTATCCGCTCGGCGGGCTCACGGCCAGAACTGTCGCCGCCAACCGCTGTGCGCTGGTCGGCGAGGCCGCCCATGTGTTTCCGCCGATCGGAGCGCAGGGACTCAATCTCGGCCTGCGCGACGTTGCCGCGCTCGGCGAGATCCTGGTCGCTGCCCGCCGCCGCGGCGAGGACATCGGCGCGCCGTCGGTGCTCGCCGCCTATGAGCGCGCGCGCCGGCCCGACATCGTCTCGCGCACCACGGCCGTCGACCTGCTCAACCGCTCGCTGCTGAGCGAGCTTCTGCCCGTGCAACTGCTGCGCGGGATCGGGCTCTACCTCGCCGGCCGCGTGCCGCCGCTGCGCCGGCTCTTGATGCGCGAGGGCATCGCCCCACTGATGGCCCGCCCGCGCCTGATGCGCGGCCTGCCGCTCGGCTGACGCTGCACGGGGCTATACCGGTGCCTTAGCGCTGCGGGCGCCGCGAAAGACCGGTGCAATCGGCACCACCGTCGCCGGCAGCGTCACGTCGCCCGTCGCCACGTCGAAGTCGAACAGGCCGCGCTCGCGGAAATGTGGATCGGCAAAGGCCTCCGCGAGGGTGGCGAGCGGCGCGGCGCAGCAATCGGCGGCGGCAAGCCGGGGCGCCCAATAGGCGGTGTCCTGCGCGGCGAAGGCCGCGGCCAGCGCCCTGCCCGTCCCGTCCGGATCGCGGCGGTCGTCGCGCGCTGCCTCCGGCAGGCCGACCACATCGCACAGCGCGGTCCAGAATTTTTCCTCCAGCGCCCCGACGGCGATCAGCCCGCCATCGCCGGCCGCATAGATGCGATAGCGCGGCGAGGCGCCGGTGAGGAGATCGGCGCCGTTGCCCGGCCCCCTGCCGGTCGCCGTGAGCTTGGCCTGGGCGAACAGCGCGAAGGTGAACATCGCGTCGCACATGGCAATGTCGAGCACAGCGCCCCGGCCGCTGCGCTCGCGCGCGATCAAGGCCAGCAGAATGTTCATCACCGCCGGAAAGCTGCCGCCGCCGATATCGGCGATTTGCGCGGGGGGCAGAACAGGCGCCTCGCCGCTGCCGTAGGAGAGCGCCAGCAGTCCGGTCAGCGCCATGTAGGTGATGTCGTGCCCGGCGTCTGGCGCGCGCGGACCACCCTGTCCGAACCCGGTGATCGAACAGTAGATCAGGCGCGGGTTGCGGGCAGCGAGGTCCTGCGGCCCGAGGCCGAGCCGCGCCATCACGCCGGGTCGGAACTGCTCCAGCACCACATCGGCGCCGTCGACGAGTTCGAGCACGCGCTCGCGTGCGGCCGGGTCCTTCAGGTCGAGTTCGACACAGGTCTTGCCGCGGTTGAGCATGGCGTAGAGCGCGCTTGCCGGTCCTGCCCTGGGCGGAAAGAAGCGCATGTCCTCGCCGCCCGGACGCTCGATCTTGATCACCGTGGCGCCGGCCTCGGCCAGCATCAAGCTGGCAAGCGGGCCCGGCAGCAGGGTGCTGAAATCGAGCACCGTGATGCCGGCAAGCGGCTGTTGCGTCATGTCCTGTCTCCTCCCGGACGGCTGCTCTTGCGGGGCAGCCTCTACTGAAGCGGCAACAATCCTTCGGTGATCAGATAGATGAAGACCGACACGGTGACCGTCGAGGCGATGGTGCCGATCAGGATCGCACTGGAGGCGCGCTGGACATAGACATGATATTGCTGGGCGATCACGAAGACATTGGCCGCCGGAGGCAGGCAGGCCATCAGCACCGCCGTTGCCACCCAAGCCGGTTCGACGCCGCCCATCCAGTTCAGCAGCACCAGCACGATCAACGGATGCACGATCAGCTTGACGGCGAGGATCACCGGCAGTTCCAGCGGCACCCGCCCCATCGGCTGCTGCGCCACCGTCACGCCCATGGCGAAAAGCGCGCAAGGGGCGGCCGCGTTGCTGAGAAAGGTCAAGAGCGTGTCGATCGCCTGCGGCGGCTGGAACTCGACCGCCGCCGCCATCACGCCGGCAATGGTGGCGAGGATGAAGGGATGAGTGAAAATGCGCTTCAGCACCGTCACCATGGTCTTCAGCGGCGGTTCGTTGTCGGTGCCGCCGAGAGCCATCATCAGCGGTGTCAGCGTGAACAGCAGGATATTGTCGAAGCAGAACACGAGCGCCGTCGGCACGGCCGCCGCCGGTCCGAGCACCGCCAGCGTCAACCCCGGCCCCATGTAGCCGACATTGGAATAGGAGCCGGCGAGCGCCTGGATCGTCGCTTCGGGAATGCTGCCGCGCGAGGCCAGCACGCCGATGCAGAAGGCGATGGCGAAGGCGCTGTAGGTGGCGAAGGTTGTCGCCGCCACATAGCCGACATTCGTCAGTTCCTCGATCGGCGTCTTGGCGAGCAGGCGGAAGAACAGCGCCGGCAGGGCGATGTAGATGATGAAAAACTGCATCCACGCCAGCCCCGAGGCGGGAATATCCTTCAGCTTGCCGGCACCGATCCCGAGAAAGATCAGTCCGAAAAACGGAAGGGCCAGCGTGATCACATTTTCCATCAGGGCCTCCGGCGGACGGGAGGGGCGCCCGCGCAACAGGGAGCTTCAACAGGGAGCGTGTTGCCAAGCCTCGACCGCTTGGTTAATCACCGCAGGCCTAGCGGGTTCGCCGAGACCGGTCAACGGCAACGACCTCCGCATAAGTGAGTAGAGACGACGACAGGCGATGATGGAGACGGACTCCCCCGGCGAAACCGGCACCCTGCCGGCGACGCGACGCGGTTGGCGCTATCGCCTGGAATGGCGGCTGCTGAGCTTTGCCCTCTGGCTGCTGCGGCTGCTGCCGCCGGATGCGGCGTCTGCCGCCATGGGCAAGGGCTGGCGTCTGTTCGCGCGCTTCAACAGCCGCCACCGCCGCGCGCTCGGCAATCTCGAAAAGGCGATGCCGGACCTTGCGCCGGCCGCGCGCCGTCGCCTCGTGCTCGACATGTGGGAGAATCTCGGCCGCATCGCCGCCGAAACCCTGCAACTCGACCGCATCGTCGCCCAGCCGGATCGCTTCGAATATGACGTGGAGGACGTCCGCAAGGCGGTGGGCGATGGCGGCGCCGTGGTCGTCTCGCTGCATACCGGCAACTGGGAAATGACCGCCATGGGCGGCCTCGCCGCCGGATGGCAGCCGGCCGGGGTCTACCAGTCGATCAAGAATCCCCTCGTCGACCGTCTGGTCTACGACCTGCGCGCCCGCATCTATCCAGGCGGTCTCTATCCCAAGAGTCACGAGACGGCGCGGCGGCTGCTGACCCTTGCCCGCTCGGGCGGCCGCACCGCCATGCTCGCCGACCTGCGCGATCCCCGCGGCGCGGTGATTCCCTTTTTCGGCCGCGATGCCTGGGCCACGGTCTATCCGGCCTCCATCGCCCGCGCGGCCGGGGTGCCCCTCGTCGCCAGCCGAACCGTGCGCCTGCCGGGAAATCGCTTCCGCATCGAGGCCCGCATCGTCGAAATGCCGCAGAGCGGCGACCGCAAGGCCGACGCGCTGGCCCCCCCCCGCCGCTATCACGCATTGTTCGAGCAGTGGATCCGCGAATATCCGGCCCAATGGATGTGGATCATCCGCAAGTGGCTGTGAAGCCTTCCGCCTTGCCCGAAGGTCCCGCTTGCATGCCGCAACGCGAAAGCCATTATATGCAACGCAACATGACGGGTAAGGAACCGCGCTGACGCGGGCCGTTCGGGAGGAGACCATCATGAAGACACCGCGTGCCTTCTATCAGCCGCTGGCCATCGGGGCGCCGGCGCCGCTGCGCGAGCAGCCGGTGCGGCTGGAGCGCATGATCCATTTCGTGCCGCCGCATGTCGAAAAGATGCGCGCCAAGGTGCCGGATCTCATTCGGTCGGTCGATGTGGTGCTCGGCAATCTGGAGGACGCGATCCCCGCCGATGCCAAGACCGACGCGCGTCGCGGTTTCATCCGTATGGCGCAGGACAACGATTTCGGCACCACCGGCCTGTGGACCCGCATCAACTGCCTCAACAGCCCCTGGGTGCTGGACGATCTCGTCGAGATCGTCACCGAGGTCGGCGGCAAGCTCGACGTCGTCATGCTGCCCAAGGTCGAGGGGCCTTGGGACATCCACTATATCGACCAGCTTCTTGCCCAGCTCGAGGCTCGGGCCGGCGTGTCGAAGCCGATCCTCGTCCATGCCATCCTGGAGACCGCCGAGGGCGTCAAGAATGTCGAGGCGATCGCCACCGCCAGCCCGCGCATGCACGGGATGAGCCTTGGTCCCGCCGATCTTGCCGCCTCGCGCGGCATGAAGACCACCCGCGTCGGCGGCGGCCATCCCGACTACACGGTGCTGGCCGATGCCGGAGGGGATGCGGCCCCCCGCGCGGTCTTCCAGCAGGATCTGTGGCACTACACGGTCGCCAAGATGGTCGATGCCTGCATGGCGGCCGGCATCAAGGCGTTCTACGGTCCCTTCGGCGACTTCTCCGATCCCGCCGCCTGCGAGGCGCAGTTCCGCAACGCCTTCCTGATGGGCTGCGTCGGCGCCTGGTCGCTGCATCCGAGCCAGATCGACATCGCCAAGCGGGTGTTCAGCCCGGAGCCGGCCGAGGTCGCCTTCGCGCTGCGCATCCTGGAGGCGATGCCCGACGGCACCGGCGCGGTGATGATCGACGGCAAGATGCAGGACGATGCGACCTGGAAACAGGCGAAGGTTATCGTCGACCTTGCCCGCATCGTCGCGGCCAAGGATCCGGACATGGCGGCCCTCTACGGCCTGTAGATCGGCGGAGCCGGTCGCGACTTGTAAACCGCCTGTTGAGGGCGTATGCGCTAGTGTTGACCAAAGGGAGAAGATCCCGACCTACGTTCAAATTGGCTGAAACCGAACAGATGCGCACTGCGAAATTCATGATCGGTCAGGTCGTCAAGCACCGGGTGTATCCCTTCCGTGGGATCATCTTCGATGTCGACCCGACTTTCTCCAACACCGAGGAGTGGTGGGAAGCGATCCCGGAGGACGTGCGCCCGGAGCGTGACCAGCCCTTCTATCACCTGCTCGCCGAGAACGCGGAGACGGAATACGTCGCCTATGTCTCCGAACAGAACCTGGTGCCGGACGACACGGGCGAGCCCGTTCGCCATCCCCAGGTCGACGAGATCTTCGAGCAGCAGGACGATGGCTCGTACCGGCCGCGCGACGTGGACCTGCACTGACTGCCGGCCTCTCCCGCATCCTTTGCCTGCCCAACGAAAAACGCCGCGGCCCGAAGCCGCGGCGTTTCTTTTGTTCTGCCGGCAGGTGAACGCGGCTCAGTTCGAGCCGGTCACTTCCTTCTGCTTCTCGATCAGCTTCTGACGGGCTTCCTCGGCACGCTTCTGCAGTTCGGACTGCAACTGCTGCTGCTTCTGCTGCAGTTCCTCCGGATTAATCGCCGCGCCATCATAAACCTTGGTGAAGCCGGTCAGCGTCAACTGGAACGGAACCTGCTTGGCCTGCTGGTTCAGCGTCGTCAGAATCAGGTTCCCGCCGGCCTTCAGAGAGCTGATGAAGGCATCCTCGATCACCAGTTCCGAGTAACAGGCATTCGGGAAGCAGATGCCGTACTTGGCTTCGGTCTGCTTGCCGTTGTCGACCTGCACGCGCAGGCCCGGCTGGATCAGCATGCCCGGCGGTACGGCCATCAGCAGGGTCTTGCGGGCCTCGCCGGCGATCTCGCGCACCGCCACGGATGCCAGGAACTGACCGGTGTCGGTGCGCAGTTCCTGCGTCACCACGCAGATTTCCTTGTTGGACTGCGGGTCGGTGTTGCAGATCTTCACCCAGGGCGAATCCGCCGAAGGCTCGACAGTCTGCGCAACGGCGCCGCCTGCGAAAGCGATGCTCGCCGCAACGCCGACGGCCAGACCCGCCAAGTGGTTCTTCAGTCTCTCAGCCATGCAATGCGTCCCTAAGTCGATTGTTTCGTTGCGGCGGGCACATGGAAACGCGTCGTCGCCACCAACGGGAAAACCTCTGTCCTCGCTTGCCAAACCTGTGCGCAAAGAATGCGGCAAGACATTGGCCCGTGCGATCACGGGCGCATCTTTACAGTCTGGCGCAGGGAATATCCAGTTTGTCGGCGGTGCGAGCCGTCGCAACGGCGCCTCATTCGTGCGGGATTGCCACGCTGTTGCGCGAATGCCGCAGTCCCCGGCTCCACCGGGCGGTCTGCCGGAGGCATGGCTGGCGTTGAGACTGTGTTAACCATAACAAAGTGATTGGGCGCTAGGATTCGACAGCATGACCGAAATGAAACCCGCCCCGATTCTCTCCCTGGCCAGGCTGTCCGCCGTTCTCGCGGCGGCCGTGCTTGCGCTTGCGCCGCTTGCCAGCGTGGCGGAGGAGACCGGTGTGCCATGGAGCCACGGCATCGCCATGCATGGCGAGCCCGCCCTGCCCGCCGATTTCCTTCATCTGCCCTATGCCGATCCCGACGCGCCGCGCGGCGGCACCGTCACCCATGGCGTCCAGGGCTCGTTCGACAGCCTCAATCAGTTCATCGTCCAGGGGGGAACAACCACCGCGCGCGGCATCCGCGACACGGATTTCGGAGCGCTGGTGATCGAGAGCCTCTTGGAGCGCAATCTCGACGAGCCCTTCACCCTCTACGGCCTGCTCGCCGAATCCGTGCGCATGCCGGAAACGCGCGAATGGATCGAGTTTCGCCTGAATGACAAGGCGCGGTTCTCCGACGGCACGCCTGTCACGGTCGAGGATGTGATCTTCTCCTTCGAGATCCTGCGCGACAAGGGGCGCCCGCATTTTCGCGCCCGCTATGCCCGCATCGCCTCGATGGAAAAGACCGGCGACCGCAGCCTTCGCTTCACCTTCGACGATGGGGCCGACCGGGAACTGCCGCTGCTCGTCGGCATGTCGCCGATCCTTGCCAAGCACACGATCGATCCCGAGACCTTCGACCGCAGCACGCTCGTCCCGCCGATCGGCTCCGGGCCCTATGTGATCGACAGCGTCGATCCGGGCACCCGCATCGTCTATCGCCGCGATCCCGACTACTGGGCGAAGGACCTGCCGATCCGCCGCGGCCTCTACAATTTCGATCGACTGAGCATCGAATACTACCGCGACGAGAACACCCTGTTCGAGGCCTTCAAGAAAGGTCTGGTCCAGGTGCTCCCGGTCGCCG
Source organism: Stappia sp. P2PMeth1 (assembly GCF_900185735.1). Lineage (NCBI taxonomy): Bacteria > Pseudomonadati > Pseudomonadota > Alphaproteobacteria > Hyphomicrobiales > Stappiaceae > Stappia > Stappia sp. P2PMeth1. Next base: position 360,847 of record NZ_FYAW01000017.1, on the reverse strand, counting down.
ATCCGGCCCGCTGGACAACCTCGCTCAATTTTCCGGCGGTAACCGGTGGCAAGGTGGTCAAGGAAGGCTTCCGCCTCGGCACCCCGGCCGGCATGTTTGGTTTCGTCTTCAACACCCGCCGCCCGGTCGTCTCCGACGTGCGGGTGCGCCGGGCGCTGGCGATGCTGTTCGACTTCGAATGGGTCAACCGCACCCTCTATCACGGGCTCTATGCCCGCACCGGCGGCTATTTCGACAATTCCGTGCTGTCCTCGCTCGGCCGCCCGGCAAGCGAGACGGAACGCGCGCTGCTCGCCCCCTTCGCCGACGAGATCGCTCCGGACGTGCTGGCCGGCACCTGGCAACCGACCGAGGCGGATGGATCGGGGCGCGACCGCAAGGTGCTGCGCGCCGCCGTCGAACTGCTCGGCGAAGCCGGTTATCGCATCGACGGAGGCGTCCTGCGCGGCCCCGGCGGCGCGCCGCTGTCCTTCGAGATCCTCGTGGCATCGCAGGACCAGGAGCGGCTCGCCATCGCCTATCAGCGGGCGCTGAAACTCGTCGGCGTCGATGCGCGGATCCGCTCCGTCGACAGCGCCCAATATCAGCGTCGCCGCCAGACCTTCGACTATGACGTGGTGCTGAACACCTGGCTGGTTTCCCTGTCGCCCGGCAACGAACAGCGCTATCGCTGGGGCAGCGAGGCCGCCGGACAGGAAGGGTCGTTCAACTATGCCGGGGTGAAGAGCCCGGCGGTCGATGCGATGATCGACGCCATGCTGGCCGCGCGCGAGGCGGAGGACTTCACCGCCGCCGTGCGCGCCTTCGACCGGGCGCTGATTTCGGGTGCCTATGTGGTGCCCCTGTTCCATCTTCCTGAAAAATGGGTGGCGCGCTGGACCGCGATCGACCGCCCCGAGGTCCAGTCCATCACCGGACCGCGCTTCGAAACCTGGTGGTCCACTGCTGCAAGGCGCTGAGTGGCTTGGGAATGACGAGATGATCCTGACCCCGCTGAAGACGATCGAGGCACACCGGCAGAGCGGCATCTGGGGCCGCGTGACGCTGGATGCGCTGTTCCGCAAGACCGCGACCGCCCATCCCGAACGGCTGGCCCTGTGCGATGCCGATGAGGATGCCGGCGGCTTTCGCGAGGTGCCGCGCCGCCTCACCTATGGCGAGGCCGATGCCGAGATCAGCCGGCTCGCCGCCTTTTTCGCCGCCGTCGGCCTGAAGCACGACAATGTCATCGGCCTGCAGAGCGCCGGCACGGTGGACGCGGTCATCACGTTCCTTGCCGCTTTGCGTGCCGGGCTCGTCATTGCGCCGCTGCCGCTGCACTGGCGCCAGAAGAACGTGCTGGAGGCGCTGACCCGCGCCGGCGCCAAGGCGCTGGTCGCCGGCGAGAGCTTCGGCGGACGCTCCATCGGCCTGGAGGCACGCGACACCGCCGCCGATCTCTTCGCCCTGCGCTTCGTCTTCGGCCTGGGGCGCGATGTCGCCGACGGCCTGATGGAGGTGGAGCAGATCCTTGGCGAACTGCCCGAGGATCTGGAGCCGGCGCCGACCCGCCGCGACCAGAACGCTGCCGACCATGTGGCGACGCTGACCTGGACCCGCTCCACCAGCGGCGAGCCGCTGCCCATCGCCCGCAGCCACAACCAGTGGATCGCCTGCGGCCTGATGCCCTATCTGGAACTCTCCCTGCCGCAGGCGCCGAACTTCCTGCTCCCTTACGCGCTGACCGGCATGGCCGGCATCGGCGCCGGCCTGATCCCCTGGCTACTGTCGGGCGGCACGCTGCATCTGCACCACCCCGGCTCGCTGCGCCGGCTCGCCGCGCACGCGGATGCGGCGGACGCCGATATCGTGCTGTGCCCCGGCGCCCTCGTGCCGGCGCTCGACCGGCGGATCGAGCGGCCCGACTGCCGCATCGTGCCGGTCTGGCAGGCGCATTCGCCCGCCCCTGCCCCGCATGGCAGCAACCGCGAGCTGGTCGACCTGCATATCGCCGACGAATTCGCCATGGTCGCCCGCACCCGCGAGGGCAGCGCCCTGCCCCGCCCGCTGCCGAGCGGGCGGATCGGCTCGCCTTCCGCCGCCGCGCAGGCGCCGGCACTGCTGGAAATCGCCATCGATACGGAAACGAGCCCGGCAATGCTGAAGGTGCGCGGCGCCATGGTGCCGGATTCGGCCTGGCCCGCCTGCAAGGTGCGCATGCCGACCGACAAGGCCGGCTTCGTCGACACCTTGCTGCCGCTGCGCCAGACGGAGAACGGCATCACCGGCTTCGGCATTCCCGGCCAGATGGCGCCGGGCGTCGGCTCGCTGCCGACGCTGGACGCGCTCTATGCCGCCTTCCCCGGCATTCGTGAGGCCGCCGCCTTCCTCGTCGAGGACGGCATTCTCGGCGCCCGGCTCTATGCCGCGATGGTGCCGCAGAAGGGTCTGCTCTTCGATGTCGAGGGCTTCTATGCCTATCTGGAGGCCGAGCACGCCAGCCTTGCCGAGGTGCCGCACCGGGTGCTGCCCGTCGCCGCCCTGCCGCGCAATGCGGCCGGCAAGGTCGACCGCGAGGCGCTGGCCGCCCGCGCCGGATTCGGCCACTCGCAGGTCGCATGAGCCGGGAGGCCGCCCGCCGCCTGTCGGTGCTGCTGGACGGGTCGAGGGATCGTCCGGACAATCCGCTCGCGCGTCTTGCTGAAGCGTGGGGCGAGCTTGCCGACCTCTCATGGGCCGGCGACCAGAGCTCCCTCCTGCCCGACGCGGTGGTGAGCCTTGCCGGCGCCACCACCTGCCCAGACCTTGCCCGGCACCTGGCCGAGGCGCGCGCAAGGGGCGTGCACGTGCCGCGCCTCGTGCTGTGCGCCGCCCCGGAAATCCCTGAAGCGCCCCTGCCCGATGCGATGATCTCCGCCGCCTGCCCGCCGGAACTGGCGCTGGAGCGGCTGGCCGAGACCGTGCGCCAGGCCCGGCGGATGGAGGAGGCGCGGCTGCGCCGGGCCGCCTTCGGCCCGCTGGCTCCGGGAGCCTTGCTGGCAGCGGCGCCTACCGGCGGTCTTGCCCGAGGCATTCCGGTGCTGGTCGCCGGCGACAGTGCGCGCATCGGCATGGCGCTGTCCGGTCGCCTTGCCGCGCTCGACCTGCGCGGCTGCCTCACGGCGGAGGCCGCGCTCGCCGCGCTGGACGCGGCCCCTGCCCGGCTGCTGGTGAGCGACCTGCCCGCGCCCCGCGCGGCCGAGTTGCTCGCCCGCCTTCGCGCCGATCCGCGCCATATCGCCCTGCCCGTGCTGGCGCTGTGCGCCGACGAGGCGGAGGGGGCAGCCCTGCTGACGAGTGGGGCCAGCGACTGCGTGCCGCGCAAGGCCGCGCCGCAGATCCTCGCCCGGCATCTCCTGTGCCTGCTGCGGGCCGGCGCGCGCCGAGCGCTTGCCGACCGGGTGCTGGCCGGCTATCGCCCGCGCCATCGTTCGGGCAAGGGCCTGCCGGTGCTGCCGCGCGAGGCGTTCGAGCGCTATCTGGCGGCGCTCGGCGAAGCGCTTGCCTTGCGCGGGACAGAGCCGCTGACCCTGCAACTGGCGCAGATCGCCCCGCCGCCGCTCACCTCCATGGCCGCGAATGACGATCCTTTCGCAGGTGCCGCCGTCAACCCCGTCCTTTCGGCGACGCTTGCTGCATCGCGCGAGGAGGATTTTGTTGCTACGGTCGAGGGGCTGGGCGATATCGCCGTGCTGCGGGATGCGGAGGCGCAGGAGCGCATCCGCCGGCGGATCGGCGCCATCGTCGCCAGCACCGCCTTTGCCTGACGCGTCCTAAGGCGCGCTCCCTTCGCGCTCCTGGCGCAACCGACGAAAGGACTGCCCATGCACGCCGAGACGGAGACCGACACCGCGAGCGGGCAGCAGGCAGCCGCCCGGACCGCCGCCGATCAGGCCGCGATGCCCATCGACGTCATTTCCGACGTGGTCTGCCCCTGGTGCTATATCGGCAAGCGGCGGCTGGAAAAGGCGCTGGCGAGCCTGCCGGACATTCCCGTTGCCCTGCGCTGGCAGCCCTATCAGCTCGACGCGACGATCCCGCCGCAGGGCAAGGACCGCCAGCAATATCTGATGGAGAAATTCGGCAGCCAGGCGCGCATCGACGCGCTGCACGAGCAGATCGCCGCCGCCGGCCTGCAGGAAGGCATCCCCTTCGCCTTCGAACGCATCCGCACCTCGCCCAACACGCTGGATTGCCACCGCCTGCTGCTGTGGTCGCGCGCCGACGGGCTGCAGAGCGAGATGGCCGAGCGGCTGTTCCGCCTCTATTTCCTGGAAGGCGCCGACCTCAGCGACCCGCAGACGCTGGTCATGGCGGCCGGCGAAGTCGGCATGATGGCCGATCTCGTCGCCGAACTGCTGCCGACGGATTCCGACCGCAACAAGATCACCGCCGCCGTCGAACAGGCCCACCGCATCGGCGTCACCGGCGTCCCGGCCTTCATCATCGACGAACGCTTCATCGTCATGGGCGCGGAAAAGCCAGAAACCCTCGCCGCGGCGATCAAGCATGCCTATGAGACGAAGGCGGGGTGAGTGGTACGTTTGTGATAGGCACCTTAAAGGTCGCGCATTTCATTCCGTGCGGACAAGATACGTATTTTTTTTAAGCGACCGTCGACGGAATCTACCGACGTATAACGAATTGCAATGGCCGACCTCAAATCATCTCCAAGCCTGCGAGTTCTTGTATAGGAGCTAATACTTTGAAGGAGGGTGTCGACGGTAATTCGATCAACGTTATTTGCTAGCTCGAATGGAATTGATCTCCCGAGCTCCAGATCGAATGCTCGGCCCGTACCTTGGTTTGCATTAAAGCTTCCCACGCTAAATAATCTTACTCTTATTTCATCGTTTATAACATTTTCCCAAACATATCTTTTGGTTTCGGCATTCAATTGAACCAATGGGGCTGCCGGCGGCGCAGCATTCTGATTGATATTAATATTTACAACCCCGTGATTTATTACGTTGTGAGCGAGCCGAACCGAAGGCTCGATTGCTTCTGCCAATGCAGCAACATCGCCTCCTCGTTCAGCCTCCAAATGCTGAACTGTCTCAGGAGTTTCTTGATCCGCATCCGCGCCGGTCACTCTTCGGAAAATAGTTTTTAGTAGATCCGTAAGGAGGTTGCTCGCTACGCCTCCTGCTAATACGGGTCCTCCGTAGACGGCTGCAGTGTATGCTATCTCATACAGAACATCAAAACTACCTGGACGATGAGCAGTAAGATGAAAATGCAAAGGCACTTGACCGAAATTCTTACGCCTAACTCGCCCCTCAACGAGATAGGTTGAGACTATCATCAAGGAACGAGTTAACCCTTCAAGTGACTTGGTTCCATCATAGGCGGGTATCTTATGAAACTCCGCCAATCCACCTTCGAATTTAACTTCGAATATCATTGGAAACCTCAGATTCAAAATAGGAATACAAAATTAAAACTCGCTCACCTGGTCGATATTGGACCTTTGGAACAGACTAGAACGATATTATCGTTCCTTCAATAATCTTCATTGATTATACGGATATTCGAGAAGCTCACCGCCTGAATAACGCTCAGACACGTGTTAGCCGACGCAACGTCAACTCCCCAAACAAAAACCCGGCGCGCGGGGAGCGCACCGGGTTTCATTGTTTCAGGCGAGGAGGCGTAAGGCGCCGATCAGCCCTTCAGGATGCTGCGGCCGGCGTAGCGGGCCTGCTCGCCCAGCTCTTCCTCGATGCGGATGAGCTGGTTGTACTTGGCGAGCCGGTCGGAACGGGCCAGCGAGCCGGTCTTGATCTGCCCGCAATTGGTGGCGACGGCGAGGTCGGCGATGGTGCTGTCCTCGGTCTCGCCCGAGCGGTGCGACATGACGGCGGTATAGGCCGCCTTGTGCGCGGTCTCGACCGCGTCGAGCGTCTCCGTCAGGGTGCCGATCTGGTTGACCTTGACCAGGATCGAGTTGGCGACGCCCTTCTCGATACCCTCGCGCAGGCGCACCGAATTGGTGACGAAAAGGTCGTCGCCGACGAGCTGGCACTTGGAGCCGACCAGATCGGTCAGTGCCTTCCAGCCGGCCCAGTCGTCCTCAGCCATGCCGTCCTCGATGGAGATGATCGGATAGCGGCCGACGAAATCGGCGAGATAGGCAGCCATTTCGTCCGGGCCGAGCACCTTGCCCTCGCCGGAAATGTGATACTTGCCGTCCTTGAAGAACTCCGTGGAGGCGGCGTCGAGCGCGAGGCAAATGTCCTCGCCCGGACGGTAGCCGGCCTTCTCGATGGACTTCATGATGAAGCCGAGCGCGTCCTCGGTCGAGGCGAGGTTCGGGGCAAAGCCGCCCTCATCGCCGACATTGGTGTTGTGGCCGGCGTCCTTCAGGCCCTTCTTCAGGGTGTGGAAGACTTCCGAGCCCATGCGCACGGCATCCGCCAGCGTGTCGGCGCCGACCGGCATGATCATGAATTCCTGCACGTCGATCGGGTTGTCTGCATGGGCGCCGCCGTTGATGATGTTCATCATCGGCACGGGCAGCAGGCGCGCGCCGGCGCCGCCCACATAGCGGTAGAGCGGCAGGCCGGCCGACTGGGCCGCGGCGCGGGCGACGGCCAGCGACACGCCGAGGATGGCGTTGGCGCCGAGGCGCGCCTTGTTCGGCGTGCCGTCGAGAGCGATCATCGCCTCGTCGATCTTGATCTGGTCTTCCGCATCCAGGCCGCCGACGGCGTCGAAGATCTCGGTGTTGACCGCGTCGACCGCCTTCTGCACGCCCTTGCCGAGGTAGCGGGCGCCGCCGTCGCGCAGTTCCACCGCCTCATGCGCGCCGGTCGAGGCGCCGGAGGGTACCGCGGCCCGCCCGAAGGTGCCGTCTTCCAGATGCACGTCGACCTCGACGGTCGGGTTGCCCCGGCTGTCGAGGATCTCGCGGGCGGTGATGTCGACAATTGCGGTCATTCTCGTCTCCCTGCGGGTGGGACTTTGTGAAAGTGGGTGGGCCAAGGCTGGTTGGACCTGCCGCCGTCCGGCTGTTCCTAGCCGAGGCGGGCGACAAGGAAAAGGCCGTGTCAGATGCCGCGCGGGCGCGACTTGGCGATGCGGTCGAAGGCCATCAGGTCGGCGAGCAGCTCCTTCAGGTCCTTGAGCGCGATCATGTTCGGCCCGTCGGAGGAGATGGTGTTGTCCGGGTCCGGGTGGGTCTCGATGAAGACGCCGGCGACGCCGACGGCAACGGCCGCGCGCGCCAGCACCGCCACCATGTGGCGCTCGCCGCCCGAGGAGGTGCCCTGCCCGCCCGGCTGCTGCACCGAATGGGTCGCGTCGAACACGACCGGCGCGCCGGTCTGCGCCATGATCGGCAGCGCGCGCATGTCGGACACCAGGGTGTTGTAGCCGAAGGAGGCGCCGCGCTCGGTCAAAAGCACGTTGGGATTGCCGGTCTCAACGATCTTGGTGAGCACGTTCTTCATGTCCCAGGGGGCGAGGAACTGGCCCTTCTTGACGTTGATGGTCGCGCCGGTCCTGGCGGCGGCGACCAGGAGGTCGGTCTGGCGGCAGAGAAAGGCGGGGATCTGCAGCACGTCGACGACCTCGGCCACCGGGGCGCACTGGTCGGCGGAGTGGATGTCGGTCAGCACCGGCAGCCCAAAGGTCTCGCGGATCTCGGCGAAGACCGGCAGCGCTTCCTTGAGGCCGACGCCGCGCGAGGCGGCGATGGAGGTGCGGTTGGCCTTGTCGAAGGAGGCCTTGAAGACGACGGAAATGCCGAGGCTGTCGGCGATTTCCTTCACCGCGGCGGCGCATTCCAGCACATGCGCCCGGCTCTCCATCTGGCAGGGGCCGGCGATCAGCGACAGCGGCGCGTCCTGCGAGAAGGCGACGTTCCCGACGGTCACGGTTCGATTGCATGTCTCGGTCATGGCAGCTCGTCTCTCCTGCTGGGCCAGCCCCAACTCATGGGCCGCCCGCCCGCTGGCGCGTTCCGCCCGTCAGTAGTCCGCATGGCGCGCGCGCGCAAGCGCCTCGGCGGTCTGGGGCGGTCGTTCCCTTGCCCAATCCTTGCCCCAATCCTGGGACAAAGCTTGCGCGGATTGGCGCGAAGTCGTTGCGCCGACATTCTTTTCGCCAACTTGGTTCCGTCATCCTTTCAGGTTACCTTGCGGCCCGTGCCGCCTCCCGATTCCACCAGACACGGAAAATGCGTTTCATGCAGAACAAGAAGATCCGCAAGGCAGTCCTTCCGGTGGCTGGCCTCGGCACCCGTTTCCTGCCCGCGACGAAGGCCCTGCCGAAGGAGATGCTGACCATCGTCGACCGGCCGATCATCCAGTATGTGGTCGACGAGGCGCGCAATGCCGGCATCGAGCACATCGTCTTCGTCACCGGGCGCAACAAGCACGTGATCGAGGACCACTTCGACATTGCCTACGAGCTGGAGGACACGCTGCGCGCCCGCTCCAAGCAGGCGGCGCTGAAGCTGCTCGAGGCGATCCGCCCGGCCCCCGGCACCACCAGCTTCACCCGCCAGCAGGAGCCGCTGGGCCTCGGCCATGCCATCTGGTGCGCCCGCGACATCATCGGCAACGAGCCCTTCGCGATCCTGCTGCCGGACATGCTGATGAAGTCCGAGCCGGGCTGCCTGTCGCAGATGGTGGAGATCTACAATGCGTCCGGCGGAAACGTCATCTCGGTCGAGGCCGTACCGGAGGACCAGACCCAGAACTACGGCATCGTCGAGGTCGACGGCGATGCGAGTGCGCGCACCTTCACCATCACCGGCATGGTCGAAAAGCCGGCGCCGGGCACGGCGCCGACCAACCTGTTCATCAACGGTCGCTACATCCTGCAGCCGGAGATCTTCCAACTGCTCGGCAGCCAGGAGACCGGCGCCGGCGGCGAGATCCAGCTCACCGACGCGATGATCTCGCTGATGGGCATGCAGCCCTTCACCGGCCTGCGCTTCGAGGGCGAGACCTACGACTGCGGCTCCAAGTCCGGCTTCCTTGCCGCCAACATCGCCTTCGCGCTGGAGGATGAGGAGCTCGCCCGCGAGCTGCGGCCGCTGCTGCGCTCGCTGCTCGACGCCTGAGGACATCGATGCGCAAGATCCTCGTCACGGGCTCGGCCGGGTTCATCGGTTTTCACCTGGCAAGCCGCCTGCTCGCCGACGGATGGCAGGTGATCGGCCTCGACTGCGTCAGCCCCTATTACGATCCGGCGCTGAAGGAAGCGCGGGTGGAGATCCTGCGCCAGCATCCCCAGTTCATCGAGGCGCGGATCTCGCTGGAGGACCGCGCGGCGGTGATGGCGCTGATGGCCGAGCACGCGCCGCAACGGATCATTCATCTCGCGGCGCAGCCGGGCGTGCGCTACTCGCTGGAAGCGCCGCAGGCCTATGTGGATGCCAATGTCACCGGTTTCCTGACGGTGCTGGAGGCGGCGCGCGCCCACACCGTCGACCATGTGGTCTTCGCCTCCACCTCCTCGATCTATGGATTGGACGAGACGATGCCGCTGTCGCCGCATCGCGGCGGCAATCATCCGATCTCGCTCTATGCGGCGACGAAGAAAGCGAACGAGGCGATGGCGCACAGCTACGCCCACCTCTTCCGCATTCCGCTCACCGGCCTGCGCTTCTTCACCGTCTACGGCCCCTGGGCGCGGCCGGACATGGCGCTCTACAAGTTTACCCGGGCGATCCTGTCGGGCCAGCCGATCGACATCTACAACAATGGCGAGATGCTGCGCGACTTCACCTATGTCGACGACATCGTCGAGGGCATCGTGCGCATCGCCGACCGGCCGCCGGCGGTCAACGAGGACTGGGACGCGGCCGCCGCCGACCCGGCGACCAGCTCCGCCCCCTATCAGATCCACAATATCGGCAATTCCGAGCCGGTGAAGCTGCTGCGCTATGTGGACGCCATCGAGGCGGCCTGCGGCGTCACGGCGGTCCGCAACTACATGCCGCTGCAGCCGGGCGACGTTCTGGCCACCTGGGCGGATGTCGAAGACCTGACCCAGGCGACGGGCTTCCGCCCCTGCACCTCGGTGGAGGACGGCGTGCGCGCCTTCGTCGAGTGGTATCGGGATTTCTATAAGGTCTGAGGCCTGCAGGCGGCCGGCTGCAGAAGCCGGCGTCGATCAGCGTGTGGACCGATTGCCCAACATGTCGAGATAGGCCTTCTGCATGTCGCTGATGCGGCCGGCGACGCGCGCATTGGCCTTGAAGGCATTTTCCGCCTGCATCATGTCGACGATGGCCTCGACCATGTCGGGCGAGAAACCGATTGCCGGCGCGCCGGTGGCGGGCGACTGGTCGCCGTCTGCGCTCTGTCCGTCCGTCGTCTCGCGGCCGCTCGCGGCGAGCAACGCATTGCCCGCTTCGGCTCCGGCCGCAACGATGCGGCGGGCGGACGCCTCGAAGCGCTGACCGGCGGCCTGTAGGCCTGAAAGGGAGATGGACAGGGCAGACATGATCTGCACAGTATCCCCGTCCCCTCTTAACGAATCCTGAGTCCATTCCCTCGCATTCGAGCCAGGCGCGCCAAAGCCGCCACTGTCATTTCAACCAAGGATTGCAATGCCATGCTCCTGACGCTCTCGATCACCGGCCCGTTCTTCGCTGTCATTGCCTTCGGGTTCTTCGCCGCGAAGCGAGGCTGGATGCCGGACGGAGCGGTGCGCAGCCTGAATGTCTTCGTGTTCAACTTCGCCATGCCGGCGCTGGTGATCCGGGCGCTGGCGGGACAGGACATCATCGCGGCACTGACCGGGCCGATGGTGCCGGTGTGGATCCTGGCCGGAGCCGTGACCTTCGGCCTCGCCATGCTGGCCATGCGCATCCTGTGCGGCGGTGGCCTCGCCGAAATGGCGGTCAGCGGCCAGGCCGCCACCATCGGCAATATCGGCTTTCTCGGTCTGCCCTTGATGCTGGCGGCGTTCGGCGACCGGGCCGCCGCGCCGATGGCGGTGGTGCTGATCATCGACCTGACGATCTTCATTCCGCTCTGCATCGGGCTGCTGGAATGGGCCTCGGGCAAGGGTGCGAGCTGGCGGCTGGTCGTCACCGTGGCGAAAGGCGTGATCTTCAACCCGTTCGTGCTCGCCATCGTCGGCGGCACGCTCCTGTCGCTGGCGGGAGGGAAACTGCCGCAGGCGGGAGAGAACCTGCTCAACTTCCTTGGGGATGCAGCCGGCGCCACCGCCCTTTTCTCGCTTGGGGTGCAGCTTGCCGCGCGGCGGGTCGAGGGCGAGGCACGGGCGATCTCGCTGATGATCGTGATGAAGCTGTTTGTGCATCCGCTCGCCGTCCTTACCGCTGCGACACTGTTTGGCCTGGATGCGGCGCGCACGGCGGTGCTGGTGGTGGTTGCATCGCTGCCGATCGCCGGCAATGTCTTCGTCGTTGCCGAGCGCTATGGCATCTTCATCCAGCAACTGTCGGCGGCGATCCTGTTGTCGACCACAGCCGGCGTGGTCACCGTGTCCCTCGCTTTGATGTGGGCGGGATTGTGAGCAAAGGCCGCTCCACGGGGGCTGACAGAAGCGCCTCGCCGTCCCATATTGTCCGCGACAGGGCCGGATTCTCGGGAATTGGCCCGCTTCCTTCCTCGTGAGATCTTTCAGGACCCCCATGACCGACGCCGCCGCAGTCGCCGACCGCAATCCGTTGCTTGCCGAATGGACCGCGCCCTTCGGGCTGCCGCCCTTCGGCGAAATCGAGCCCTGGCACTACGAGGCGGCCTTCGGGGCGGCATTGAAGCTGGCGCGGCAATCGATCGACGGGATTGCCGCCGACCCGCAGGCACCGACTTTCGCCAACACGATCGAGGCGATGGAACTGTCAGGCCGGGAACTGACGCGCGTCGCTTCCGTCTTCTTCAATCTCGCCGGCAGTCACACATCCGAGGAATTGCAGCGCATCGAGCGCGACATCGCCCCGAAGCTGGCCCGCCATTCCAGCGAAACCCTGCTCAACCAGGCGCTCTACGCCCGCGTCGCCGCGCTGTGGGAGAAACGCGACAGTCTCGCTCTCAACGAGGAACAGGCGCGCGTTCTGGAACGCTACCACCGCATGTTCACTCGCGCCGGCGCGGCCCTCGATGAGGCCGGACGCCAGCGCATGGCCGAGATCTCGCAGCGGCTTGCCGTGCTGGGGACGCGGTTCTCGCAGAACGTGCTGGCCGATGAGGCCGGATATCACCTTCTGCTGGAGAGCGAGGAGGATCTCGCCGGTCTGCCCGGCTTCCTGCGCCAGGCGGCGGCCGAGGCGGCGAGCGAGCGCGGTCACCCGGGCAAGCACGTCATCACCCTGTCGCGTTCGCTGATCGAGCCGTTCCTGCAGTTCTCGACGCGGCGCGACCTGCGCGAGACCGCGTTCAAGGCCTGGATCTCGCGCGGCGAGACCGGCGGCGACACGGACAATCGCGCGGTCATCGCCGAGATCCTGAGGCTGCGCGACGAGCGAGCCAGGCTGCTGGGCTTCGACAGCTTCGCCGCCTACAAGCTGGACGACACGATGGCCGGCACACCGGATGCGGTTCGCGACCTGCTGGAGACTGTCTGGAGCCCGGCGGTGGCGCAGGCCCGCAAGGAAGCGGAGGCTCTGCAGCGGCTCGCCGCCGAGACGGGGGACAATATCGCCATTGCCCCCTGGGACTGGCGCTTCTACGCGGAGAAGCTGCGCCTGCGCGACCATGCGCTCGATGAGGCAGAGCTGAAGCCGTATTTCCAGTTGGAGAAGATGATCGAGGCGGCGTTCCACACCGCCGGGCGCCTGTTCGGTCTGACCTTTCGAGAGGTCGACGGGCTGAAGCTCTATCACCCGGATGTGCGCGCCTTCGAGGTGCTGGATGCCGATGGCGGTCATGTCGGCCTGTTTCTCGGCGACTATTTCAACCGCTCGACCAAGCGCAGCGGCGCCTGGATGAGTGCCTATCGCCGGCAGGAGAAGCTGGCGGCCGACATCCGTCCGATCATCGTCAACGTGATGAACTTCGCCAAGGCGCCCAAGGGGCAGCCGACGCTGCTGACCTTTGACGATGCGCGCACGCTGTTCCACGAATTCGGCCATGCCCTGCACGGGCTGCTCTCCGACGTGACCTATCCGGTGATCTCCGGCACATCGGTGGCGCGCGACTTCGTCGAACTGCCCTCGCAGCTCTACGAGCACTGGCTGTCGCAGCCGGAAGTGCTGTCGCGCTTCGCCGTGCATGTGGAGACCGGCGAAGCGATGCCGGCAGACCTGATGGAGCGGGTTCTGGCGGCGCGCAACTTCAACCAGGGATTCGCGACGGTCGAGTATCTCTCCTCCGCCCTGTTCGACCTCGACGTCCACACTCGCCAGGCGGACGGCGAGGCCGATATCGAGGCGCTGGAACATGAAACGCTCAGCCGTATCGGCATGCCGGCGGAAATCACCATGCGCCACCGGCCGACCCATTTCGCCCATGTGTTCTCGGGCGATGGTTATTCGGCAGGCTATTACAGCTACATGTGGTCGGAAGTGATGGACGCGGACGCCTTCACCGCCTTCGAGGAAACCGGCGACATCTTCAACGCGGACCTCGCCCGGCGGCTGCGCGAGGCGATCTATTCCGCCGGTGGCCGGCAGGACCCGAAGGACGCCTATGTCGCCTTCCGCGGCGCCCTGCCCGATGCCGGGCCGCTGCTCAAGAAGCGCGGCTTCGCCTGAGACCGGGCGGCAGGCATCAGCCGACACTTTCTTCTGCGACGTCGATGAAGGCGCGCACGATCTGGAGCGCGCGCTTGTCAGCAGGGGTGACGAGCACCGTCCGGTAGGCCTCCGGCATCTCGGCGATCGGCCGCACGACAAGCTGGCGCGACGGGAAGAAGCTCGCGCCGAGCAGCAGGCCGACGCCGACGCCGTGCAGAACGGCCTCCTTGACCACCGGATAGCTCGTCATCTCCATCATGCGGTCGAGCGCAAGGCCGTTCCTGGCAAGGGCCTGCGACACCGCGCGCCGCGTGAGAGAGCCGCCCTCGGGCAGCACGACGCATTCCTGCGCGAGATCGCGTAGCGACAGGGTCTTCTGGCGGGCGAGCGGATGCTCGCCGCGCAGATAGGCCATGAAACAGGCGCGCTCCAGCTCAAGCTCGTACATGCCCTCGACGTGCTCGGGCTCGGTCACGACCGCGATGTCGACATCGCGCCCGCGCAAGCGCTGCATCGCCACCGACCAACTGTGCAACGAGAAGGCCACCCGGACGCCGGGATAGCGGCGGTTGAAGGCGGCGATCAGCGGCAGAACGGGGCGCGGCGCATTGGCGATGACCCGCAGATGCCCCGATTCGATGGCCCCGTAGGCCTGCAGGCGTTCACCGACAAGCTGCGTCAGGGTGAAGACCCGGTCGGTGAGCTCGAACAGGTCCTGTCCGGGGCGCGTCAGCTCGAGCCCGCCGCGACGGCGCACGAACAGGGGCACCCCCATCAACCGCTCGAGTTTGGCGACATGCTGCGTCACGGCCGACTGGGTGATGCCGAGCACCGTCGCCGCGCGGGAAAATCCGCGCTCGCGTGCCGCTACGGTAAACGCCTCGATCTGAGCCAGGCCGGGTTTCACGGTCGTTTCTCCTGCCGGGTGGATGGGACTCCGCCGTATCATTAGCAGGGCTTATTTCCGGTTATGTGACTGTCAACCCGACTTGCTAGGCAGTGTCCGCAAGGGACAAACAGTGAGGCCGATCCAATGGCAAGCGTAACGCTAGAGGGCATCCGGAAAAGCTACGAGCGGACGGAGATCCTGAAAGGGATCGACCTGACGATAGAGGACGGATCGTTCCTGTCGCTGCTCGGACCGTCAGGCTGCGGGAAGTCCACGCTGCTGCGCATCATCGCCGGGTTGGAGCGCCAGAACTCGGGGCATGTGCGGATCGGCGACGACGTGGTCGACGCCGTGCGACCATCGGAGCGCAACCTCTCCATGGTGTTCCAGTCCTATGCGCTGTATCCGCATCTGAGCGTGGCAGACAACATCGCCGTGCCGTTGCGCATGCGTCGACTGTCGACGCTGCAGCGCATGCCGCTGATCCGCCACGCGGTACCAGGGACACACGCGGTGGAGCGGGAGATCCGCGCGGAGGTGGCGCGCACAGCCGAACAGCTCGGCCTCGGCGCGCTGATGCGGCGCAAGCCCGGCCAGCTTTCCGGCGGCCAGCGCCAGCGCGTGGCGGTCGGGCGGGCGATGGTGCGCCAGCCGCGCGCCTTCCTGCTCGACGAGCCGCTGTCCAATCTCGACGCCAAGCTGCGCGTACACATGCGCACGGAAATCGCCCAACTGCACCGGGCGCTGGGCGCCACCTTCATCTACGTGACGCATGACCAGGCCGAGGCGATGACCATGTCCGACAGGATCGCGGTCATGGCCGAGGGCGAGATCCTGCAGGTCGGGACGCCGGACCAGATCTACGACGAGCCGGCTTGCCTGCGCGTGGCGGAGTTCATCGGCAGCCCGAAGATCAATGTCCTGAACGGCACGGTCGACGACGCCGGGACCGTCCGGCTTGGTGGCTGCGACACCGGCTGCGCCGCGACAGCGGCGCCGGGCTCGGGCGTCAGTCTGGGCATCCGGCCCGAAGCGATCGCCTTGCGCGCGCCGGACGACGCCGGATTGCGGGGCCGCCTCGCCCATACGGAAAATCTCGGCGCGGACGTGTTCGTTCATCTCGCGGTCGAGGGGTGCGAGGCTCCGGTCGTGGTGCGGCTCAGCCAGGCCGAGGCGCGTCGGACACGCCTCGGCGACACGGTCGGGCTCGACTTCGCACCGGCCGCCGCGCGCCTGTTCGCCGCCGATGGCCGCCGGATTGCCCCGCGCATTGGAGTGGCTGCCCATGTCTGACGCGAGCCTGCCCCTTGCCCGCGATGGCGTCGCCGCGCCCTTGGGCCGGTCGGCGCGGAAGAACGAGGCGGCCGCCACGGCCGCGCGGTCCCCGCATCAACTCGTTGCAACGGCGCTTCTGCTGCCCGCCGGCGTGCTCATGGTGCTCCTGGTACTCGGGCCGGTCGCCGCCGTGCTGCTGATGTCGCTGACGGACTACCAACTCGGCGCCTCCGGCTTTTCCTTCATCGGGTTTGAAAACTATGCCGCCCTGCTAGATGACCGCGTGTTCTGGAAGGCGCTCGGCAACACGCTCGCCTATGTGGCGATCGTGGTGCCCGCCTCCGTCGGGCTCGGCCTCGCCGTGGCCCTGCTGATCGAGTCCGGCCGCAGCCTGCGCAGCCTCTACAGGGCGGTGTTCTTCGTGCCGGTGATGGCGACGCTGATCGCGATGGCGATCTCGTTCGAGTTCATGCTGCATCCGCAGTTCGGCCTCATCAATCTGATGCTCGCCGCGTTCGGCCTGCCGACCCACGCGTTTCTGAGCGAACCGGCGCTCGCCCTGCCGACGCTCGCGGCGATCGGCGTGTGGCAGATGTTCGGCTTCAACATGGTGCTGTTTCTCGCCGGGCTGGTGTCCATTCCACGCCATCTCTACGAGGCGGCGGAACTCGACGGCGCCCGCTCCGCCTGGTCGCGGTTCCGCCTGGTCACGTGGCCCCTGCTCGGACCGGTCACCATGTTCGTGGTGCTGATCTCGGCGATCCGCTCGTTCCAGGTCTTCGACACGGTGCATGTGCTGACCAAGGGCGGCCCAAGCAAGGCCTCCGAGGTGCTGCTCTATTCGATGTACACCGAGGGCTTCGAGTTCTTCCGCTCGGGCCTCGCCGCAGCGATCGCGGTGGTGTTCCTCGCCTTCGTCCTGCTGCTCACGCTGATCAAGGCGCGGGTGATCGAAAAGAGGGTCCACTACTGATGCGCCCGCCACTCTCCTCGCTGGCCGCGGCCCTGCCCGGCCTTGCCCGCCACGCCGCGCTGCTGGCGCTCGCCGCGCTGACCCTGCTGCCCTTCGCCTGGATGATCTCGACGTCGCTCAAGCCGGCCGGCGAGATCTTCCTCTCGGAAATCCGCTGGTGGCCGGAGCGCCTCGCCGCGGTCGAGAACTACAGCGCCGCCTTCGAGCGCGCACCGCTGCTGCGCTTCCTGGCCAATGGCGCGATCGTGACGCTGGCGATCTTCGCCCTGCAGGTGGTCGTCAACCTGCCGGCGGCCTATGCCCTGGCCAAGCTGCGCTTCATCGGACGCCAGACGGCCTTTGCCCTCGTCCTGTTCGCGATCCTCGTCCCGCAACAGGCAACCGCCGTGCCGCTGTTCCTGCTGTTCCACCAGCTCGGCCTGCTCGACAGCTATGCCGCACTGGTGGTGCCCTTCACGATCTCCGCCTTCGGCATCTTCCTGATGCGCCAGTTCTTCATGAGCGTTCCGGACGACCTGGTCGACGCTGCCCGGATGGACGGCATATCGGAGTTCGGCATCGTCTGGCGCGTCATGCTGCCGACCGCGATCCCTGCCGTCACCGCCTTCGGCATCTTCTCCGTGGTCTCGCACTGGAACGACTATTTCTGGCCGCTCGTCGCCATCAACTCGCCGCACCTGTTCACCCCGCCGCTTGGCGTCGCCGCCTTCCGCAACGAGGAAGCCGGCACCGACTACGGTCCGCTGATGGCGGCGGCCACGATCATCATCGCCCCACTGGTTATCGCCTTCCTGTTCGCGCAGCGCCGCTTCATCGAAGGCATCACCTTCACGGGCATGAAATAACCCCGAGAACGGACGGTCAACGTCCGCCGGACCTCTACCGCAGCCTCGTATGGAGATCCACATGCTGAAGCACGTCCTGCTTTCGGCCGCGATGACGCTTGCCGTCCTCCCGGCCGCCGCCCAGACCGAGATCGTCATCCAGTACCCCTATGGCGAGCTCTTCAACACCACACACGAGCAGATCCGGGAGGCCTTCGAGAAGACCAATCCCGACATCAAGGTGACGTTCCGCGCGCCCTACGAGTCCTACGAGGAAGGCACGCAGAAGGTGCTGCGCGAGGCGATCACCGGCCAGATGCCGGACATCACCTTCCAGGGCCTGAACCGCGTCCGCATCTTCGTCGATCGCGGCATCGCGCAGCCGCTCGACGGTTTCATCGCCGCCGATCCGGAGCTGGAGACCGACGGCTTCCACAAGGCGATGTACGATATCGGCACACAGAACGGCCAAGTCTACGCGCTGCCCTTCGCGATCTCGCTGCCGATCATGTATGTCAATCTCGACCTTGTGCGTGCCGCCGGCGCCGATCCGGAGCTGCTGCCGACCACCTGGGCCGAGGTGATTGACCTCGCGCGCAAGATCAAGTCGGTTGGCGACGACATCAACGGCGTCACCTACGCCTGGGACATTACCGGCAACTGGCTGTGGCAGGCCCCGGTCTTCGCCCGTGGCGGCACGATGCTGAGCGAGGACGAGAGCAAGGTCGCCTTCGACGGTGAGGCAGGCCGTTTCGCGATCAACATGATCGCCGGCCTGGTGACCGAGGCCGGCATGCCGAACCTCACCCAGCCCGACATGCGCAGCGCCTTCGCCGCCGGCAAGACCGGCCTGCACTTCACTTCGACCTCCGACCTCGCCAAGGTCACCTCGATGGTCGACGGCAAGTTCGACCTGAAGACCTTCACCTTCCCCGACGTGGTGCCGGGCACGGGCCGTCTGCCGGCGGGCGGCAATGTCGGCATCATCCTGACCAAAGACGCCGAAAAGCAGAAGGCTGCTTGGGAGGTGATGAAGTTCTGGCACGGCGCCGAAGGCGCGGCCATCATGGCGCGGACGACTGGTTACATGCCGCCCAACAAGAAGGCGAACGACGTCTACCTCAAGGACTTCTATACGGACAATCCGAACAACTACACCGCCGTCAGCCAGGTCGCCCTGCTGACCAAGTGGTACGCCTTCCCTGGCGAGAACGGGCTCAAGATCACCGACGTGATCAAGGATCACCTGAACTCGATCATCACCGGCGCACGGGCGCAGGAGCCCGATGCGGTGCTCGCCGACATGACCGCCGACGTGCAGAAGCTGCTGCCGAGGAAGTAACTCCGACAGCAGGCACGCCGGGCCATACGCCTGGCGTGCCTGCGCCGATCCGGCCCCTCAAGACCAAGCCAGACAAGATGAAGATCCTCCATTTCAGCGACATCCATCTGACCACGCCGGGGCACACGATCCAGGGCCGTGACCCGAACGCCAGTTTCGAGCGCGCCCTCGGCCACGCGCTGGCCGACCATGGCGATGCCGAACTGCTGGTGATCACCGGAGACCTTTCCGACTGGGGCGACCGGGCGGACTATGAACGCCTGCGCGACCGGCTCGCCAACCTGCCCCTCCCCATCGCGCTGTGCATCGGCAACCACGACGACCGCCCGACATTTCTCGACGTATTTCCCGAACTCGCCGACCCGAACGGCTTCGTGCAGAGCGTGCGCGACGTCTCGGCGGGGCGCTGCCTAATGCTCGACACCTGGGAACCGCAGACCCATTCCGGGCACTATTGCGAAGCCCGGCTGGCCTGGCTCGAGGCCCGGCTTCGCGAACATGACGGCCCGTTCTTCCTGTTCATGCACCACAATCCGTTCCCGACCCATCTCGCGCCGCTCGACCGGATCGGCCTTGCCGACGGGAGGGCGTTCCGCGACGCCGTCGCCCGCCACCGCGACCGGATCCGGCACATCTTCTTCGGGCATTGCCATCTGCCGCTGGCCGGCTCGACCGCCGGCGTGCCGACAACCTCGCTGCGCGGCACGAACCATGCCGGCATCGCGCTGTTCCGCGAACGCGAACTCTTGTCCAGTTCGGACCTGCCGGCGAGCTACGGAGTCGCGTTCATCGCAGCCGATCATGTCTGCGTACACATGGTCGAGTTCGGCTATGACGGCCCCGTGCGCACGGAGGGCAATCCGGATTACGCGGCGTGGAACCGGGAGACGATGGTGCGATGATCTCGGTGCAAGGCTGGCGTTGCGATCCGGCGAGAAAGCCTTCCAAATAGGGTGGAAAATTCGCCCACTCCCATATGGCGGACGCGGTCGCCGTCGCGCCGGAGCACGATCTCCATCTTGGCGAAGAGCGGCTTTGCCTGAGCCCCAGCGGCGTGAGCGAAGATCGACGGCGCGGAAGGTCTCCGCACCGCCGTTGCAAAGGTCAGATGACCTCGACCTTGCCGGTGGCGATATCGTAGAGCGCACCGACAACGCGCACCTTGCCGCCGGCAACGGCCTCGGCAACGATCGGGCCGGCGGCCTTCAGTTTTTCGACATTGTGCAGAACATTGGCACGGGTCGCGGCGGCGAGCGGATCGGCGGGCTTGTCGGCGAGCGCCGCCTCGACGCCCGGCTTCAGCATGCCGACAAGCTCCGGCAGGTGACCCGGCAGTTCCGTGCCCTCTTCCACCACGCGGATGGTCGCAGACACGGCGCCGCAGTTGGTATGGCCCATGACCACGAGGAGCGGGATGCCGAGCACGGCAACGCCGTACTCGATGCTGGCAAGCCCGCTGATGTCCACAAAGTTGCCGGCAACCCGCATCACGAACAGTTCGCCCGGCCCCTGATCGAAGAGAAGTTCGGGGGCGACGCGCGAATCGGCGCAGGAAAGAATTCCGGCGAAGGGGTACTGAGCTCCGGCACGCGCGGCGCGGCCGACCGAGAAGTCGCCGTTGCATCCGGCGTTGGCGACATAGCGCGAATTGCCCTCGACCAGCCGCGCCAGCGCGTCCTCTGGGGATATGTCGTTGGGTGCGCTCGTCGCCTGCTCGGCGGCGGCGCTGCCCGGCAACGCGAAACCACCGGCGAAGGCCGTCGTCGCCGCCGCTGCCCCAAGTCCCAGCAGACCGCGTCGCGACAGGGCGTAATGGTCAATCTCGCACATTTCTGGATCCTCCCCCAGCGTGCCGACACGGGCGTGCCGGCCTCCCGACCGCGCCATGGAGACGCATGCTCGACACATCCGCCGATCAGCCGGTTTCACGGCTACAACTAGACATGCCCTGTCTCAACGGGGGGTAAACCTTGCAGAACGAATGAGATGAAAACTGATGCTATGAGGTTCTGACAATCAGTGCTGGCGACAGGCGCCCTCGGCCGGAGCGCGCAAGACGCATTTCACCCGGAAAGACGCCTTGTTCCTCCGCCAGTCCCCTCACGATCAGTGAGGGCGCTTCGGCTTGCGGTTCTTGTGCTTCGGCGGCTTGCCGCGATCGGTTGCCGGGGCCCTCTCCGGAGCCTTGTGCTTGCGGGCCGGCTTACCGTCCTGCTTGAATTTCTGTTTGGATTGCCTCGGCGCTGCGCGCATCTCGCCGACAGGCGCGATCCTGATGCCCTTCTCGAGACTGCCAGGCTGCAGGATCTGCCAAGCATAACTGCCGGCCTTGTCGGCGGAAATCTCGAAACGGGTTTCGCTTTCGTCGATCCTGATCGCGCCGACATCGCGCTTCGTCACCCCACCGGCGTTGCAGATCATCGGCAGCAGGAACTTCGGGTCGGCGCGGTGCCTGCGCCCGAGCGAGATGGTGAACCAGACGCCGTCCTCCATGCTCGGGCCACGCGGCTCGCGGGTCGGCGCATGGTCCTCGCCGGACCGACGGACACGGTTGCCGGGACCACGGCTCTGCAGCGCTTCGGCAGGAAGCGGCAGGAGGTCCTCCGGAACCGGATGCGCGGCCAGGTTCTGGCGGAGGAACGCGGCCGCAATACGCTGCGGTCCGGCCCGCTCCAGCAACTCGGCCACGAAATCCGCCTCCTGCTCATCGGGTTCCGCCGCCGAGACGGCGGCATCCAGGATCTGCCGGCGGTAGCGGGCCTCAATCTCCGCAATGCCGGGAGCCGCACGCATGGTCGCGGTGAGCTGCGCCATTGTCAGAACGCGATGCGCTGCCCCACGCCTGTTTTCGGGAACAATGAGCACGCAGATGCCCTTTCGGCCGGCGCGCCCGGTGCGCCCGGACCGATGCAGCAGGGTCTCCGGTTTGCTCGGCAGGTCGGCGTGGACCACGAGGTCGAGGTTGGGAAGGTCGATGCCGCGCGCCGCCACATCGGTCGCAACGCAGACGCGCGCGCGTCCGTCACGCATGGCCTGCAGCGCGTTCGAGCGCTCCGATTGTGCCATCTCGCCCGAAAGCGACACCACCGAGAAGCCGCGATTGACGAGGCGCGCCGTGAGGTGGCGAACCGCTTCGCGCGTGTGGCAGAACACCAGGGCGCTCTTGCTGTCCGACTCCAGCAGCGTGTTGATGATTGCGTGCTCGCGCTCGTCGCGCCGCACCAGCATCACCTGATAGTCGATGTCGGCATGCTGGTCGGTGGTCGCGAGCGTCTCGACACGCACCGCATTGGTCTGGACCGTCTTGGCGAGTTCGGCAATGCCCCGCCTGACGGTCGCCGAGAACAGAAGCGTCCGGCGGTCTTTCGGCGATGCACCTAGAATGAATTCCAGGTCGTCGCGAAATCCGAGGTCCAGCATCTCGTCGGCTTCGTCGAGCACCACCGCGCGAATACCGCCAAGGTCCAGCGCACCCCGCGTGATGTGATCACGCAGGCGCCCGGGCGTGCCGACGACGAGGTGGGCGCCGCGTTCAAGCGCGCGGCGCTCGGTACGGATGTCCATGCCGCCGACGCAGGTCGCGATCCTGATCTGCGTCGCCGCGTAGAGCCAGGCGAGTTCCTTTTGAACCTGAATGGCAAGCTCGCGTGTCGGAGCGATGATCAGACCCAGCGGCGCGGCCGCAACGTCAAAGCGTGTCGCGCTGCCGAGCAGAGTCGATGCGATGGCAATGCCGAAGGCGATCGTCTTTCCCGACCCGGTCTGCGCCGAGACGAGAAGGTCGGCATCGCCGTACTCCTCGTTCGTCATCTCCAACTGGACCGGTGTCAGTTGGCTGTACCCCTTCGCTGCCAAGGCGGACGCAAGGGCCGGATGTATCCCGGCGATCGGGGATGTGGAGTTGGGATCGTTATTCGGCGTCATGGTCACCATCTTTGCGAACTGCCGAATATCACAGCGTCGGCGCTTTGGGCAGCGATTGTTGGGGGATCATCGTCCACCGGCGCCCCGGGGTGGACGGGCCTCTCCCATCGGTCAGGGGCGACGGCCCGCACATTCACCACGACCGCCGCTCCCGCGCAAGTGCCGCGGCCGAAACAAAACGGGCGGCGCCGCCGGCGCCGCCGCTGTTCCTGTCCTGTTGTCATGAACAGCGCAACCCGGATCACCCCTCCGCCAGCAGTCCCTCAACGTAAGGGGCGAAGCTGCGCCAGCACTCCAGGACGAACCTGTCGCTGCCGGTGCGCCACAGCACGATCTCTGCCTTGGTGAAGAGCGTGCGTGTCACCATGCCGACCGGAAAGGCGACGGGGTCGAGATCGAGGAAGACATGCGCGTTGAGAAGGTCGGCAACACCCGGCCCTTCCAGCAGCAGCGCGATGTTGCGCTCCGACACGTCGACCAGCGAGTGCGGCGTGTCGCCGAGCACGGCGGCAAGCTCGCCGGCAAGACTGCGGGCGAGCCCATCGACAGCCTGCGGTCCGTCGGCGGCCGGACGGGCGAGCAGAAGCCATTCGTCCGGCCCCTGCCAGAGCGCAGCGCGATCACCTGCCCTGCCGGCCGCAAGCGGCGTCTGCGGCAAGGACACGCCGAATGCCTCCCCGGCTTTCGCTGCCGCGCCGGCATCGCCCCGGAACACGAAGCGGACCAGCGGACCGGCGCGGTGAAGGCTGGTGCCGGCAGCGGCAAGCGGCGGCAGAGCAAGGGCCTCGGCGGGCGCATGAAACAAGGTGTCAGACATTGAGCCGGCTTCCTTCCGGATCGACGAAGAGCGGCGGGACCACCTCGACGGCAATCGCGCCATTCGGCATCGGCACATGCAGGATCTCGCCGTGGCGGGCACGGCCGTTGGCGATCATCGCGAGCGCGATGGGCCGACCGGCAGCGGCCGACATGTAGGACGAGGTGACATGGCCGAGTGCGGACGTGCGCGGCGCCGGATCGGCCTCCGCCGTGACCTGGGCGCCCTCTTCCAACAATGCCCTGCCGTCCCTGGTCAGCAGACCGACGAGCTGCTTGCGGCCCGGCGCGACGAGATCCGGACGCGCGAGCGAACGTTTGCCGACGAAATCGGGTTTTGCCTTGCCGATGGCCCAGGCCATGCCGACATCGTCCGGCGTCACCGTTCCGTCGGTCTCCTGGCCGACGATGATATAGCCCTTCTCGGCGCGCAGGACGTGCATCGTCTCGGTGCCGTAGGCGCAGCCGCCAAGCCGCTCGACATTGGCGAAAACCGCCTCCCAGACCTGGCGCGCGCGAGACGGCGGCACGTTGATCTCGTAGCCGGCCTCGCCGGTGAAGCTCATACGGAACAGGCGGCAGGGAATGCCCCCCATGACATGGCCCTCGCGCACCGACATGTGCGGCATCGCTTCGGTGGCAAGGTCGATGTCGTCGACAAGCGGGGCAATCGCCTCGCGCGCCTTCGGCCCCTGCACGGCGATCACCGCCCACTGTTCGGTGGTGGAGGTCAGCCAGACCTTCAGGTCAGCCCATTCGGTCTGGAGATAGTCCTCCATATGGGCGAGGACGCGCGGCGCGCCGCCGGTCGTGGTGGTGACGTGGAAACAGTCCTCCTTGATACGGCCGACGACGCCGTCATCCATGATGAAGCCCGCCTCGTTGAGCATCAGCCCGTAGCGCAGGCGTCCGATGCCGAGCTTCTTCCACGGATTGGTGTAGATGCGCTCGAGGAACTCCGCCGCGTCGGGTCCGACCACCTCGATCTTGCCGAGGGTCGAGGCATCGAAGAGACCGACGCTCTCGCGCACGGTGCGGCACTCGCGCAGCACCGCGGCATGCATGTCTTCTCCGCTTTTGGGGAAGTACCAGGCGCGTTTCCACAGCGAGACGTCCTCGAACGCCGCGGCTTTCGCCGCCGCCCAATCGTGGATCGGCGTCCGGCGGACGGGATCGAACAGATCGCCGCGCGAGGTCGTCGCCAACGTGCCGAAGGTCACCGGCGTGTAGGGCTGGCGGAAGGTGGTGAGACCGACCTGCGGGATCTCGTTGGCCAGCGCCGTGGAGGCGATCGACAGCGCATTCATGTTGGACAGGCGGCCCTGATCGGTCGCCATGCCGGTCGTGGTGTAGCGCTTGATATGCTCGATGGAATGCATGCCCTCGCGCACGGCGAGCTTCACGTCCTTGGCGGTGACGTCGTTCTGGAAGTCGACAAAGGCGCGTACGCGAGCCGGGTTGCGATCATGCGGCACGGCACCGAGCCACCATCCGGTCGACGCGTCGCCTCCGCTGGCAGAGAAGGTCGGGACATCCGCCGGGCTTCCGGTCGCGGCTTCGGCCGCCTCGGCGCCCGCACGCGCGCCGTCGGCGAGCACCAGCGCCAGACCGTCGATGCCGCGACAACTGCCGGCCGAACGCTGCGCCTGCACCGGATCGCCCGGCAGGAAGGCGCCCTTTTCGGGATTCCAGTCGAGCTTGCCCCGCGCCTGCGAATGCAGGCTGACATTGGGCGTCCAGCCGCCGGAGATCAGCAGGCAGTCGCAGGCGAGACTGCCGGCGGACGACACCGTCTCGCCGACGAGGCGGCCGAGGAGGACGCCCTGGACGTGTTTCGATCCCTTGACGCCGGTCACCGTGCAGCCGGTTTCCACCCGGATCGCCAGCGCGCGGGCACGCTCCTTCAGCAGCGGATCGACCTCGCCGCGCATGTCGAGGATCGCAACCACATTGCCGCCGAGCGCTGCGATATCGAAGGCGGCGCGCCAGGCGCTGTCGCAGGCGGTGGCAACCGCAATCGCACGGCCCGGCAGAACGCCGTAGCGGTTGGCGTAGATGCGGCCGGCTTCGGCCATCATGATCCCTGGACGGTCGTTCTCCGGGAAGACCAGCGGTCGCTCGATCGCCCCGGTGGCGAGCACCACCTGACGGGCACGAACCTGCCACAGGCGCTCGCGCGGCAGCGACGGGTCGGGACTGGCGAGATGGTCGGTGACGCGCTCGGCCAGGGCGACGAAGTTCTGGTTGAAATAGCCGAAGACGGTGGTGCGCGGCAGCAGGGTGACCCGGTCGTTGCCGGCAAGTTCGGCCATCACGGCCGATACCCATGCGGTGGCGGGCTGGCCTTCGATCTCGGCCCCCGCCTCATGCAGCAGCGAGCCGCCCGGTTCGGCCTGCTCGTCGGCCAGGATCACCCGCGCGCCGGCGCGGGCAGCGGCGAGCGCGGCGGCAAGGCCCGCCGGGCCGCTGCCGGCGACGAGGACATCGCAATGCGCGTAGCGGTTGGCGTAGCGATCCGGATCCGGTGCGGTCGGCGCCTTGCCGAGGCCGGCAGCCGCCCGGATGAACGGCTCATAGACCCGGTTCCAGAAGCTCTTCGGCCACATGAAGGTCTTGTAGTAGAAGCCGGAGACGAAAAGCGGCGAGAGACGGTCGTTGACCGCGCCGATATCGAAGCCGAGCGACGGCCAGCGGTTCTGGCTGACCGCCACCAGCCCCTCGTGGATATCGACCTGGGTGGCGCGCAGGTTCGGCACGCTCTGGCCGGCCGCGGCCGCCGCCGCGGATTTCGCGACCCCGACCAGCGCATTGGGCTCTTCCGAGCCGGCGGTGAGGATGCCGCGCGGGCGGTGATACTTGAAGGAGCGGCCGACCAGATGGATGCCGTTGGCAAGCAGGGCCGAGGCAAGCGTATCGCCGGCCCGGCCGGTGAGCGTCCTGCCGTCGAAGGTGAAGGTCACTGGCACGGCGCGGTCGATGCGCCCGCCTTTCGAGGTGCGGAAGGAACGGGTCATCTTCCGCCCTCCCCGCCGGTCGCGGAAAGGTCGGGCCGTGGTTCGCCGGTCTTGTAGACGGCGATGAAGCGATCGCTCACCGTGTCGCGCAGCGCATTGAAGAAGCGGCCGCAGCCATGGACGTGGCGCCAGCGCTCGGCCATCACGCCCTTTGGGTTGGTCCGCATGTAGAGAAACTCGGCCCATTGACGATCGTCGAAATCGGCCGGCTGCACGGGACGGGCGATATGCGCCTCGCCGCCATAGCGGAACTCGATTTCGGGACGGTCGACGCCGCAGCAGGGGCAGTGGATCAGAAGCATCGGCTCGCCCCTAGATCTCGGTCTTGTGTGCCGCGGTCTCCGGATCGCCGGTGTTCGGCGTCCCGGAAGGCTCGATCAGCAACAGGTGGGTTTCAACTTCGGCGACCGGGCAATGCTCGACGCCCTTGGGCACGACAAACAGTTCTCCGGGCCCGAGCGTGACATCGCCGTCGCGCATCCGAATGGTCAACCGGCCCGACAACACCTGAAAGAAATCGTCGGTGTCGGGGTGCGAATGCCAGGTGAACTCTCCCTTGACCTTCACCACCATGAGGTCGTGACCGTTGAACGAGCCGACGATCTTGGGCGACCAGTGTTCGGAGAACAGAGCGAGCTTCCCGGCAAGATTCACTGCCTGATGCGTCATGTCGGGCCTCAATGCGCGACGGCGGCGGCAGCCGCCTCGTCGATGAGCCGGCCGGTGCGGAACCGGTCCAGCGTGAAGGGGGCGTTGATCGGGTGCGGCTCGTCGCGCGCGATGGTGTGGGCGAAGACGTGGCCGGAACCGGGTGTCGCCTTGAACCCGCCGGTGCCCCAGCCGCAATTGACATAAAGGCCGGGCACCGGGGTCTTGCCGATGATCGGCGAGCGATCCGGCGTGACGTCGACGATGCCGCCCCAGTTGCGCATCATGCGCATGCGGCGGAACATCGGGAACAGTTCGCAGATCGCATCAACCGTGTGCGTGGTGATCTGCAACCCGCCGGTCTGGCTGTAGGAGACATACTGGTCGGTGCCGGCGCCGATCACCAACTCGCCCTTGTCCGACTGCGAGATATAGGCGTGCACCGTGTTGGACATGACCACGCAGGGGAAGCAGGGCTTCACCGGCTCGGACACCAGCGCCTGCAGCGGGTTGGATTCCAGCGGCATCCGCACGCCGGCCATGTCCATGACGACCGAGGTATGGCCGGCGGCAACGACGCCGATCTTCTTGGCACCGATAAACCCGCGCGAGGTCTCGACCCCGGCGACCGAACCATCCGGGTGCCGGCGAATGCCGGTCACGGCGCAGTTCTGGATGATGTCGACGCCGCGCTGGTCGGCGCCGCGCGCATAGCCCCAGGCGACCGCGTCGTGACGGGCAACGCCGCCCTTGCGCTGGAGCGCTGCACCCAGAACCGGATAGCGGATGTTGCGACCGATGTTGAGCGGCGGGCAGAACGCCTTGGCCTCCTCCGCGCTCAGCCACTCGTTCTGGACGCCGGCGAGGCGGTTGGCGTGGACGTGACGCTTGAAGACCTGGATGTCATGCACCGTATGGGCGAGCATCATGACGCCGCGGGCAGAGTACATCACGTTGTAGTTCAGCTTCTGCGACAGGTCCTGCCACAGGTCCATCGCGTGGTCGTAGAGCGCCTCGCTCTCCTCCCAGAGATAGTTGGAGCGCACGATGGTGGTGTTGCGGCCCGTATTGCCGCCACCGAGCCAGCCCTTTTCCAGCACGGCGATGTTGGTGATGCCGTGTTCGCTCGCGAGATAATAGGCGGTGGCAAGACCATGACCGCCGGCGCCGATGATGACAACGTCATACTCCGGTTTCGGATCGGGCTTGCGCCACTGGTGGCCCCAGTCCTGATGGGCGTTGAGGGCCTTCAAGGCCAGGTCCCAGAAGGAGAAACGTGTCATGCGGTCCTCTTGCCGGTGGCGGCTCATGCGGAGGCGGAATGCCGGTCGCCGACAGGCCACGTCTGCGCGCCATCCGCTCTGTTGTGCAACCGATCCGGCGGCCGGTCTTGCGGAAAAACGACATCCCGTCGAGGCTTTGCGTCGCATGCGCGACAGTGGCAAAAGACCGCAGGTCAGGCCCTTCTCACCAGCCGAACGGCTCCAGCCAGCAGGATGCCCGCCCAGCCGAGGATCATCAAGCTGCCGCCCGTCGGCGCCGCCATCGGGAACAGCCGATCACCCAGCATCACCCGCGAGGTCAGATCCCCGGCGAACAGCGCAAGACCAACTGCAAGCGCGAGCGTTGCGACCGCAAGAACGCCGCGCGGACCGGTGGCACGCAGCGCCGCCAGCGCCGCCAGCGCCAGAAAGGCCGGCGCATGGAACAGCAGCATGTTGGCCGCGCTCGACAGCAGTTCGCCGCCCGGCACATGCGCTGCCATCGCCGACAGGGCGACGCCTAGTCCGCCGGAAAGGCCGGCCAGCAGCAGGAGAACGCCAGTCGCCCGGTCGCCCCGAAACGACGCGGAAATATCGGGAGCGCTCATGACGGTCACTCGCGGGACAGGGTGATGTGATCGGCCGACCAGTGGCCCGGCCAGACCTCGGCGCCGCCCGCGCGCAATGCCCGGATCGCCGCGACCGGGACATCGGCAACCAGGAACGGCTCTTCGCCGCGCGTGCCGCCCACAGGAGCGATTTCCGCGACCACGCCGCGATAGCCGAGCGACGGCTCGCACGGCACATAGAGCGCCGCGCCCGAAACGTTGCTGTCGTTCTGGGTCGTGCCGGGCGAGGCGCCGACAACGCCGCAAACGGCGACCGAGCACATGAGTTCGACCGCGCGCGCCTTGGCACAGCCGAACACCCGGTTGTAGCCGGCGAGGCTTGATGTCATTGAGGGCACGATGAGAAGGTCTGGCGCCTCGCGGGCGATCAGGCAGGAGAGCGCCGGCATTTCGACGTCGAGGCAGATCAGCATCATCATCGACAGGCCGGCGACCTCGAAGCGGATCACCCTGTCGCCCGGCGTGACATACCAGCTTTCGCGGTCCAGTTCGAAAGGCGTCAATGCCAGCTTGTCGTGGGAGATGCTCCGACCGTCGGCGATCAATGCGACGGCACGGTTGACGAAGCCGCCCCGGCCATCGGCTGCCGGCATGGAGCCCGCCACGAGGGTGACCGCGTGTTCGGCAACCAGAGCCTTCAGGTCGGGCATCAGGGCTTCGGCCTCACCGGCCATAAAGGCGAGTTCCGATGTCGGTTTCAGGCCTTTCGGCTTCCAGGCGAGAAAGGCTTCGCTCAGATATTCGGGAAGTACCAGGAGCTCGGCGCCCTGGGCATGGGCGCGGGCGAGCCGTTGCGAGATGCCGGCGAGGAAATCCTCGCGGCTGCGACCGCCCTGGCCGAGATTGAAGGCACAAAGCGCAAGGCGGAAGGTGTCGGGAGAGGAAGGCGTGTTCATGGAGCCGGATGCTGGCCCCATCGACTGCCACAATCAAGGCGACAATTTGCGCCGGCGATCAAAAATACCGGCGACGAGCGCAAGCTCAGTCGTTGGAGATGATAACCTTGGCCGCCATCAGCAGGCTGACGAGAATGAGACCCGCGCGCAGCGGGGTCACAGCGGGCGCACGCTCCGGCGCCACGGCGGTGACGCCCTGCGCCTGCAGGCGCCGCAGCGCCCGTTCCGCGTTGTCGGCAGCAGTATCGACTTCGGCCATCAAATGACGCAACTGGGCCCGAGGTGACATGATTCCATCCCGCAATTCCATCCTGGCGCACGCTAGCGCGGGCGGGGTTTCGCCTTCCTTAACAGGGCAGGAAATGCCGATGGGCAGAAGATTCCGCCTCGGATGCGCTTACAGTCTCGAACGCTGCGGGTCGGCGACGTCGATCACGCGCAGTTGCACCCGCTCCTGGCCCTGCCAGGTGTCCAGGGATAACGCCCCGGCAACATGCAGCGCGCCGCCACGCCCGCCCAGGATCGCCTGGCCGAGCGGTGTGTCGGCGGCTTTGAAGGCGATGGCCTTCAGCGTGCTGCCGCCACCATCGGCGAGCGTCAGGCGGACGTGGCCCTTGCCGACCGTGTCGGCGAAGGTGACGCGATGGCTGGGAAAGGCGAAGACCGGTTCGGGATGGCCGGCACCGAACGGGCCGGCGGTCTCCAGCATATGCAGCAGATCGGCACTGGCCGCTCCCGCCGTCAGGGCGCCATCGATCTTCAACTCAGTTGCCGAGCGTGCGGCGGCGACATCCTCGGCAAGGGCTGTCTGCATGAAGGCGGCAAGGTCGTCCAGCCTCTCGCGGCGTACGGTGAGGCCAGCGGCCATGGCATGCCCGCCGCCCTTTTCCAGGATCCTCTCGTCGACGGCGCGGCGGACGGCGGCGCCAAGGTCGACACCGGGAATGGACCGTCCGGAGCCGGTTCCCTTGCCGTCGACATCATAGGCAATGGCGAAGGCCGGACGGCGGTAGCGTTCCTTGAGGCGCGCGGCGACGAGGCCGACGACACCGGGATGCCAGTCCGGCGAGCCGGTCAGGAGCACTGCCGGATCGTCCCGCTCAAGGGCGACCGTGGCCTGGGCGTCGCCCTCCAGCAGCATTTCCGCCTCGATGGCCTGACGCTCGGCATTCAACCCGTCGAGCCGCTCGGCGATCGCGCGGGCTTCGTCCATATCGTCGGTGGTGAGCAGCCGCGCGCCGAGTGCGGCATCGCCGATACGTCCGCCCGCATTGATGCGCGGGCCGATCATGAAGCCGAGGTGATAGGGCGTCGCCCGGCCGTGGACGCGCGACACGTCGCCAAGCGCGGCAAGGCCGGCATTGGCCCGGCCATGCATCGCGAGCAGCCCCTTGCGGACGAAGGCGCGGTTCAGACCTTTCAGCGGCACCACGTCGCAGACCGTGCCGACGGCGACGAGATCGAGCAGCGCCAGCAGGTCCGGCTCGCGCCTGGCGCGGAAGAGGCCGCGGCGGCGAAGCTCGCGATTGAGACCGACGAGAAAGAGGAAGGTGACGCCAACGGCGGCAAGATGGCCGAGGCCGGAGAGATCGTCCTGCCGGTTCGGATTGACCAGCGCGGCTGTGGCGGGCAGTTCCTCGCCGACCTGATGGTGGTCGAGCACCACCACATCGAGGCCGACAGCGCGGGCCTCGGCGAAGGCCTCGAAGGAAACGCTGCCGCAATCGACGCAGACCAGCAGCCCCGCCCCCTCCTCCCGCAGCATACGGATGGCCGGTCCATTAGGACCGTAGCCCTCGATGATGCGGTCAGGAATATGGATGCGACTGGCGATGCCGATGGCGGCAAGATAGCGCGACAGCAGCGCGGACGAAGTGGCGCCGTCCACATCGTAATCGCCGAAGATCGCAATGCGCGCGCCGGCGGCCACTGCATCGGCGACGCGGGCGACGGCCGGTTCCATGTCGCGCAACGACAGAGGATCCGGCATCAGGTCCTTGATGGTCGGGTCGAGAAACCGCTCGGCCGCCTCAAGCTGGACATCGCGGGCGGCCATCACCCGTGCGACGACTTCCGGAACGCCGAGACGTTGCGCGATCGCCAGCGCCGTCGCGCCCTGCCCCTGTGTCAGCCGCTCCCGCCAGGTCCGCTCGCCGGCGGAGCGGGCAACGCCGAGAACGCGGCGGCGCCCGTCATCCGTCAGGTCGGTCTGGTCGATGCCGGGCATCTGGCGGGATCAGCCTCCGTCCTTCAATCGAGGTGGAACTTGTCGAGCTGGGTGTGGCGCGCCTTGATATAGCGCACCGTGCCCGTCGCCGCGCGCATCACCACCGTGTGCGTGGTGATCTCGCCGCGCCCGAAGCGCACGCCCTGCAGGAAGTTGCCATCGGTGACGCCGGTTGCGGCGAAGAGGACGTCCTCGCCGCGCGCCATCTCTTCCATCGTGTACTTGCGGTGGATGTCGTCGATGCCCATGCGGTGGGCCCGCTCGACCTGCTCGTCGCGGGTGATCACCAGACGCCCCTGCATCTGGCCGCCAATGCAGCGCAGCGCTGCCGCCGCCAGGACGCCTTCCGGCGCGCCGCCGATGCCCATGTAGATGTCGATACCTGTCTCGTCCGGATCGGTCGTATGAATGATGCCGGCCACGTCGCCGTCGCCGATCAGACGCACCGCGACGCCGGTGGCGCGCAGATCCTCGATCAGCCGGGCGTGGCGCGGACGGTCGAGCACGCAGGCGGTGATCTCGGCGACCGGCACGCCCTTGGCCTTGGCCAGCGCGTTGATGTTGTCGGCCACGGGCGCGTCGAGATCGACCAGATTGGCCGGATAGCCCGGACCGATGGCGATCTTTTCCATATAGCTGTCAGGCGCGTTGAGCAGACCGCCCTTCGGCGCCATCGCGATCACGGCCAGCGAGTTCGGCAGGTTCTTGGCGCAGATCGTTGTACCCTCGAGCGGATCGAGGGCGATGTCGACCGCCGGTCCCTCGCCCGTGCCGACCTTCTCGCCGATATAGAGCATCGGCGCCTCGTCACGCTCGCCCTCGCCGATTGTCACCGTGCCGTCGATCGGCAGGCGGTTCAGCTCCCGGCGCATGGCATCGACCGCGGCCTGGTCGGCCGCCTTCTCGTCGCCGCGGCCGCGCAGGCGGGCAGCGCCAACGGCCGCACGCTCGGTGACGCGGGCAAGTTCCAGGGTCAGGATACGGTCGAGTGCTTCGCTGTGAAGGTCTGCGGTGCTGGGCATCAGGTTTCCTCGAAAGGCGCTTGGCGGGGCGGTTCGGTCAGCCGAGTTTCTCGATGCGGATGAGCTGCGGGGTGCCGGCGACGACATTCTGCGCGGAGATCGTCGCGAGCGCCCGCTTCACCGCGGCCTCGGTGGTTTCATAGGTGATCAGGATCACCGGTTGCGGAGTGTCGCCGTGCGGGGTCTGGTCGCCGACGCGGCGGGTTCGGTCGCGCTGGACGATGGACTCCAGCGAGATTCCCTCGCCGGCCATGATCCGGGCGATCTCGGCGAAGGCGCCGGGACGGTCATAGACCGCAAGGCGGATGTAGTAGCCGCCCTCATGCATACGCATGCGCGCCGCCTTGTAGGGCGAGAGCCTGCCGACCGGGCGGCCGAGAGCAGGAATGGCAAGGCCCCGGGCGATGTCGGCGATGTCGCCCAGCACCGCCGAGGCAGTGGCGTTGCCGCCGGCACCGGGCCCAACCAGCACGACTTCGCCGACCGCGTCGCCGTCGATGGCGACCGCATTCAGCACCCCGTCGATGCGGGCGATGGCCGAGGCACGCGGCACCATGGTCGGATGCACGCGCTGTTCGATGCCGCTGTCGGTCTTCTGGGCAACTCCCAGGAGCTTGATGCGGTAGCCGAGTTCGCCTGCCGCCTCGATATCGGCGCGGGTGATCGAGGAAATGCCCTCTATGTAGATTGCATCGACGTCGATCTCGCTGCCGAAGGCAAGCGAGGTCAGCAGCGCCAGCTTATGGGCCGTGTCGAAGCCTTCGATGTCGAAGGTCGGATCCGCCTCGGCATAGCCAAGGCGCTGGGCGTCGGCGAGGCATGCGGAGAAGTCGAGCCCCTCCTGCTCCATCCGGGTCAGGATGTAGTTGCAGGTGCCGTTGAGAATGCCATAGACGCGCGAAATGTCGTTGCCGGCGAGCGACTCGCGCACCGCCTTGATGACCGGGATGCCGCCGGCTGCCGCCGCCTCGAAAGCCAGGCTGACGCCGTTCTCCTCAGCAAGACGGGCCAGTTCCACCCCATGGCGGGCGAGCAACGCCTTGTTGGCGGTGACGACATGCTTGCCGGCGGCCAGAGCGGCGCGGACACTCGTCTCGGCCGGGCCGCTGTCGCCGCCGATCAGTTCGACGAAGACGTCGATCTGCGGTGAAACAGCGAGGTCCTCCGGCCGGTCATGCCAGACGATGCCGGACAGGTCGAGGCCGCGATCACGGGAGCGATCGCGCGCCGAGACGCCGGTGACGGTGACGGGACGACCGCAACGGGCGGCGAAAGTGTCTGCCTTGCGGCCAAGCAGGCGGACGAGAGAGGCACCAACCGTTCCTAGGCCGGCGACGCCGACGCGCAATTCAGCTTTCATGAAGATCGCGATCCGTTTGAGGAGTGGCGCGCCGCAAGACGCGACACGCCCTTAACCCGAGGCTCCGATGGGGATGACGTTGTGCAATTTTTCGTCCGCCGTTTCAAGGAAGCGACGCAGGCTTCTCGCCGCCTGGCGGATGCGCTGCTCGTTTTCCACCAGAGCTATGCGGACATGGGTGTCGCCATACTCACCGAAACCGAGACCGGGGGCGACGGCGACGTCGGCATGCTCGATCAGCAGCTTGGAGAACTCCAGCGAACCGAGGTGACGGAACTTCTCCGGGATCGGCGCCCAGGCGAACATGGACGCTTCCGGCGCGGGCACCTCCCACCCGGCGCGGCCGAAGGACTCGACCAGGATGTCGCGCCGCTTGCGATAGGTCTCGCGCGCCGCAACGATGCAGTCGTCCGGCCCGTTCAGCGCGGCGGAGGCCGCAACCTGGATC
Source organism: Stappia sp. P2PMeth1 (assembly GCF_900185735.1). Taxonomy (NCBI): domain Bacteria; kingdom Pseudomonadati; phylum Pseudomonadota; class Alphaproteobacteria; order Hyphomicrobiales; family Stappiaceae; genus Stappia; species Stappia sp. P2PMeth1. The sequence continues at coordinate 325,620 of NZ_FYAW01000017.1, read as the reverse complement.
GGCGTGAAGGCGCCGTAATCGAGATAGGACTTCACCCGGGCGAGTGCGGCGATCAGCCGCTCGTTGCCGACGGCAAAGCCCATCCGCCAGCCGGGCATGGAGAAGGTCTTCGACAGCGAGGTGAATTCCACCGCCACATCGATGGCACCCGGCACCTGCAGGACCGAGGGCGGCGGCGTCGAGCCGAAATAGATCTCCGAATAAGCGAGATCGGAGAGCACGAAGATGTCGTGCTTCTTCGCGAAGGCGACGACATCGCGGTAGAACTCGATATCGGCCACATAGGCCGTCGGATTGGCCGGATAGCACAGGATCATCGCGATCGGCTTGGGGACCGAATGGATCAGCGCCCGCTCCAACGCGTGAAACACCTCCGGTCCGGGCTCGGACGGGATCGACCGCAGCACCGCGCCGGCCATCAGGAAGCCGAAGGCGTGGATCGGATAGCTGGGATTGGGCACCAGCACCACATCGCCCGGCGCGGAAATCGCCTGCGCCATGTTGGCGAAGCCTTCCTTGGAGCCGAGGGTCGCGACGACCTGGGTCTCCGGGTTGAGCTTCACCCCGAACCGGCGCTCGTAATAGGCCGCCTGCGCCCGCCGCAACCCGGGAATGCCCTTGGACGCCGAATAGCGATGGGTCCGGGGATTCTGGACGGTCTCGGTGAGCTTGTCGACGATGTGCTTGGGCGTCGGCAGGTCAGGATTGCCCATGCCGAGATCGATGATATCTGCGCCTGCCGCGCGTGCCTTCGCCTTGAGCCGGTTGACCTGTTCGAAGACATAGGGCGGCAAGCGCCGCGTCTGGTAGAACTCTTCCATGGTCCAATCCTCACCCGCAAAGCGTGGTCTGCGCGCGCCTCTCGTCCGGGCGCATATGCGGCATCGGCCTGTGCACGACGCCGAACGCCGGCTACATACCAGTGGCCGCGCCGCCGCGCATCGGCAAAAAGGCCTGCGCGCCAAAATATCCGCGCCTGCTGCGACCGAAGACGCCGGCTGCCTTACGAAGCGGGATCAATCGCTGCTGCCGTCCGCCTCGATCTCGGAAATGGCACGGGCACCGTGGCTTTCGCCAAGCTTCTTGAGCTGGATGACGCTACTGGAGTTTGCCGGACGGGATGCCCCGCCGCGCGAGCGGGCAATCTCCTGGAGACGGGTCCGGGTTGCCGCCGCCGCATCCTCGGTGAGCAGCCCATCGGGGCTGCGGATCGGCGCCGCAACCGCAGCGCCCTGCCCCACCCCTTCGATCGTCCCCGTCGGCCCGTAGGCGACCGGAGGCGTCGCGGCCGGCAAGCCCGTGCCGGGGATCGCGACCTCCGGCGAGGGTACACGCGCAGTGGTCGCGGGCGCCATCATGCCGCTGCGGGAGACGCCTTCCGGCTCCAGAGCGTCGACCAGCGTACCGGAGGGCGCATAAGCGCACCCGGCGAGAAGCGCCGAGGTCAAAACAGTGGTGAAGACCGTTGCACGCATGTAACCGTGGTCCTGCACGAATTTCGCGAATGTCACCGCTTGCAAGCTGACCGGGACGTACGACATTGTAAGCGCCTTGTCCAACTTGTCAGTCTTGCGTCATGAAGAACTATTATGGGGTCAAGCGGACACGGGGTGCAAACGAAGGCCGCAAATGAGGTCCGCCAAGACCCGCCTGGGTTGCGGACACAAAGACGACCGGGACCCGAAGTGGAGGATACGCCAGGGATGACTGACGAGAAGACCAGTCCGCTGTTGCAATATATCGTCAAGAATCCGGAGGCTTTTGCGCAGAACCTGGGACGCATCATCGAGAATGCCGGGCGCGCCATGGCGGCCTATGTGGAGCCGCGCGAAAAGGGCGAGATCAAGCCCGAGACCAGCGACGAACTGACGGTGATCTTCAAGACCCTGGCGCAGGTCGGCGAATATTGGATGTCCGACCCGCAGCGTGCGCTGGAAGCGCAGACGCGGCTCTGGGGCAAATATATCGACCTGTGGAACTCGTCCCTGAAGCGAATGATGGGAGAGCAGGCCGCCCCCGCCGCGAGCCCGGACCCGCGCGACAAGCGCTTCGGCGATCCGGAATGGAGCGAGAACCAGTTCTTCGATTTCGTGAAGCAGCTCTATCTCATCACCTCGCAATGGGCCGAGCAGATGGTGGTCGAGGCGGCGGATCTCGACGAGCACACCCGCCACAAGGCGGATTTCTATGTCAAGCAGATCGCCAATGCGCTGTCGCCGTCGAATTTCGTGCTGACCAATCCGGAACTGCTGCGCGAAACGCTGGAGTCGAACGGCGAGAACCTCGTGCGCGGCATGAAGCTGCTGGCCGAGGATATCGAGGCCGGCAAGGGCGACTTGAAGATCCGCCAGTCCGATCCGACCAAGTTCCGCGTCGGCACCAACCTGGCGCTGACGCCGGGCAAGGTCATCGCGCAGAACGACGTGCGCCAGTTGATCCAGTACACGCCGACGACCGAGACGGTGTTGAAGCGGCCGCTGCTGATCGTGCCGCCCTGGATCAACAAGTACTACATCCTCGACCTGACCCCCGAGAAGTCGTTCATCAAATGGGCGGTGGACCAGGGACATACGGTCTTCGTCATCTCCTGGGTGAATCCCAACGAGAAACAAGCGCAGAAAAGCTTCGAGCACTATATGCGCGAGGGCATTCTGGAATCGCTCGACGTGATCCGAAAGGCGACGCGCGAGGAGCAGGTGAACGCCATCGGCTATTGCGTCGGCGGAACGCTGCTGGGCGTGACGCTCGCCTATATGGCGGCAACGGGCGATGATCGCATTGCCAGCGCCACCTTCTTCACCACGCAGGTGGATTTCACCCATGCGGGCGACCTGAAGGTCTTTGTCGACGAAGAGCAGATCCAGGCGCTGGAGCGGCGCATGGGGGAGAAGGGGTATCTTGAAGGCTCGAAAATGGCCTCGGCCTTCAACCTGTTGCGCTCCAACGACCTGATCTGGCCCTATGTGGTCAACAACTATCTGAAGGGCCGCGAGCCCTTCCCCTTCGACCTGCTGTACTGGAACTCCGATTCCACCCGCATGCCGGCGGCGAACCACTCATTCTACCTGCGCAACTGCTACCTGGAAAATCGGCTCAGCAAGGGCACGATGGAGATTGGCGGCGAAAAGCTCGACCTTGGCAAGGTGAAGATCCCGATCTACAACCTTGCCACCCGCGAGGACCATATCGCTCCGCCGCAATCGGTGTTCGTCGGATCGCAGTGCTTCGGTGGACCTGTCGATTATGTGCTGTCGGGATCCGGGCACATTGCAGGCGTCGTCAATCCACCCGCCAGGAACAAGTACCAATACTGGACCGGCGCGCGCCCCAAGGGGGTCTACGAGGACTGGCTCGCCAAGGCGAAGGAGCACCCCGGGTCGTGGTGGCCACATTGGGACGGCTGGATCCGCAAGCTCGACGGCAATACCGCAAAAGCCCGCAAACCCGGCGCCAACAGGGTCAAGATCATCGAGGATGCACCGGGCAGCTACGTCAAGACGCTTTCCTGAAGCTGCAGCTTTTCGAAACCATATCGGGCATCCCCGGTGGCACGCGGCGGCCACCTGCGCTAGACTTCCAAGCTTGAGGAAACGCTTGGCCCGCACCCGCGCATCCCCTGGCAGGGGCTAGTCGCCCGGGTCCGCGAGAGACACAAGAGATGAGGCAACAGGCCAGAACACGGCCGGGATCGGGGCGCTATTCGGTCTATCGGCCGATGAATGCCGGACGTCTGCGCATGCTTGGCATGGATGCGGACGTTTGGCTCCGGCACGCGAGCGGCTGGAGCGTGTGGACACGCTTTGCCACTCTGCCCCTGCTCTATCTCGCCGTCTGGTCGCATGGCTGGTTCGGCTGGCCGCTGGCCGGCCTGTCGATCGCCACCGTCTGTCTGTGGCTGTGGCTCAACCCGCGCATCTTTCCGCCGCCGCGCCGGCTGAACACCTGGCACGCACGCGCCACCTTCGGCGAGCGGGTCTGGCTCAACCGGGCCGTGGTACCGATCCCGACCGACGACAACCGCAGAGCCATCCTGCTGTCGCTGGCGACTGCGGTCGGCTTCGCGATGGGCATGTGGGGCGCCTTCACACAGAACCTGCCGGTGCTCATCGCCGGCACTATCGTGACCTACGTGGCGAAGATCGCGTTCCTTGCAGGCATGGTGGCGCTCTACGACCGGATGCGCGACGCCCATCCGGTCTATCGTTCCTGGACTGTCGTTCCCGACAACGACAACGCCTCGCGCCAGGATCTCGATCGCCGCACGGCATCGTGACCGTTCACCTCGTTCAGGGCCGCCAACACGCGCTGGCACGCAACCGCTTCAGTGGGCGGCGCGCGTCAGCACCGTGTCGAAGCGCTGCAGCGCCCAGTCGACCTGGTCGGCCGTGATCACCAGCGGCGGAGCGATGCGGATCGTATGGTCGTGGGTGTCCTTCGCCAGGATCCCCTGGGCCCTCAGTTCCTCGCAATAGCCGCGCGCGCCGCCAGCCTCGGGATGAAGCTCAACGGCCAGCATCAGGCCGCGCCCGCGCACGTCGCGCACCGCGTTGGAGCGGATCGAGCGCAGGCCCTCGATGAAGCGTTGCCCCTGCCTTTCGGCGTTTTCGATCATGCCTTCCTCGACCAGCACCTTGAGCGCGGCGCGGGCCACGGCACAGGCAAGCGGATTGCCGCCGAAGGTCGAACCATGCTCGCCCGGCTGCAGGACGCCCAGCACTTCCGAGTTGGAGAGCACGGCCGACACCGGATAAAAGCCGCCGGACAGCGCCTTGCCGACCAGCGTGACGTCCGCTTCGATGCCTTCGTGCTCCTCGGCCAGCAACTTGCCGGTCCGCCCCAGTCCCGTCTGGATCTCGTCGAGGATCAGCGTGACGTTATGCGCGGTGCAGAGCTCGCGGGCACGGGCGAAATAGCCGGCCGGCGGGATCAGGATGCCGGCCTCGCCCTGGATCGGCTCGACGAGGAAAGCGACGGTGTTCGGGGTGATCGCCTGTTCCAACGCATCGGCATCGCCGAAGGGTACGACGCGGAACCCCGGCGCAAAGGGGCCGAAGCCGGTACGCGCCACCGGATCGGTCGAGAAGCCGACAATGCCGAGGGTACGGCCATGGAAGTTATTGGCGCAGACGATGATCTCGGCCTTCTCCCGCGGTACGCCCTTGACCTCATATCCCCATTTCCGCACTGCCTTGACGGCGCTTTCCACGGCTTCGGCGCCGGAGTTCATCGGCAGGATCTTGTGAGCTCCCGTGAGCCTTGCCAGATCTTCGTAGAGAAGCGCCAGTTGGTCGTTGCGAAAGGCGCGCGAGGTCAGCGTCAGCTTCGCTGCCTGTTCGGTCATGGCCGCAAGGATCTTCGGGTGGCAATGTCCCTGATTGACCGCCGAATAGGCCGCAAGGCAATCCATGTAGCGGTTGCCGTCGACGTCCCACAGCCAGACGCCCTCGCCGCGGGTGAGCACGACGTCGATCGGCTTGTAGTTATGCGCTCCGAGCTGGTGTTCGGCGGCGATATAGTCTTCGGGCAGGCGGGTCACATTCGTCTCCATTGATTGGGCAGCGTCAGGCAAAAGCCTGGGTCGGGCGGTCCATGACGTCCTGGCCGAAGAGGCTGGCGACCAGTTCGGCGAGCGCGATGGCACTGCGGCCGCGTTCGTCGAGGAAAGGGTTGAGCTCGACGATGTCGAGCGACACGGTGACGCCGGCATCCTCCAGCAGTTCCATCACCAGATGCGCCTCGCGATAGGTGGCGCCGCCCGGCACTGTGGTTCCGACGCCGGGCGCGATGCCGGGATCGAGGAAGTCCACATCAAGCGATACGTGAAGAACGCCGTGGTCTTGACTGATTTTCTTCAGGAAGTCACGCATAAGAAGGGAGACACCGTTCTCGTCGATCTGCCTCATGTCGCAAACGGTGACACCACGGCGGCGCAGCAGTTCGCGCTCCTGCGGATCAATCGACCTGGCGCCGAAGACGCACATGCGGGACGGATCCACGACCGCCCGGGGAGCGTCCCCCATCACGGGGAACAACTCCTCCTCGCCGGCAGCGAGCGCCAATGACATGCCATGCAGATTGCCGGAGGGCGAGATGGACGGCGTGTTGAAATCGGCATGGGCGTCCAGCCAGAGCACATAGAGCGGCCGCCCCTTCTCCTGCCAGTAGCTGGCGACGCCCGACAGCGATCCCATGGAGAGCGAATGGTCGCCGCCCATGAACACGGGCAGATAGCCTTCGTCGCAAAGACGCCGTGCCTCGCGCGCCAGCGGCCGCACCCAGGAAGCGACGACCTCCGGCACATGCGCCTTGCCCGGCAGGTGAAGCGGAGCAATCGTCTTGAGGGCAAGCTGCGTCACGTCGCCGAAATCCTTGACGGACCAGCCGAGTGCCTCGAGCCGCTCGGCGAGCCCCGCGACGCGCAGGGCAGCCGGCCCCATCGCCGCGCCGCGTCGCCCTGTGCCGGCCTCAAGCGGTACGCCGAGAAGTGCAATCGGTTGGGTCCTGTCCGTCGACATGCGTCTGCCTCCTGCCTTGCTGTTTCATCCATCAACGATCCGCCGGGCGAATGGATCCAGCGACCGTCAGCAACAGCGTAGCTCAGGATGGATGATGTCCGCATGAAGAGTGAGCGAACAGGTGAAAATTCGTCAGATTGTCGGTATGATCCGACGATCTGATAAGATCTACCTAGCAAAGTGATAAGATGGACGACCTGGACCGCCGACTCATTGCCTTGTTGCGCCACGACGCGAGGCTTCCTGTCGCCTCGCTTGCCGCCGATCTCGGCGTGTCGCGGGCAACGGTGAAGGCCCGTATCGACCGGCTGACGGAAACCGGCGTCATTCAAGGCTTCACCGTTCGCCTGCGCAGCCACGAGGCGGGCGGGCGGGTGCGGGCGATCATGATGATCGAGGTAGAGGGGCACCGGGCGGAATCGGTGGTGCGGCGGCTGCAGGGCTTTCCGGAAGTCCGCGCGCTGCACACGACCAACGGTCGCTGGGATGTGGTCGCGGAATTGGAAACCGACACGCTGGAGGCGTTCGATCGGCTGCTCTCCACCGTCCGCTTGCTCGACGGCATCGCCGGTTCCGAAACCAGCATCCTGTTGTCGTCACGCAAAGGGTGACCCAACCTCAAACGCAAACGGCCCGCCAAGGGCGGGCCGTCGAATATCGCAAGGTGATCGGTAAAGATCAGCGCTTGGAGAACTGGAAGCTCCGGCGCGCCTTCCGGCGACCGTACTTCTTGCGCTCCACGACGCGGCTGTCGCGGGTCAGGAAGCCTTCCTTCTTGAGGATGCCGCGCAGTTCCGGCTCGTAATGGGTCAGAGCCTTGGAGATGCCGTGGCGCAGCGCGCCGGCCTGGCCGGACAGACCGCCGCCGGACACGGTGGCGATGACGTCATACTGGCCGTCGCGGTTGGTCAGGACGATCGGCTGGCGCAGGATCATCTGAAGGACCGGACGCGCGAAATACGCGGAGTAGTCCTTCTTGTTGATGGTGATCTTGCCGGTGCCGGGCTTGATCCAGACGCGCGCGATGGCGTCCTTGCGCTTGCCGGTGGCGTAGGCGCGGCCCTGGGCGTCCAGCTTCTGGACATGCACCGGGGCTTCGGCTTGGGCAGTGCCCAGAGCGCCGCCGAGATCTTCGAGGGACTGGAGCTCAGCCATGGATTAGGCCCTCTTTCCGTCGTTCTTCGCGTTGAAAGCCTTGAAGTCGACCGGAACCGGCGACTGGGCCTCATGCGGATGCGTGGCACCGGAATAGATCCGGAGATTCTTGAGCTGGGCGCGGCTCAGCGGACCACCCGGCATCATGCGCTTCACAGCCTGCTCAAGCACACGCTCGGGGAAACGACCCTCGAGAATGGCGCGGGCGGTGCGCTCCTTGATGCCGCCGGGGAAGCCGGTGTGCCAGTAGTACTTCTTGTCGTAGTACTTCTTGCCGGTCAGCACCGCCTTGTCGGCGTTGATCACGATGACATTGTCACCGCAGTCGATATGAGGCGTGAAGGTCGGCTTGGTCTTCCCGCGCAGCGTGTTGGCGATGAAGGCGGCCAGGCGGCCGACGACAACGCCTTCTGCGTCGATCAAGATCCACTTCTTCTCGACCTCGGCCGTCTTGGCAGAATAGGTCTTCATCGCTGTGGTCCGTCTTTGGTCGCGGGCGCCGCGATCAGTGCGGATCACCCGAGGTCAAGCAAAACGGGCCCCGAAACGGGCCCGCTTCCTGTCGGCGGAGGATGTACGCGGCTTCGCAGGCACTGTCAATGCACTTAAAAACGTCATCTCCAAAAATATATCATTAAAAACAATGCATTACAAAAACGGTATATATATACCACACAAAATCGAAGGCTTTTCCGCCCGTCAGCGGGGCGGAATCGAGTAGGTGGCTGTTGCGTGGGCCACCAGGTCGCCCCCTGCCCGGCCGGCAATGCCACATTCGGTGACGGCAAGGCGCTTGCCGAGCTTCAGCAGCCGACAGGTGCCGACAAGGTCGCCGGGCTCGGGTTTGCGCAGGAAATTCATGTTGAGATTGGTGGTGACGGCCAGCGCGACGGGACCAATATGCGCCAGGATCACCGCATAGGCGGCGAGATCGGCGAGCGCCATCATGGTCGGCCCGGAGATCGTTCCCCCGGGCCGCAGATGCTTGTCCGTAGCCTTCACGGACAAGACCGCCTCGCCCGGCGTCACCGCCTCGATTTCGTAGATGCGGCCGTCCGCATGGATCTGCGGAAACTCGCGATCCAGAAATGCGTTGAGCTCGGCTACGGTCATGATCGGCTGCACGGATCCGGTTCCTTCCCTGGAGGCCTTGCTGTTTTGACGCTTTCGTTAACGTAAGCCGGAAAAAGCGACAAGTGCCAGGGGGAACGAAGGTCCGCTTTGTCGGGCCTGCGGCTTGCCCTATAACGAGGTCAAACAGGGAGAAAGCGCCATGACCGATGCAACAGCGGCAAAAGCTGCGGCGACCAGCGAGAGTGAGCCGACCGCCCAGGACCTGTCCTTGGGAGTACTGCGGTTGACGCTGAACCGGCCCGAGCGACGCAACTCGCTCTCCGAAGAGATGATGGCGGCGCTGCAGGACGCGCTCGACGCCGCAGCCGAGAATGCCGCCGTCCGGGTGATCCTGCTGCGTGCCGAAGGTCAAGTCTTCTGCGCCGGCCACGATCTGAAGGAGATGACCGCCGCCCGCAGCCACTCGGATCGCGGCCGCATCTATTTCACCGAGGTGATGAACCGCTGCGCCCGGCTGATGCAGACCATCGTCACGCACCCCAAGCCGGTGATCGCCGAGGTCGACGGCATGGCAACCGCTGCGGGGCTTCAGCTTGTCGCGTCCTGCGACCTGGCGATCGCCAGCGACCGCGCCCGCTTCTGCACGCCCGGCGTCAATATCGGCCTGTTCTGTTCCACTCCCATGGTGGCCCTGTCGCGCAACGTCTCGCGCAAGCAGGCGATGGAGATGCTGCTCACCGGCGAGATCATCGACGCCTCGACAGCGCGCGAATTCGGCCTCGTCAACCGGGTCGTGCCGGCCGATTACCTCGCCCAGGTGACGGCGAAATACGCGGAGACCATCGCCTCCAAGTCGCCGCTGACGCTGAAGATCGGCAAGGAAGCCTTCTACGCCCAGGCGGAGATGTCGCTCGCCGACGCCTATCGCCATTGCGCCCAGGTCATGGTGGAGAACATGCTGGCCCGCGATGCGGAGGAAGGCATCGGCGCCTTCATCGAAAAGCGGACGCCCCAGTGGAGCGGCGAATGAGAGAGACCGTGAGCAAGATCCAGCACGACACCTATCCGGATGCGTATATCCGGGCGATCCTCGACGACGTGAAGACCATCGCCATGGTCGGCGCGAGCCCCAACGCCGTCCGGCCTTCCTATTTCGTGCTGAAATACATGCTGTCGAAGGGCTACGAGGTCTTCCCGATCAACCCCGGTCATGCCGGCAAGGAGATCCTCGGGCAGAAGGTCTATGCCAGCCTCGCGGACGTGCCATCGCCCATCGACATGGTTGACGTCTTCCGCAATTCGGACGCCGCGCTCGCCGTGACGCAGGAAGCGCTGCAGCTATCCCCTCTACCAAAAGTCATCTGGATGCAGCTTTCGGTCAGAAACGACGCAGCGGCCAGCCTGGCGGAGGCCGCCGGCGTGCGCGTCGTCATGAACCGCTGCCCGAAGATCGAGTATGGTCGCCTGTCGGGCGAAATCGGCTGGACCGGCGTCAATTCCCGCACCCTGTCGGCAAAGCGTCCGGCCTTGAAAGGCGGCTTCCAGCACCGCGGGCTGCGGAAGGACTGAAGCTAACGGCGAGATTCAGGGAATCTTTCCCTCCCTCCCCTAAAAGGAGGGTATGGAAACGCTGCTCGCACCCCTTGCCTCCCCCCTTACGCTCGCCCTGTTGGGAGCGATCATGGTGCTTGTCATCGCCGGCTTCGCGATGATCGCCACCGGAAGACGGGGAGAGCGCTCCTATCATATCGGCTATGACGCGGGCCCATCAGATGCCGACGCAGGCGGCTGCGACGGAGACTGAAGCGCGCGGGGAGCCGCGTTTCGCAAAACCCATTCTCCTCAGATCCCTGAAACGAAATCGCTTTCCTTTGACCTCCTCGCGGGCATCGGCCAGTATGCCGCCGCTTGCAGTCTAGGAGGAATTCATGAGCGACCGCATTCCCGGTTTTTCGACGCTGGCGATCCATGCCGGCGCGCAGCCCGACCCGTCGACCGGCGCGCGAGTGACGCCAATCTACCAGACCACGTCCTTCGTCTTCGACGATGTCGACCATGCCGCGTCGCTGTTCGGGCTGCAGGCCTTCGGCAACATCTACACCCGTATCACCAATCCGACGACGGCTGTTCTGGAAGAGCGCGTCGCGGCCCTGGAAGGCGGCACGGCGGCGCTTGCGGTGGCGTCGGGCCACTCGGCGCAGTTGCTTGCCTTCCACACGATGATGACGCCGGGCGACAACATCGTCGCCGCCAACAAGCTCTATGGCGGCTCGATCAACCAGCTCAACCACTCATTCAAGAGCTTTGGCTGGGAAGTGAAGTGGGCTGACGCGCAGGATCCGGAGAGTTTCGCCGCGCTGATCGACGACCGCACCCGCGCGATCTTCGTCGAGAGCCTCGCCAATCCCGGCGGCGTCGTGGTCGACATCGAGGCGATCTCGAAGGTCGCAAAGGCCCGCAACATCCCGCTCGTCGTCGACAACACGCTGGCGACCCCGTATCTGTGCCGGCCGATCGAGCACGGCGCTGACATCGTGCTGCACTCGCTGACAAAGTTCATGGGCGGACACGGCAACTCGATGGGCGGCGTGATCGTCGACGGTGGCAGCTACGACTGGTCGTCGACCGACCGCTATCCGATGCTGTCGAAGCCGCGCCCGGAATATTCCGGCATGGTGCTGCACGAGACCTTCGGCAACTTCGCCTTCGCCATCGCCTGCCGCGTGCTCGGCCTGCGCGACCTCGGTCCGGCGATCTCGCCGATGAACTCTTTCATGATCCTGACCGGCATCGAGACGCTGCCGCTGCGCATGCAGCGCCACAGCGACAACGCGCTCAAGGTGGCACAGCACCTGGCCGGTCACGACAAGGTCGCCTGGGTGTCCTATGCCGGCCTGCCGGGCGACCCCAACCATGCCAAACAGCAGAAATACATGCCGAAGGGTGCAGGTGCGGTCTTCACCTTCGGGGTCAAGGGCGGCTACGAGGCGGGCGTCGCGCTCGTTTCCAACTGCCAGATCCTGTCGCATCTCGCCAATATCGGCGATACGCGCTCGCTGATCATCCATCCGGCTTCGACCACTCACCGTCAGCTCACCGACGAGCAGAAGACGGCGGCCGGTGCCGGTCCGGACGTCGTCCGTCTGTCGATCGGCCTCGAGGATGTCGAGGACATCATTGCCGATCTCGACCAGGCACTGGCCGCGGTCTGATCGAAAAGCGGTGTGAAGAACGGAAAAGCCGGGCATGTCGCCCGGCTTTTTCATATCTGCGCCGGCACCATCACGTGCGAAGGGCCTCGCTGAAACGCGCCCGCACCCAGAACTCCACGGCGGCGATCATCACCGCGACGATGAAGCCCTGATGGGTAAGCGCCAGCCAGAACGGCACATGGCCAAGCAGGGTGGCGATGCCGATGACCATCTGGACGAGGAGGACGACCAGCACGGCATGCGCCGCGCCGCGCAGATGGCGGGCGGTTTCGCAGCGATAGACCGCCCACATGGCCCATAGCGCGAATCCGACGATCAGATAAGCGGTCAGGCGGTGCTGGAATTGCACGGTCAGCACGTTCTCGAAGTGATTGATCCAGGCCGGCGTCATAAGCCACAGGCCGGAGGGGATGAGGGCGCCGTCCATCAGCGGCCAGGTGTTGAAGGAAAGCCCGGCCTTGAGCCCGGCCACCAGACCACCGAGGAATATCTGCAGCACCAGCAGGGCCAGCAGGAGCTTTGCCGTTCCCACGAAGGGCCGCGCCCCTTGCGGCCGGGCGGCGGCCTCGCGATCGACCGGAACCTGCGCGAGATAGCGGGCGAGCGCGAAGAGATAGATGAAGATCAGGCAGGCAAGCGTCAGATGGGTGGCAAGGCGGTACTGGCTGACGTCGACACGCTCGGCAAGCCCGGAGACCACCATCCACCAGCCGACGACGCCCTGCATGCCGCCGAGTACGAAGCCCCCGACCAGCCAGGGCAGCAGCCATTTTTCGATGCGCCCGCGCCACCAGAACCATACGAGAGGCACGAAGAAGGCAACGCCGATCACCCGGCCGAGCAGGCGATGTCCCCACTCCCACCAGAAGATGAACTTGAACTCGTCCAGCGACATGCCCTTGTTGATGAGCTGGTATTCGGGAATCTGGCGATACTTCTCCAGTTCCTCCTCCCACTCGGCAACGGAAAGCGGCGGAATGACGCCGTGGATCGGCTTCCACTCGGTGATCGACAGGCCGCTATCGGTAAGACGGGTCGCGCCGCCGACGACAATCATGGCGAAGATCAGCACGCAGATCGCATAAAGCCAGAGCCGGATCGCCCGGCGGTCGGCCGCGATGCGAGCGTTGGCGTCATCCATCGGAGCGCCGAGCGAGGCTGCCGTCGTGTCGGACATGGGGAGGCACCATATCGTCAAATGAAGGAACGGCGCCAGCGGCACCGCGAGACTGAGCGGGGTTATAGGCATGGGCGGCGAAAGACAAGGTCTTGACGGCAGGGGTCGCTGTGACACATGCACTCAGAACATATCGTTTGGACGCTTGGCCTACCCCTTGCGATTGGGTGCGGGCGACAGGCCGCTTCCACACCGATCCGGAGAGCAGATGCGAAATCCGCTGCGCAAATTCATCGGCATGCTGGTGCTGGTCACTTTCGTGATCGTCTATGCCTTCGTGGCGATGGTCATTGGCGACATGACGTTGCAGCACGCCTCGCTCGCCGTGCAGCTCCTGTATTTCGGGATTGCTGGAATTGCCTGGACGCTCCCTGCCGGCGCCATCATCTGGTGGATGGAGCACGGCTTCCGGATCAGCCGCAGGCGGGATTCGGATTGATCGTGTCGCGCAGGCGCTCGCGCGTCAGCGCATAATGGTCGTGGGTGCGAGCGCCTACTGAAAACAGCGGACCGCGCAGAATCTCGCGCAACTCGTCCCAGCTCAGGATCAGTTCCTCGGCCAGGGCCGGCAGGTCGACGCCGTGGATAGATGCCAGCCGGCGCAGTTCCAGTTCCAACCGCTGCGAGTCCCCCCAGATCCCGGACCTGCGGTCGACAAACCGGACGCCACGAAGATGGTGAAGGGTGCAGAGTGGCGCTTCAGCACCGGTCAGGCGTGGACGAGATTGTCGCGATACCCGTCGTCGAAGGTCAGCGCGGCGAAACGCGCCCCCGCTGTCCGGCTCCTGCATGCGTGCCACGGCGGTCTCCAGCGGCACGATCTCCATACCGGCAGCACGTATCTGGCGGATCGTATGGTCCAGAAACTCCGATGTGACGGTGAGACGGGCATTTGGGGGAACTGACGCGGCGCGCCAGAAGGTCGCATGCTGTGCAAGTAAAGATCACACCTCGCCCGCCAGTCAGTGGCGGCAGCAGGTGGCCGCTCCCGCTCCAATGCAGCAGCTTACAGCGTCCAGCCAGCAGGTGACGCTGCAGATCCATGTTTTGACAACCGCCTGAAGCCGGTGACAGTCGCCAGCTTTTTCAACTGGGAGCGGCATATCGACGGTTTCTTTAGAACTCCTTGCTAGTGAAACTGGCAATCGAATGAGAATGCCATCGGGGCAGCAGCAACGAGAGCATCGCGAATCTGGGGGAGACGATGGTCAGGCCGGTCGGGTTGCTCCAGTCGAATGACTGGGATCAGATGGACCTTCAGGCGATGAGGCTGGATGCCATGCTCGAGAACGGCGAATTTTCCGTGCGTGCCCTTCGCGATCCGGCGGAGGCGGCCTGCGCTTGGCGCCATCTCGAAGAAAACGCCTTCGGTACGCTGTTCACGAGTTATGACTGGCTCGCGTCGTGGTACGACCACGTCGGCCGCGCGCGCGGCATCGAGCCGATCATCGTCCTCGGCGAGATTGACGGCGAGCCCGGCTTCCTGTTGCCGCTTGGAGTGATGAAGATCTTCGGCGGCACCTTGCGTCTCGGCCGGTTCCTCGGCGACTTTCACGGCAATCAGAACAGTGGCCTTTGGCGCCGCGACGTGTTCGCGGGCATCCATGGCAAGAGCCTGCACCGCGCGCTCCTGCGCATCGGGCGCGAACACCGGATCGACCTGTTCGACCTCAAGTACATTCCCGCCACCCTGGACGAGCGGGTTCATCCGTTGATAGACCGCACCGCGATCGAAAGCCTGAACGCGGTTCATGCTTTCCCGCTCAAGGCCGACTTCGACACGCTCTACAAGGAACGCCGGAGTTCCAGCGCCCGCAAGAAGCTCAGGATCAAGGAAAAGAAGCTCGCGGAACTGGGAGGCTTGGCCTGGCGCAAGGCGGTCGACACGGAAACGGCCCTGCACTTCCTCGACACGCTGGTTGCGCAACGCAGCGCCCGTCAAGCCACGCACGGCATTCCCAACGTCTTCGAGCCGGCGGATGTCAGAGGGTTCCTCGCCGATCAGATCACAAGCGCGATCCGCGATCGCTCCGAGCACGTGACCATCCATGCCCTGGAAGCTGGCGGGCGGATTCGGGCGACCTATCTGTGCGGCCTGCAATATGGCCGCTACCACGCCTATACCAACAGCATCGACGAGGACGTCGCCGCCTGCAGCCCCGGCGATATCCTGCTCAACCATGTGATTGCAGATGCCTGCCGCCTGGGCGCCCACACGTTCGACTTCGGCCTCGGCGCAGAACGGTACAAGACGGCCTGGGCGGACAAGGAAGTCCTGATGGACGTCGAAATTCCGGTGACGATCAAGGGCTATATCGCACAGAACGGCGTCAAGCAGATGCGCGCCTTCAAACGGCGGATCCGCAGTTCGCCCAAGCTGTGGCAGGCGGTACGGATGATGCGCAGGCTGAAGGGCTGACGCAACCACCCGGCAGGAGTTGCAGAAAGGCCGGGCATCGCCCCGGCCTCTTGCTTTGCCAATCCTGGTGCCGCGCTACCGCCTCACGCTGCCATATCCGCTCGCCCGACGCTGGCGGACCTTCCTGCGCCATCGCTAACGGTTTCCACGATCACCGGAGCGCCGGTCTGGTCCTCGAGCATGCGCATTGCGTCTTCCATCTCGGGATCGGCAGGAGATCCGCCCGACGCCACCACGACTTGATCAGCCATCGCCAGGATCTGGGCGCTGATCAGCGAATCGTCGATCAGCCCGAGGTCGAAGAACACCTGATCGTAGGTGTGGTCGATCGCTTCCATCAGCATTTCGAACCGCTCGTTCTGAGCGAGATCGTCGTCAATCGCCCGTCGCCCCGCCTCGATGACATGCGCGCGCGAGGCTGCATCGCGATAGATCACGCCGGCGAACGAGGCGCTGCCGTCGAGCAGCTCGGCAAACCCCGGCACCGCCTGGGGATCGGCGAGATCCGGGCGGACCTCAAGGAACAACGGCATGACGCCCTCCTCCGCCGCGGCGCGCACGAGACGGAACGTGACACTTTGCGAGATCTCGTCGCTGTCGACGCTGAGCACGGCGATGCGGCGCGGCCGTTCTCGGCTGGGCGCAACAAGCGGCCCGTCGAGACCAGACGCCGGGGCGGATCTGGCGATGTCGGACGGCGTCTCTTCCGCGGTCGACTGGGACTTCACGGCAAGGGAAGCGCCCACCGCTGCGCTTGGCGTCCAGTCATAGGAGAAGGTCGGCGTGCCGGCACCATAGGCTGCCCCTCCCCGCCCCGTTGACGCGGAGCGCGTTTGCGAAGCGGATGCAGCCGCAACGGGATGGTCCGCCTCCTCCGTCTCCACGATACGGGTCACGAAAGCGCGCCCGGAGACGAACTGGCCGAGAATCACCGACATCGCCGACAGCATCAAGGTGACGAAAGCGGCGATCGCCACCGTCTGCGGCACCTTCGGAGAGAAGGGCTCCAGCGGGACGGTTGCTCGCGAGATGACGCGCGCGTCGGCGCCAATAACGCTGGCGTTGCGGCGCGTATCGGCCTCGCGGTAACGGGTCATCAACTGGTCGAGCTGTGTCGTCTTGACCGCAGCCTCACGCTCCAGATCGCGCAGGCGGACCTGATCGTCGTTGGAACGGGCCGCGCGCGTCTTGAATTCCTCGAGCGTTGCCTGAAGCGAGGCCACACGCTCCTGTTGGATACGCGCCTCGTTCTCCAGCCCCGCCGCGACACGTCCCGCCTCCTGGCGAATCTGCCGATCGAAGTCATCAAGCTGGGACCGCAGCGCCCGGAGCTGCGGATGGTTCGGCAGCAAGGTGGTGGAGAGCTCGGCAATGCGGGCCTGGAGTTCCACCTGACGCTCGCGCAGACGCTGGATAAGCTGGGAGTTCAGCACGTCCTGCATGCCGTCGAGCGACCCGCCGCCACTGAGCTGGGCGCGGATCAGCTTCGCCCGCGCCTCGGCCTGCGACTGGGCCGCGCGGGCGTCGGAAAGCTGTGTTCCAATCTCCCCGAGTTGCTGGCGATCCAGCGTCTGATTGTCGGCGCCGAGCAGGAGATCGTTCTGCGAACGGAAATCCTCGACCCGCTTCTGCGCCGCCTGAACCTCCTCGCGCAGCCGCTCGATCTGCGGCTCCAGCGAGGCAGCGGCCATGTCCGTCGTCTCGCGCTTCACCGATGATTGCAGGTCGAGATACTCCTCGACCACCGCATTGGCGACCCTGGCGGCGAGCTCGGGATTCTTGGAGACATAGCGGACGGAGATGACCCGGGAGCCATCCACCCGAAACACCTCGAGATTGTCATAGAAGACCTTGAGCACCCGCTCTTCGCGGGTATTGCTGCCGGGATCGCGCATCACGCCGAGCGCGACGAACATGTCCTGGATCAGGCTGCTGGAGCCTGCTTCGAACTCGGGAATGCTGGCAAGATCGAGCCGCTTGGCCACCCGGCGCAACAGATCGCGCGACTGCAAAAGTTCGACCTGGCTGGCGACACCCTCGTTGTCGAGAAGCGCCCGCTCCTCCTCTGCGCCGCGCGCTTCCCCAGGATAGACGACGTTCGACGTCTCGATCAGCACCTTCGATTCGGCCCGGTAGCGGGAGGGCACGACTTGCAGAACCAGGAAAGTCACGAGTGCGGCGCCGACCACAAGAGGCAGCAGCCAGCGAAGCGACCGGCGCAAGGCGCCAAGGATCGCCGAAAGGTCGATCTCGACGCGCTCGTCGACGCCGGGCGGTCGGGCGTCAGGTGCGTGCGGCTGGTTCATGCTCGCTACTCCGGAAGGGTGTCTGCGAGGATGATGACGATTCATGGTAAGCGGAGAGTTAACCTCCCGAACCGTGCGCACAGCATCGCGCTTGCCCGATTCACCCCAAGTTAACCACGTTGCGGAAAAGAATGGCGCAGTCGCTTCAGGAGATCGGAATGTTCACGCGCCTCATCGCCGTTCTTTGCCTGGCCCTGACGGTCGCCGCGTGCAGCGGATACCGGCAACCGCCAACGGCGTTCCACGACATCCTCACCAAGCCCTACAGGCTTGACTCCAGTGATGTGTTGCGGGTGATCGTGTTCGGTCAGCAGGATCTCAACAACACCTACACGGTGGATCAGGCCGGTTATGTCGCGATGCCTCTCATCGGCAGTGTCGCGGCACGCGGACTGACCGTCCGCGAGCTTGAGGCCCAGATCACGAATCGCTTGAAAAACGGATACTTGCGCGATCCAGACGTCTCGGTTGAAGTTGCCACCTACCGTCCCGTCTTCGTCATGGGCGAAGTCGCCGCCGCCGGCCAGTACCCTTATGTGGCGGGCATGACGGCGCAGAATGCCATCGCAACGGCGGGCGGGTTCACGCCCCGCGGTCAGCAGTCCTCGGTCGACATCACCCGCCAGATCAACGGCGAGGTGATCAGCGGGCGCGTGCCGATCACCGACCCGGTCCGACCGGGCGACACGATCTATGTGCGGGAGCGATTCTTCTAACCCACCCGAGGGTTTCGCATTTTTGGCGGATTAACCTGCGACTCATCCCTGTCTGCTAAGGTTCAGGTTGCATGATCCGGAAAGATAATCCGGACGGGCAGCCGCGTTGAGCCAGGGAGTTTCCAGATGACCGCCGCGCCCTTGCGCATCGTTCACATCGTCCGCGCCCCGATCGGCGGGATTTTCCGACATATCTCCGACCTTTCGCTGGCCCAGACGCGGGCCGGTCATCAGGTCGGAGTGATCTGCGACGCCTCCACCGGCGGCCCGTTCGAAGCCGAGGCCATCGCACGTCTTGCCCCGCAGCTTGCCCTCGGCATCGCGCGCTTTCCGATGCGTCGCCAGGTAACCCCCGGCGACCTGCGTGCGGCATTGTCGCTGTTTCGGCATGTGCGCGATCTCAAGCCCGACGTCCTGCATGGCCATGGCGCCAAGGGCGGGGTCTTCGCCCGTTCGATCGGCACCTTGCTGCGGCTGCGCGGCCGCAAGGTCACCCGGATCTACTGCCCGCATGGTGGCAGCCTCCACTACGATCCGCGCGGGATCGAAGGACGCATCTATTTCGCGCTCGAGCGCTTGCAGGAGCGCTTCACCGACGGACTCATCTTCGTCTCGGACTACGAGTACTCTGCCTACGAATCAAAGGTCTCCATGCCCAAGGTGGCCGCTCGGGTCGTCTATAACGGGCTGGCACCGGAAGAGTTCTCGCAAGTGCGGCCGCAGGCCGACGCCGCCGATTTCCTGTTCATCGGCATGCTGCGCGACCTCAAGGGGCCGGATCTGTTCATTCAGGCGCTGGCGCATATGGAGAGCGTCCACGGCATGAAGGCCCGGGCTGATATCGTTGGCGAGGGCGAAGATCGTTCGCGCTACGAAGCGATGGTCCAGGCGCACGGCCTTACCGACCGCGTTCGCTTCCTCGGCGCCATGCCCGCCCGCGAAGCCTTCCGTCTCGCACGCTGTGTCGTCGTTCCCTCCCGTGCGGAGGCCATGCCGTATATCGTGCTGGAGACGGTGGCGGCCCAGATGCCGCTGATCGCAACCCGCGTCGGCGGCATTCCGGAGATCTTCGGCCGCTTCGCCGACAAGCTGGTAACGCCGGGCGATGCGGAAGAACTGGCCAGCGCCATGGCTGCGGCCTTCCGGGATCCGGATACCATGTGCCGGCGCGCGGAAGGGCAGCGCAAGTGCCTGTCCGAGACCTTCAACGTCGAACTCATGAACGATCGCATCACCTCGCTCTATCTGGAGACGCGCGGGGTGAAGCGGCAGGACAAGGCGGGACGGAGCCCGGACGCGCCGACGCTGGCTGCCGCCAGCGCCCTGGCGAACCGGGATGCCGGCGCGCCGGGCAGGCGCGAATGAAAGAGGCGAAGGAAATGCCCCCGCATCATACCGCGCAACTGCTGCAGAACGTCATGCCAAGCACGCCGGAGACGGAGGGCGAGAACAGCACCCCGCTGACGAACACCAGCAAACTGTCGCCGCTCGCGATCAAGATCGCCAGCGGCCTGCAGACCTCCGTGGTCTCGCCGACAGTGCTGGGCGGCACCGTGCGACTGGCCGACCTTGCCATCGTGGCGGCCTTCGGCTTTGCCTCCCTGCATTCAGGCGGCATTCCGGTGGTCTCGTCGACCGCATTGTTGTCGGTCGCTGCGGCGCTGCTGCTCTCCTCCGCCTTCTTCCAGGCCTCGGACTGCTACCAGATCCCGCTGATGCGCAACATGGTGGCCCAGGCCGCACGCATGGTCATCGCCTGGACCCTGGTTTTCGTGACCATGTTCATGGCCAAGACATTCGGCAACGTGATGCGGGGCGTGCCGGGCGATCTGCTGATCCTCTGGTACGGGTTCGGACTGGCCACATTGCTGACGGCGCGAACGCTGGTGACGATTTTCGTGCGCAAATGGACGCGCGAAGGCCGGCTGGAGCGGCGGGCGGTGATCGTCGGCGGCGGTCAGGTTGCCGCAGACTTCATTCACGAAATCGAGCGGCAGCCGAACAACGACATCCGCATCTGCGGCCTGTTCGACGACCGCAAGGGCGACCGTTCGCCGGATATCGTCGCCGGCTATCCGAAGCTTGGGACGGTGAGCGACCTTGTCGAGTTCGCCCGCATCGCTCGCATCGACATGCTGATCGTCACGATCCCGCTGAGAGCCGAGAAGCGCTTGCTGGAGTTCCTCAAGACCTTGTGGGTCCTGCCGGTCGACATCCGTCTGTCCGCCCATACCGACAAGCTGACCTTCCGCGACCGCGCGTCTTCCTTCATCGGAACCGTGCCGATCGTCGACGTGGTGCACAAGCCGCTTGCCGACTGGGACAGTATCGCCAAGCGCGCCTTCGACCTCATCGTGGCGAGCCTGATGATCGTGCTGCTGTCGCCGGTCATGATCGCCACCGCATTGGCGGTAAAGCTGGACAGCAAGGGACCTGCCCTCTTCCGCCAGAAGCGCTATGGCTTCAACAACGAGGTGATCGAAGTCCTCAAATTCCGTTCGATGTATCACGAGATGGCGGACCCGGCCGCGAAGAAGGTGGTGACCCGCAACGACCCGCGGGTGACCCGCGTCGGCCGCTTCATCCGCCGCTCGTCGCTGGACGAATTGCCCCAGCTTTTCAACGTTCTCAAAGGCGATCTGTCGCTGGTGGGGCCGCGCCCGCATGCGGTCAATGCCCACACGAACGAGAAGATGTGGGACGAGGTGGTCGACGGCTATTTCGCGCGCCACAAGGTCAAGCCCGGCGTGACCGGCTGGGCCCAGATCAACGGCTGGCGCGGCGAGGTCGACACGCCGGAAAAGATCCAGAAGCGCGTCGAATATGACGTCTATTATATCGAGAACTGGTCGATCCTGTTCGATATCCGCATCCTGCTGGCAACGCCCTTCGCCCTGTTCAAGTCGGAGAACGCCTATTGAGCACGGCCGCCCATCGCGGACTTGCCGGAGCTCCCACCGCTCCGATCCGGCGTAGCGGCGGCCTGCGCATCGATACGCGGCTGATCGGCACGCTCGCGCTCTGGCTGGTGACCTTCCTTGGCGGATTCGTGCTGCGCGAGCCCGCCCCTTACGAGCTGGCGATGGTGGTCGTGCTGTCGGGCTGGCTGCTGTCCGGCCCGCGCTTCTCCCCCGCCCTCGGCCCTCTTCTGCTGGTGATCGTGCTCTTCGTCTGCGGCGGTCTGCTCGGAACGTTGATGTCCGACAATTTCGGCATTGCGATCATGTATATCGCCGTCACCGGCTTCCTGGCGTTGACCTCCGTCTTTTTCGCCTCGGTGGTCGCAAGCGATCCCTCCCGTCTGGCAACCATCGCCAATGCCTACACGGCGAGCGCGGTCATCGTTGCGCTCCTCGGCATCGGCGGCTATTTCGGCCTGCTTCCCGGCAGCCTCTTCACCCTGTACGGCCGCGCCAAAGGCACGTTCCAGGACCCCAATGTCTTCGGTCCCTTCCTGGTGCTGCCCTGGACCATCGCCCTGCACACGGTGCTGACCCGCCCGCTTGCCCGCTCGGGAATCGCAATCGCGGTGCTCGGTGTCCTGAGCTTCGGTATCCTGCTCAGCTTCTCGCGCGCGGCCTGGGGGCTTGCCGCGTTTGCCGCTATCGGCCTTTACGTGATCCTCTTCTGCATGACGCGGGAGCGCGGGGAACGCGCGCGGCTGATCCTGTTCGGAGCCGCCGGCGTTCTCGCCGTCCTTGCGCTGATCGCTGTCGCGCTGTCGGTCGAGTCCATCTCCGGAATGCTGCTGCAGCGTGCCAGGCTGGTGCAGGACTACGACACGGCGCGGCTCGGCCGTTTCGCGCGCTATACGCTCGGCTTCCAGATGGTGCTCGACCGGCCGTTCGGGCTCGGTCCCCTGCAGTTCCGCAATTTCTTCCCCGAAGACGAGCACAATACCTATCTGAAAGCCTTCACAACCTACGGCTGGCTCGGCGGCGTCGCCTATCTCTCGCTCGTCGCCTTCACGGCGATCCGGCTGTTCCCGCTGGTCTACCAGCGCCGCCCGTGGACGTGGGCCGCGCAATGCGTGTTCGTGGTGCTGTTCGGTCACATGCTGATGTCGGCGATCATCGATACCGACCGCTGGCGCCATCTCTATCTGCTCTACGGCCTCGCCTGGGGTCTGATCGCCTGTGAATATGCGTGGCGGACCTCGGCCGCCAAGCGCCTGTCTTCCGCCGGGATGAAGGCCGCTCGCGAGCGTTGATTGCGGTTCTTAAGCGCTTGCGTGCCCCTTGCGAAGCGGATAGGAAGAACGGGCTCGCGAAGCGGGCAGTCGGGCAGTAGCGCAGCCTGGTAGCGCACTTCACTGGGGGTGAAGGGGTCGTCGGTTCAAATCCGGCCTGCCCGACCATTCGCATCTCGCCCTGCTTGGCGTTCAGATCGTCATGCAGTGGCCGGAATATCCGGGCCGATGCGTGACATGCTCAGCCCCATCATCCATAGACGCCAAGCAGCAAAGCCGGTCGTGCGATGAGCGCGCGCGAGATCGCGACCCAGGCCGATCTTGAAGACGTTCGGGCAGGTCCCATCGACACTGAGGGGGCCTCGACACCTGCTTTTGCCGATCAGCCCCCAGCCCCTCCGGAGCGTTGGGACCTGACGCTCGGCCTTGCCTTGTCGGCAGCCTTTCACGTCGCGGCATTCGCAATGCTTGCACTGCTCTCGGATCCTCCGCAGCCCTACGGCGTATCGTATGACGATGCGGTCGAAGTGGTGCTGGTACCGCTGCAAACGCGAGCCGAGCCTCGGCTGGGGGAGGTTGCGGACGCCCCCCGGGGGACGACGACGCAGCCCGCAGACGATGTGTCTTCCGCAGCACCTGCGCCATTGCAGCAACATCGGACGCAGGACGAGCAGGTGCCAGCAGACTTGCCAACCGATCGGGCGTCAACGGACGCCCCGCCTTCGCCCACGGCCAAGGATGCCGCCCGCATCACGCCCGCCCCTCCCCGGCGACGGGTCCCTGAACTCACCGAGGCGCGCACCCTCTACACCTCGCGGTTGCGCGACACCGCGCTCGGCCGCGCGGCGCTCGCCGAACTGGACCTGGCCGACCCGGAAGAGCGGATCTTTCAGTTGTGCACCTATGAGGCGGTCGAGCAACTGCGCCGGGAACATCCGGACCTGCGGTTCGAATACGCAATCGCCGAGGCACGCGAGGAAGCGACGCTGACGGGCCTGGCGCTGGAGGCAAAGGGAGCGGCGATCCAGGGACGCGGACGCTGGTACGACCTCTCCTTCCGCTGCGAGGTGGCGGAAGATCTCATGGGGGTCACCGGGTTTGCCTTCGCCCTGGGACCGGAGATCACCCGCCCGGAGCGCGACGACCTCGACCTGCCCACTGACGGCCCCATCCATTGAGCTGGAGAGAGACCGCTTCCCTCAGGCGCATAGCCGGCCGACAAGCTCCGTCGCTGGTCCACTTGTGCGATCCGCGAACAGCGCTACCATGCTCGTTGAGGACCGGATCACCCCAAAAAGAATCCGGCCGCCAGGTGGGAGGAACGCATATGTGCCACATCTTTGCCGGACAGGACCCGGGCGACTACGAGCCCGAAACGCGGCGCCTGCGACTGAACGGACAGAGCACCAGCATCCGGCTCGAACGCTCGTTCTGGGAGATCATCGACGAGATCGCGCAGAGCGAAGGCGTGAGCACGCCGGCCTTCATCTCGAAGCTGCATTCCGAGGTGCTGGAACTGCGGGGCGAGACGCGCAACTTCACTTCGCTGCTGCGCTGTGCCTGTCTCGTTCGGCTTCGCCAGACGGTTCCTCAGATGCATCTGGAAGCTGCGGAGTAAAAAGCGCCTGTAGTAAAACTTTACTACCCATGAAGTGAATCCCGGACGCATCCTTTCTCTATCGGAAGAACTGGGCATCAGCCATCTGGCCGCGGTCTTGCGGCCAGGGCTGTCCGATTGAAGAAAGCTGCCGGCACCGCCGTCAGGACTGATCCAGGAGAACACTCGTGGCGAAATGCATACACGCGATGATCCGCGTGCTCGATGAAACGCGTTCCGTTGGCTTCTACAAGACGGCATTCGGGCTCGACATTGCCGAACGGCTCGAGTTCGACGACTTCATCCTCATCTATCTCAGAAATGCCGACGCGGATTTCGAGGTCGAACTGACGGTCAACAAGGGACGCACGGAACCCTACGACCTCGGCAACGGCTACGGACATCTGGCTTTCTGCGTCGACGATCTCGATGCGGAACACACCCGCTTCGAGCAGGCCGGACTCGCTCCGCGCAAGATCGTGGAGTTCAACCGCGACGGCGCTCTGCTGGCCCGCTTCTTTTTCGTTCAGGATCCGGACGGCTATCAGATCGAGGTGCTGCAGCGCCACGGTCGCTATCGCTGAACGGGGCACACCGTTTCGGGAGGGAGGAAAATGACCGAAACACTGACCCACAGACACATGACCAGACGGCAACTGCTGGCACGCAGCGCAGCAGTTGGCGCCGCATTCGTCATCGGACCGGGCTTTCTTGCCGCCAACACCGCGGCATGGGCAATGGAGGTCGCCCATCTGAAGCCGCAGACCATGGCAACCCTGATCCGCATGGCCCGCGACATCTATCCGCACGATCATGTGGCGGACGAGTATTACGCCATCGCCGTCAAGGGATATGACGCCCCCGACAACGCGGCGATGATCGAGGCCGGCATTGCCGCGCTCGACGCGGCGGCCCAGGGCAAGGGGCATGCCGGATATCTCGCCATGGGCTGGGAGCGCGAGCGCGTCGACCTCCTGCGATCGATGGAGGAGAGCCCCTTCTTCCAGACCGTGCGCGGCGGGCTGGTCACCGGGCTCTACAACCAGAAGGCCGTGTGGCCCCTCTTCGGCTACGAGGGGGAAAGCTACTCGCTGGGCGGCTACATCGACCGGGGTTTCGACGACATCAACTGGCTCTGAGGGAGGAGGCTGTCATGGCCGCACCATTCGACCTGAACGACGACACGGTCGTCGTGGTCATCGGGACAGGCGCCGGCGGCGGTGTCCTGGCCAATGAACTGGCCCAGAAGGGCGTCAGCGTGGTGGCGCTGGAAGCCGGCGGGCGCTATCTGCCGGAAGACTACATCAACGACGAGTGGGAGAGTTTCGGGCAACTGGCCTGGCTCGACCCGCGTTCGACCTCCGGCGACTGGCGCGTTGCAAAGGACTTCTCCGGCCTGCCGGCTTGGATCGTCAAGGCTGTCGGCGGCACCACCACCCATTGGGCGGGTGCGTCGCTGCGCTTCCAGGCGCACGAATTCAAGACCCGCAGCACCTATGGCAATGTCGAGGGTGCCAACCTGCTCGACTGGCCGATCGACCTTGCCGAGATGGAACCCTGGTACGAGAAGGCGGAGGAGAAGCTGGGCGTCACGCGCACCGGCGGTCGAGAAGGATTGCCCGGCAACAACAATTTCAAGGTCTTCGAAGCCGGCGCGCGCAAGCTCGGCTACACGGAAGTCCATACCGGACGCATGGCAATCAACTCGGCGGAGAACGACGGCCGCTTTGCTTGCCAGCAGACAGGCTTCTGTTTCCAGGGGTGTAAATGGGGCGCCAAATGGTCCGCCGCCTATACGGACATCCCGCGCGGCGAAGCCACCGGCAATCTGGAGGTGCGCGAGCGCGCCCATGTTCTGCGGATCGAGCACGATGCCGGCGGCAAGGTGACCGGCGTGCTCTATGCCGACAGGGACGGTAACCAGCACCTGCAGAAGGCGCGCGTCGTCTGCGTCGCGGGCAACTCGATCGAGAGCCCTCGCCTGCTGCTCAACTCCGCCTCGAGCCTCTTCCCCGACGGGCTTGCCAACTCCTCCGGCCAGGTCGGACGCAACTACATGCGGCACATGACCGGATCGGTCTATGCCGTGTTCGACAAGCCCGTGCGCATGTGGCGCGGCACGACGATGGCCGGCATCGTCCAGGACGAGGCGAGGCACGATCCCTCGCGCGGCTTCGTCGGCGGCTACGAACTCGAGACACTCGCCCTCGGACTGCCGTTCATGGCAGCGTTCCTGGATCCGGGTGCCTGGGGCCGCGAGTTCACCACCGCGCTCGATTCCTACGAGAACATGGCCGGCATGTGGATCGTCGGCGAGGACATGCCGCAGGAGACCAACCGGATCACGCTCAATCACGAGCTCAAGGACCAGTACGGGTTGCCGGCGCCGAACGTGCATTTCACCGACCACCCCAACGACATCGCGATGCGCCGCCATGCCTACAAGCAGGGCATCGCGATCTACGAGGCGGTCGGCGCGACGCGCACCTTCCCGACACCGCCCTACCCCTCCACGCATAATCTCGGCACCAACCGCATGTCGGAAAACCCGAGGGACGGCGTGGTCAACCGCTGGGGCCGGGCGCACGATGTCCCGAACCTTTATGTGTCGGACGGCAGCCAGTTCACCACGGGCGCGGCGGAGAACCCGACGCTGACCATCGTGGCGCTGGCGATCCGTCAGGCCGACCATATCGCCTCGCAGATGTCGCAAGGACAGTTGTAGCCAGCAGCCCCGGACGAGAGAGGGCGGGCAGAGACAAGGGGTAATAGACCCGCCCTTCTCGCAAAGATTGCATCATTTGTCATATGTATGATTTTATATTTCCCGCTCACCTGTCCGGACGAGACCGCCTGTTCCTGGGGCGCGACCGTCCGGGGTCTTTCGAGCGTCAATCGGGACGCAGATCCCGTGCATTGCGACCGCTCCCGCGGTCCAACCATCACCACCGGAGGAAACGCATGAAGACCTTCCTGCTTGCAAGCATGGCTCTGCTGGCCGCGACATCCCTCGCCGCCGCGCAGGCGCCGGTGCCGGACAACCTCGAGAAACTGTCGAATTTCCAGAGCACCGGCACCACGGAGTTCACCTTTGTGGAGCAGAGCGGCGCCTATGCCGACGGCATCCGTGAAACGCTGAAGCGCATCAAGCTTCCGGCCGGGTTCAAGATCGACCTCTATGCCGTGGTCCCCGATGCGCGCCACATTGCCGTCGGTCCGCAGGGCATCGTCACCTTCGTCGGCACGCGCAAGGACAAGGTCTGGGCCGTGACTGATCGCAACAAGGATCGTGTCGCGGACGAGGTGAAGGACTTCGCTCCCTCGCTCAAGTTTGCGATCCCCAATGGTCCGTGCTTCTCGAAGGACGGCTTCCTCTACATCGCCGAGCAGAACCGGGTGCTGGTCTATCCGGCTGCGGAGTTCTTTTACGAAAGCCCTGACGTCGCCGCCTTCAACGTGATCAAGCAGGGCGAACTGGTTCCGCCATCCGAGGAGAGCTACAATCACACTGCACGGGTCTGCAGGATCGGTCCCGATGGAAAGCTCTATATCTCGCTCGGCCAGCCGTTCAACGTGGCGCCAGCAGAGAAGCTGGATCTGTACAACGAGTTCGGCATTGGCGGCATTATCCGCATCAACACCGATGGAACCGGGCGCGAGGTCTACACCTACGGCATTCGCAACTCTGTCGGACACGACTTCCATCCCCAGACCGGAGAACTCTGGTTTACCGACAACCAGGTGGACGGCATGGGCGACGATATCCCTCCGGGCGAGATCAACAGACAGACTGCGGCCGGACAGCATTTCGGGCATCCCTGGTACGGCGGCGGCGACGTGCGGACCAACGAATACGCGAACGAGGAAGTGCCGGTGGAGGTGGTCATGCCGGCCGTGGAGACGATCGCCCACGCAGCCGATCTTGGAATGTCCTTCTATACTGGCCGCCAATTCCCGGAGAAGTACAGGAACGCGATCTTCTCTGCCCAGCATGGCTCATGGAACCGCACGGAGCCCGTCGGCGCGCGCGTCATGGTCACCTTCATCGATAGTGAGGGCAATGCCACCACGGAGGCTTTCGCCGAAGGCTGGATCGATGAGAACGGAGAGTATCTCGGCCGCCCGGTCGACGTCGCCCAGTTGCGTGACGGTTCTATTCTGGTGTCCGACGATCTGGCCGGAGCGCTCTACCGAATCTCCTACGAGGGGAACTGAGAATGAAGCGACCTGCGATGGTGCTCACCTGCGCCATGCTCCTCGCTGGTCCGAACCCGGGCGGGATTGTTCCTGCCCGGGTTGCCGGTTCCTCACCCGCCGTCGCCGAGGGCACTCTCGGTGATCCGGAAGCTGGTCGCAAACAGGCCGGCCAGTGCCGTACTTGCCACGGCCTTGAGGGCATGGCCCGAATACCGATCGCACCTCACATTGGCGGCGAGCCTGCCTCCTATATCGAGTCTCAGCTCAGCGCGTTCCGGGACGGCCGGCGCACGCATGAAATGATGAGCGTGGTGGCTCAGTCGCTCGACGACGCAGCGATTGCCAATCTTGCCGCCTGGTACGGGGCGCAGCAGGCCAGCGCGGTCCTTCCCGCCGGAGTTTCGGAGAATGACGCCCCTGTCGAGTGCAGCACGTGTCACGGCGTCCAGGGAATCGGGCAGATGGACGGCGTGCCAAACCTCGCCGGAGAGAGCGCGATCTATATCGATACCCAGCTCAAGGCGTTCCGGCTCGGGAAGCGCCAACACGACGTGATGTCGGCGATAGCGGCAGACATGAGCGACGAGGACATGCGCCGCGTTGCGGACTGGTATGCGGCGATAACCTTGGAGATCGCACCGCCAGAAACCCGCTAGCCGCCGGCGCGGTGTTTAGCAGGCACTCGCTTCCGCCGATCTACCGCGCCTGATCGAGGATGCGCTTGCATTCCAGCAGCTCGAAAAGCGTCGCCTGGAGGCGGCGGATATCGTCCTTCGACAGATTGCCGGACGGAGCCTCGACACGCTCGCCGAGCAGCCGCTCCATGAGACGAAACCCGGCGCGCGTCGTCGGCATCTCCGGCGGCACGGCCCCCTCGGGCAATATGCCGCGCGGGATCGGCTCTCCATCATCGTCCGGATCGACGAACTGCGGTTCCGCCTGGCGTGCTCGAGGTGCCTGCATGCTCGGCGCGAAATCCGGCGTGCGCGGCTGCGACCTTGGCGGAGCAGCCGGCGGGGGCACCACGTCCTCGACCTCCGGTTCGTCCGTCCCCGGCTGTGCGGCAAGGGCCGCGAGCGCGATACCATCCTCGCGCCAGACCTGCATGACGAAACGGGGGCCCTGTTCCTTCAGGATGCGCTGCACGCCCTTGATCGTATAGCCTTCGCCATAGAGCAGATGCCGGATGCCACGCAGCAGATCGATATCGTCGGGACGATAGTAGCGACGACCGCCGCCGCGCTTGAGCGGGCGGATCTGGGTGAAGCGGGTTTCCCAGAAACGGAGGACGTGCTGCGGCAAGTCGAGATCGTCGGCGACCTCGCTGATCGTGCGAAAGGCGTCAGGGCTTTTTTCGACGGTCACTGAAATGGTGCTTCATCGTCCGCCGGCGCTGTCTCAGTCGCCGCTCCCGGACGCTCCCATCATCGTCTCGTTGATGCGCTTCTTGAGCACGTTCGACGGTTTGAACACCATCACTCGGCGCGGGAGGATAGGCACCTCCTCGCCGGTCTTCGGATTTCGTCCGATGCGCTCTCCCTTGGAGCGCACGACAAAGGACCCGAATGACGAGAGTTTCACCGACTCTCCGGCAACGAGACAGTCCGCGATCTCCGACAGGACCTTTTCCACGAGTTCCGATGATTCCGATCTTGAAAGGCCGACTTTCTGGTAGACCGCCTCACAAAGATCGGCCCGCGTAACTGTCCTGCCGCTCATAGTCCCTCCTTGGCCGAACCTCGTGGTTCGACGGTGTCAGGGATATTCTTCTTTGACCCTTCGGGGCCCACCGAACCCGGAAGACAGCCTATTGGCTCGCGCGCAGACGGTCAACAGTCTGACCTTGCTCCGGTTCGTAAAAGTTCACAAGGCTCAAGCCTTTGCATGGCTACCAGCGCAGCAGCGACGCTCCCCAGGTGAAGCCGCCGCCCATCGCCTCGAGCATGATCAGGTCGCCGCGCTTCACCCGCCCGTCGCGCACCGCCTGGTCGAGCGCCAGGGGAATCGAGGCCGCGGAGGTGTTGCCGTGATCCTCCAGAGTCACAACCACCTTGGCGGGGTCGACACCGAGCTTCTTGGCGCTGGCGTCGATGATGCGGCGGTTGGCCTGATGGGGAATGAACCAGTCAAGGGACTCGGCGCTGGTGTCGGTTGCCTCGAAGGCTGCCTCGACCACGTCGGTGATCATCGACACCGCATGGCGGAAGACTTCCTTGCCCTGCATGCGCAGGTGGCCGACGGTCTGGGTCGAAGACGGACCGCCATCGACATAGAGCTTGTCCTTGTGGGCGCCGTCGGAGCGCAGGTGCGAGGTCAGGATACCCCGATCGGCCGTGGTCCCCTCCCCCTCCGCTGCCTCCAGGACAATGGCGCCTGCCCCATCGCCGAAGAGCACGCAGGTGGTGCGGTCCTCCCAATCGAGGATGCGGGAGAAGGTCTCAGCGCCGATCACCAGCGCCCGTTTTCCCATGCCGGCCCGCAGATAGGCGTCCGCCGTTGCCAGCGCATAGACGAAGCCCGAACAGACCGCATGCACATCGAACGCGAATCCGCTGGCGATGCCGATCCTGTGCTGGACCGTGACGGCAGTCGCCGGGAAGGTATTGTCCGGTGTTGCTGTGGCAAGAATGATCAGATCGATGCTCGTCGCCTCGCACCCTGCCGCCTCAAGCGCCTTGCGGGCAGCAGCGACCGCGAGATCGGAGGTGAACTCGCCGTCCGCCGCGATATGCCGGGCGTGGATACCAGTGCGCTGGACGATCCATTCATCGGAAGTGTCCACCATCCTGGCGAGATCGTCATTGGTCAGCCGGCGGGCCGGAAGATAGCTGCCGGTCCCAAGAACGATGGATCGCTTGACTGTCACTGATCACCTTCCGATCCGTCCCGCGGCGCGAACCGGCCGCGATGGTAGCTTTTGAGGTCTTGGGAAATCTTGTTCATCAGATCGTTGCGGGCCATGTCGTAGGCAAGTTCGACGGCGGCGGCAAAGCCTTCCGCGTCGGTTCCGCCATGGCTCTTGATGACGATGCCGTTGAGGCCGAGAAAGACGCCGCCATTGACCTTTCGGGGATCCATCTTCTCCCGCAGCCGGTCGAAGGCATCCTTCGCCAGCAGATAGCCGAGCCGTGCCCGCCAGGTCCGGTTCATGGCGGAGCGCAGGTAGCTGCCGATCTGGCGCGCTGTCCCTTCCGCTGTCTTCAGGGCGATATTGCCGGCGAACCCTTCCGTCACCACCACATCGACGACGCCCTTGCCGAGGTCGTCCCCCTCGACGAAGCCGGCATAGGTCAGCGATCGCAGGTTGGCCTCGCGCAGCAGCCGGCCGGCGGTGCGCACCTCTTCCAGGCCCTTCACCTCCTCGACGCCGATGTTGAGAAGGCCGACGGTCGGGCGTTCGATGGAAAAGAGGATGCGGGCCATCGCACCGCCCAGCAGCGCGAAGTCGATCAGTTGCTGGGCATCGGCGCCGATGGTCGCGCCAACGTCGAGGACGATGGATTCGCCCCGTGTGGTCGGCCAGATCGCCGCGATCGCCGGCCTCTCGATATTCGCCATGGTGCGCAGGCAGAATTTCGACATGGCCATAAGGGCGCCGGTATTGCCCGCCGAGACGGCGACATCCGCATGACCGGTCTTCACCGCCTCGATGCAGCGCCACATGCTCGACTTCCAGCGCCCCTGGCGTAGCGCCTGGCTGGGCTTGGCGTCCATGGCGACGGCGACCTCGCAGTGATGCAGCGTCGAGGCGTCGCGCAGACGCGGATGCGCCTGCAGCAGCGGCGCCACCGCATCCGAGTTGCCGTAGAAGGAAAAGCTGATGTCGGGACGCCGTTCCAGCGCCAATGCGGCTCCAGGAACGACGACTTCCGCCCCCCTGTCGCCGCCCATTGCATCCAGCGAGATTCGAACCGTCTGAGCCATCGTCCGTGTCTTCTGGATCGGCGGCGACGCCCCACCCGAAGGGAAGAGAGCGCGCCGATCGGCATTGCTGTCCCGAATTCTCCAGACCGCCCGGGCCCGGGACGACAATGCTGCCGTCTTGTCTTGTTGTTGCCTGCGCCGCCCGACGGGTCGTTTCACAAGGTCGTGCAACCTCATGACTTGCGGGCAGCCGTTGCCGCGACACACGAAAGAGTGGTTGGACTCCCCTTCATCCGAGGCGTTGGGGAACATACCTGTTTACAACGGAGAGACAACAGCTTTCTGGCCTTCAGCCGCGCGCAAGATGTGCGGCCTACTCCTCATGCTTGCGGAACCGCTCCAGAACGGCGAATGGCGACGGCGGTTTGTCGTCCGCATCGACTTTGCCGTCTTCGCCATAGCCCTCCGGGAGCTCCGCCCCGGGCGCGCGCGGAAAGGGATCCAGCGCCAGCGCCAGTTGCTCGCACAGGATCGCGCCGAGATCGAGCCTTCCCCCCTCCAAAAGATCCGGTGGGTCTTCGGCAAAGGCATCGATGTCGATCTCGCCCTCCTCCTCGACGCCGGACAGGGCTGCGGCATCGGGGTCAAACCGCATGGTGAAGACCTCCTCGATCTGCTGTTCCACCGGCTGCAGCGTGACAACGCAAGCCTGAGTCGCCCGCGCCTGGAGCCGGCCTTCGATCGCAACGCCGTCACGGCGCCATCGGCGCAGTTCGAACCGCGCAACGAGATCTTCCAAGGCGAGCAGCGAGTAGGCCTTGGTCAGGCGCTGGAGTTGCGCCTCGTCCGGCCGCAGATCCACCACCAACGGCTTGTCGGTCAGATGCTGGATGTCCTGCGGGTGCGACAGAGGGAAGTCAGCGAGTGCCATGAACGTCTCCTTCCAGCTTTACCCTATGTCGACCGGCTCGCCCGGCCACTTGGGGCCGCTGGCGACGATCTGCGATGCCTGCTGGCGGTCCAGCCCGTCCGCAGCTTCGCGCAGGTAGCGGGCAATCGCATGCGCGGCACCCATGTCCGACGCGCCGGCGAAAAGATTGCGGTCAACGACGCTTGCAAGCTCCTGCAAGCCGTCGGCGGCCAGAGCCTCGGCAATCGCCGCGGCGCGACCATAGAAGGCCTCGGCCATCTTCTTCACCTTTTTCGGAACCCCAAGATCGCCGACACCCATTTCCCGCAGCGACCCGTCCATGTCGGCGAAAAACGTGTCGAAAAGCTCCTGGGAGAAACTGGCGACTTCCCCTCCCTCGCCCCGGAGCCGGTTGAGCACCAGGATCGTATGAAGCATGACCATCTCGAAACGGCCATCGACGGTATCGGGCACGTTATAGCGGACGTAGAGCCAAGGCTGCCGCGCCTGTGCCACGATCGAGGTGTATGCGGCGAGCACTTCCGGACGCTGACGCCGGCGAAAGAGACCGAAGACCATGGGTTGCCTCGCTTGGACGAAGGTTGCCAAGTGGCCTAACGCAGGTTAGGGACTTTGCCAAGGACGCGCGGAGCGATAAAGATGGCGCACGGCTGCCTTCCGGTCGTGAGAGCTGCCAGAAAGCAACAGGATACGCTTCATATGAAGACATGGATTCGCGGAGCATTGCTGGCAGGCGTTCTGGCGCTGCCGCTCGGTGGCTGCTTCACCACGACGCTCAATCACGGCCATGTCATCCCGCCGGACCGGGTGCGGGACATCCAGGTGGGATCGAGCCGTGAGCAGGTCGAACTGCTGCTTGGTTCGCCCTCGACCGCCTCACGGCTCGACGGCGAGGCTTATTACTATATCTCGCAGGTGAAGCGGACCACGGCCTTCATGAGCCCGCGGACGGTCGAACAGCGGGTCGTTGCGGTCTATTTCGATGAGGACGGCTTCGTTCGCGACACCGCCTATTACAGCCTTGAGGACGGCAAGGTCGTCGACATCCTCAACCGCAAGACCCGCACCGGCGGCTCCGACTACGGCTTCCTGTCGCAGATCCTGCGCGGCGCCCAGAACCCGAGCCTCAACCTCTAGAGCCCCGTTCGGCCTCTTCAAACGCAACGCCCGCAGCCGAGGCTGCGGGCGTTTTTTGTCATGCGGCACGGCATGGAAGCGGCAGGGCCGCCGGCAAGCGACGGCCCCAGTTTGGTCAGGCATGCGCCAACACGGCCAGCAACAGCAGCGCCATGATGTTGGTGATCTTGATCATCGGGTTGACCGCAGGACCAGCCGTATCCTTGTAGGGATCGCCGACCGTATCACCGGTGACCGAGGCCTTATGCGCTTCCGAGCCCTTCATGTGCCGGACCCCGTCCTTGTCGACGAAGCCATCCTCGAAGGACTTCTTGGCATTGTCCCAGGCACCGCCACCCGCCGTCATCGAGATGGCGACGAAGAGGCCGGTGACGATGACGCCGAGCAGCATGGCGCCGACGGCGGCAAAGCCCTGAGACTTGCCGGCAATGGCAGTGACGACGAAGAACACCACGATCGGCGACAGGACCGGCATCATCGACGGGATGATCATCTCGCGGATTGCCGCCTTGGTCAGCATGTCGACGGCGCGGCCATAGTCCGGCTTCTCCGTGCCTTCCATGATGCCCGGCTTCTCGCGGAACTGCCGACGCACCTCCTCGACGACCGAGCCGGCGGCGCGGCCGACGGCGGTCATCGAGATGCCGCCGAAGAGATAGGGAAGCAGGCCGCCGAACAGCAGGCCAACCACCACGTAGGGGTTGGACAGCGAGAAATCGACGACGACCCCGTCGAAATAGGAGCCCGGCGTCGCATTCGCCGCAAAGAACTTGAGATCCTCCGTGTAGGCCGCAAACAGCACCAGCGCACCCAGACCGGCCGAGCCGATGGCGTAGCCCTTGGTGACCGCCTTGGTCGTGTTGCCGACAGCATCGAGTGCGTCGGTGGTGACCCGCACCTCCTTCGGGAGCCCTGCCATTTCGGCGATGCCGCCAGCATTGTCCGTCACCGGGCCGAAGGCATCGAGCGCAACCACCATGCCGGCCAGCGCCAGCATCGTCGTCACCGCGATGGCGATGCCGAAGAGACCTGCCAGGTTGTAGGCGCCGAGAATACCCGCGATGATGACGATGGCGGGCAGTGCCGTCGCTTCCAGCGAAACGGCAAGGCCCTGGATCACGTTGGTGCCGTGGCCGGTAACCGAAGCCTGGGCGATGGAGCGGACCGGCCGGTAATCTGTACCGGTGTAATACTCCGTCACCCAGATGATCAGGCCGGTGACCACAAGGCCCACAAGCCCGCAATAGAACAGATGCCGGCCGGAGAATGTCAGCCCGCCGGAGGTGGTGTATTCGGTCGAGAAGCCGAGCCAGAAGAACACGATGCCGAACAGGGCCACAGCGGACAGCACGGCGGTTGCGACGAAGCCCTTGTAGAGGGCGCCCATGATCGAGTTGCTGGCGCCGAGCTTCACGAAGAAGGTGCCGACGATCGAGGTGACGACGCAGGCTCCGCCGATCACCAGCGGCAGAAGCATCAGTTCCAGTGCCGCCGCTCCGGTGAAGAAAATGGATGCCAGCACCATGGTGGCAACCACCGTCACCGCATAGGTCTCGAACAGGTCTGCCGCCATGCCGGCGCAGTCGCCGACATTGTCGCCGACATTGTCGGCGATGGTGGCCGGGTTGCGCGGATCGTCTTCCGGAATGCCGGCCTCGACCTTGCCGACGAGATCGCCGCCGACATCCGCACCCTTGGTGAAGATGCCGCCGCCGAGACGGGCGAAGATAGAGATCAGCGACGCACCGAAGCCGAGCGCCACCAGTGAGTCGATGACGACCCGGCTCTGAGCCTCATAGTTGAGGATTTCGGTGAGGATCGTGAAATAGACAGCGACGCCAAGCAGGGCAAGGCCCGCGACCAGCAGACCGGTGACGGCGCCAGCCTTGAAGGCGATCTCGAGGCCCGCGGCAAGCGAGGTGCTGGCCGCCTGCGCGGTGCGCACGTTGGCGCGCACGGAGACGTGCATGCCGATATAGCCGGCGGCGGCCGACAGGATCGCGCCGATGGCGAAGCCGATGGCGACCAGCATGCCCAACAACCAGGCGACCACTGCGAAGATGGCAACGCCGACGATGGCAATCGTTGTGTACTGACGGTTGAGATAGGCCTGCGCGCCCTCCTGGATGGCGCCGGCGATTTCCTGCATGCGCGCATTGCCGGCATCTGCCGCCATGACGGACTGAATGGCCCACGCGCCATAGGCGATGGACAGTAGGCCACACAGGATTACGATTACGAGCTCGAGCATACTTCCCCCCAATGAAGGACGCGAAAGGACCTTTTCTTGTTCTTGTCTGGTCCTGCGGGAGGAACGGTATCTGTCCTGTGCGTCCCGTCAAGGACGAGTTTCCACCCTGTTGCGGAAGGAGACACGACCAGCAGCATCAGGCCCTGCCCTGCCCGCAAGGCCGGCCCGCCATTCCTTACGTTGCGGAAGATTTACCGGAATCGCCCGGAACGAGCCGCACCGGCGGGTGCAAGGAGCTGCTCCACGGACGGCTCCACCGGCACTTGATCCGGTTCCGCCTCATGGCATTTCCATTTAGAAAAGTTGTGCCAGGGCCGCAGGATCGCGCAGGAGGCGCAAGCCACGACGAATCGCCGCAGCTCCACGGACTCACTCCTCACGCAAGGGCAGGCAGATCAGGCGTCGTCTTCCGCCGGCTCCGGTTTGCCGGGCCCGTCGAACTCCGCCGCGCGGAATTCCCGTGCCAGCTTGTCGAGCACGCCGTTCACCATACGCGGCTCGTCCTTCTCGTAGAAGGCGCGGGCAACATCGATGTACTCGCTGATCACGACGCGGGCCGGCACGTCCTTGCGCCGCATCAGCTCGAAGGCACCGGCGCGCAGGATGGCGCGCAAGGTCGTGTCGATCCGCTTCAGCGGCCAGCCGGCCACCAGCGAGCGATGGATCACCGGGTCGAGATAGCGCTGCTCGGAGACCACGCCCTTGACGAGGTCGCGAAACCAGCTCGCATCCGCCTCCCGGTACTGTTCGCCGTCGAGTTCGGCCCCGAGACGGAATGCCTCGAACTCCGCCAGAACATCGGCAAGGTTCGAGCCGCCGACATCCATCTGGTACAGTGCCTGCACGGCAGACAGACGGGCAGCCCCCCGCTTGTTGGCGGGGCGCACCAGCGGCTCCGTCCGGGCTTCGTTGTCCTCGGTCATGTCAGATCCCGAAGCGGTCCCTGATCGCGATCATGTCGAGCGCGGCCTGCGCCGCTGCACCGCCCTTGTTCTTTTTCGCCGGATCGGCGCGCACCCAGGCCTGCTCGCCGTTCTCGACGGTCAGGATGCCGTTGCCGAGCGGCAGCGCCGCATCGATCACCAGTTCCATCACGGCGCGGGCGGATTCGTTGGCGACGATGTCATAATGGGAGGTCTCGCCGCGGATCACGCAGCCGAGCAGCACGAAGCCGTCATAGTCGGCGGTTCCGGCCTCCATGGCGGCCAGCGCCATCGCGAGGGCGGCCGGGATTTCCAGGACCCCAGGCACGGAGACACGGGTTACATCCGCCCCCTGCCCTTCAAGCACCTCCATGGCGCCGGCAAGCAGGGCATCGGCAATGTCTTCGTAGAAGCGGGCGTCGATGATCAGGATTCGGGGAGTCGTCATGTCGCTCTCTTCGCTTTCATATCGTTGCGGCCCGGTCGCCGGGCGCATGCGGGACGAAACAGATCGCCACTCCGAAAGCCGGTCCAGCCGGCGTCAAGGTGCCGGTAGGAACCATGCCGGGCCGCGTTTGTCCAGCGCGGATTGCCGGGGGCGGCCATGCCGCCGCGGGATAGCCGCGCAAGGTGCAGACCGGGCGGGACGAAGGTCAGCGATACTCGGCGAGCCGGGCCGCGTAGCGGGCCATCATGTCGACTTCGAGATTGATCCTGTCGCCGGGCTTGCGCTCGCCCCAGGTGGTGACCGCAAGGGTATGCGGGATGAGAAACACGGTGAATGTGTCCCCTTCCACCTCGTTGACGGTCAGCGATGTGCCATGCAGCGCCACGCCGCCCTTCCTGGCGATGAACGGCGCGCAATCCGCCGGGACGCGGAAGCGGAAGAACACCGAGTCCGGGTGGTCGACCCGCTCGATGATCTCGGCCGTTCCGTCGACATGGCCCTGGACGATGTGTCCGCCCAGTTCATCCCCAATCTTCAGCGAGCGCTCCAGGTTGACACGGTCGCCCGCTGTCCAGCTTCCGACGGTGGTCAGACGCAACGTCTCTGCCGCCGACTCGATCTCGAACCAGTTCTCGCCGCCGTCCCGGCCGCGCGCGGTGACCGTATGGCACACCCCGTCGCAGGCGATCGACGCGCCGATCTCGATCCCCTCGGGATCATAGGCGGTGACGATCCGCGTGCGCAGTCCGGCCGGAATCGTCGCGACCGACGCGATCCGCCCCATATCCGTGACGATCCCGGTGAACATCTCAGCTCCTTTCACGAAGGAAATGGGTCATGGTGTCGGCACCGAACCGCCTTGCCCCGACCTTGCGGAAAAACACGCTAGCGGTCACCAGGTCGACCCCGCGTTCCCCGAAGGGAAGGATGCCGCCGTCGCCGATGGTCAGATCGCTTTGCGAGATGATGACTTCATCGGCCAGATCGGCATCGAGAAACGCACGGGCGACCGCCGAGCCTCCCTCGACCATCAGCTTGGTAATGCCGCGCTGGCCGAGGGCGCGAACGGCGGTCCGCGGGTCGATCGGCTCTCCCTTGGCTCGCGCCAGGCGGATCACCGTGCAGCCCGCCGCGCTCAGCGCGTCGACCTTTTCGACCTCCGCATCGGCCGCCACCAGCAGCCAGAGCGGGATGTCGCCCGCGCTCTTCACCAGCCTGCTTTCCAGCGGCAACCGCGCGGTCGTGTCGAGAACGATGCGGACGGGCGAGCGATGGGACAGCCCCGGCAATCGGCAGTTCAGCATCGGATCGTCGGCGAGCGCCGTGCCGATCCCGACCAGGATCCCATCGCACTCGGCCCGAAGAACATGCACACGGCGGAAGACATCGTCCCCCGTGATGGCGATCTGGCCGGCGCCGCGCCGGCCGATGAACCCGTCCTGCGATACCGCCAGCTTCAACACGACCAGCGGACGACCCCGGGTCAGGCGGCTGACATGACCTGCGTGGAGCGCGCTGCACAGATCCTCCCGCACCCCTGAGCGAACCTCGACGCCGGACGCCTGCAACATGGCGACGCCGCGCCCGGCGACGCGCGGGTTGGGATCGAGCAGACCAATCACCACACGCCGCACACCCGCTTCGGCCAGCGCCACGCAGCACGGCCCCGTCCGCCCGTGATGGGAGCACGGCTCCAGCGTCACGTAGCAGGTAGCCCCCCGGGCCGCTTCTCCTGCCTGTGCGAGCGCGACCACTTCCGCGTGGGGACCTCCCGGCGGACGGGTATAGCCGCGTCCGACGACAACGGGGCCGTCGCCGTCGTCGCGCACGATCAGCGCTCCGACGGCCGGGTTGGGCCAAACGCGTCCCAGCGCTCGCCGCGCATAAGAGGCGGCGGCGGCCATGAAACGATCATCGTCCCAACTGTCCGGCATGGTCAGTTCATGTCCAAGGATCAGCCTTCGCCGACGGGAGCGGCGTCAGGCCCGCTCATCTCGTCGAGGAGCGCCTCGAAATCCTTGGCTTCGCGAAAATTCTTGTAGACGGAAGCAAAGCGGACATAGGCGACATCATCGATCACCTTCAGGCCCTCCATGACCAGGTTGCCGATGTCGCTCGCCTTGATGTCGCTTTCTCCCGAGCTTTCGAGCTGCCGGACGATGCCGCTCACCATCCGCTCCAGCTTCTCCGGTTCAACCGGACGCTTGCGGGTGGCGATGCGCACCGACTGCATCAGCTTGTCACGATCGAAGGGAACACGCCGGCCGCTGCGCTTGATCACGGTCAACTCGCGCAACTGGACCCGCTCGAACGTGGTGAAGCGGCCACCGCAAGCGGTGCAGATCCGACGGCGGCGGATCGCGGTGTTGTCCTCCGTGGGACGCGAGTCCTTCACCTGGGTGTCGTCACACCCGCAATACGGGCACTTCATGCTGTCTTGGCTCCGGGCCGGCGGACCCCTGCAAGAGGCGATCCACGGAGACTGGCTGCCGGCACGCGACCTGCGCGCCGGCTCGCGCTCAGAGAGTCGGGTAGATCGGGAAACGATCGGTGAGTGCGATCACCTTCTCCTTCACCCGCGCCTCGACCTCCGCATTGCCATCCTCGCTGTTGGCGCTGCGCAGACCGTCGAGCACTTCACCGATCAGGCGACCGATCTCGCGGAACTCGCCCTGGCCGAAGCCACGGGTGGTTCCCGCCGGGGTGCCGAGACGAATGCCGGAGGTGACGAAGGGCTTTTCCGGATCGAACGGAATGCCGTTCTTGTTGCAGGTGATGTTGGCACGGCCGAGAGCCGCCTCGGCGCGCTTGCCGGTGGCGTTCTTCGGGCGCAGGTCGACGAGCATCAGGTGGTTGTCGGTGCCGCCGGAGACGATGTCGAGCCCCTGCTCCTGCAGGCTGGCGGCAAGCGCCTTGGCGTTGGCGACAACGGCGTGCGCGTAAGTCTTGAATTCGGGGCGCAGAGCCTCGCCGAGCGCAACCGCCTTGGCCGCGATCACATGCATCAGCGGCCCGCCCTGCAGCCCCGGGAAAACGGCCGAGTTCACCTTCTTGGCGATCGCCTCGTCGTTGGTGAGAATGAGGCCGCCGCGCGGACCACGCAGCGACTTGTGCGTGGTGGTGGTGACCACATGGGCATGCGGCAGCGGCGAAGGATGCGCGCCGCCGGCGACCAAGCCGGCAATGTGAGCCATGTCGACCATCAGATAGGCGCCGACCGAGTCGGCGATCTCGCGCAGGCGCTTCCAGTCCCAGATTCGGGAATAGGCCGTGCCGCCGCCGATGATCAGCTTCGGCTTGTGCTGCTCGGCAAGGCGCGCGATCTCGTCCATGTCGAGCAGATGGTCATCCTGCCGTACACCATAGGACACGACGTTGAACCACTTGCCGGACATGTTGACCGGAGAGCCGTGGGTCAGGTGACCGCCCGAGTTGAGGTCAAGCCCCATGAAGGTGTCGCCCGGCTGCAGCAGGGCGAGGAACACGGCCTGATTCATCTGGCTGCCGGAATTCGGCTGCACATTGGCGAACTGTGCGCCGAAAAGCTGCTTGGCGCGCTCGATCGCCAGCGTCTCGACGACATCGACGAACTCGCAGCCGCCATAGTAGCGCTTGCCCGGATAGCCTTCCGCATACTTGTTGGTCAGGATCGTGCCCTGGGCCTCAAGCACCGCGAGCGAGACGATGTTCTCGGACGCGATCAGCTCGATCTCATGGCGCTGGCGACCGAGTTCGCTGGTGATCGCCGCATTGATATCCGGATCCACGTCCGCAAGCGAACGGGTGAAGAAATCCGGATAAATCGGCGTGTCGAGCGTGGTTTCAGTCATCGACATCGTCGGTCCCCTCTAGCAGTCCTGAAGTGAGATCAGCCGCGCATCGCGACCACAGGCGCCGCAACCGCAGGCGAACGGAAAACGCCCGGCCTACCGGACTCAGCGCTGCTGAATGCTGCCCGGTCCGGTCCATCCGAAAGGCTTCGCCAGATAGCACAGCCGCACGCGGGAACCAAGGGCCATTGCCGGCGCCCGACATCACGCCGGCTCACGATGCCCGGCCCTTCAGCGCGTTGGCCCGATTTCGGCCAGACGCTTCATGAGCTTGCGGAGAGCGAGCTGCTGCAGGTCGGCCTGCGAGGCCTGGATCGGCCCCATGACGACAACCTCGGTGCCGGTATCGCCATCGATTGCCGCAACCCGGACCTGGCGCCCGAGGGGATGAAATTCGAAATAAACCTCGCCTTTCGGCGGCTTTCCCAGGGTCACGACTTCCCCCGCCCGACTTCAGGTACCCGGCTTCAGGCCCCCGTCTGCAAGCACCAGTCTTCAGCCATACGACTTACGGCCTCCGACGTGTCGGAGGCCGCCCAGGGCAGCCGGCAGGCGACGTGCCCCCGTGCTGCGGCGTGCCGCAGCCTCACAATCACTGCAGGGACGCACTGCCCATCGTCGCGTCGCTCATCAGCAGACCGTCGCGGTTGTAGATGTCTTCACGGAAATGCACCACGCCCTCGGCGGTCGCCCAGGCAGTGACATAGGACATGTAGATCGGGATCTTGGTCCCGAGCTTCACGTCCTCGCGGGCTCCGGAGCGAATGGTCTCGTCAACCCGTGCGCGGCTCCAGTCCGAGGTGGTGCTTTCCAGCAGCCAGGTGATCAGTTCCCTGACATTCTGCACACGCACGCAACCGGACGAATGGAAACGGTAATCCGAGCCGAAGAGCGACTTGGACGGCGTGTCGTGCAGATAGACCTGATGCGTGTTGTGGAAGTTGATCCGCACGGAGCCAAGCGAATTGATCTCGCCCGGATCCTGGCGGAACTGGTACTGGGTCGCCTCATCGGTGCTCCAGTTGATCTGCTGCCAAGCGAGCTCATTGCCCTTCCAGTCGAAGATCCGGATGCGGTTCTTCTCCAGATAGGCTGGATCCTCGTTCATCTTGGGGATGAGATCCTTGCGGATGATCGAAACCGGCACCGTCCAGTACGGGTTGAAATTGAGCTCGTAGATCGACGAGTTCAGGATGGGCGTCTGGCGGTCGATCTTGCCGACCACCGCCGTGTGGCGCGAGCGCACGCGCCCGTTTTCAACCGCCTCGATCTCCGCCGCCGGAATATTGACCATCACGTAGCGATCGCCAAGGAAGCCCGACATGGAGCGCAGCCGCACCAGGTTGGTCTCCAACTGGGACAGCCGGACATCCGCCGGCACGTTCATGGCGATCAGCGTGGTCTTGCCGACCACGCCATCCGGCGACAGTCCGTGGCGGAGCTGGAAGCGGCGCACGGCAGCATCGACATAGGAATCGAAGGTGTCCGAAAACCCGGCCGTCTGCTCAAGGTCGCCGGAGACCATCAGCCGGCGGCGCAGCGACAGCACATGCTCCTCGCGAACGCCAAGGCGCATGGCCTGGCGGCCGCTCGTCACCTGCGGCCAGCCACCTTGCTGCACGATCATGGAATAGCGCTGGATGGCGCCTTCGACATAGCTGGCGGTGTCCGGAGACAGGGTTGGAAACGTCGACTCGACAGCCTGCAGCGTCCGCATCGTCGTATCGAACTGGTCGCGCCATTCGACCCGCTGCTGCTCAAGCATCATCTGGACAGGAGCCGGCTGCGCCGTGGCGGCATCCCCTGCGGCAAACGAGGCGAAAATGCCCGTAAGAGCAAGTGCGGCGCCTTTCGCACCGGCACGCAACCCGAACATGCGTCCTTCGAAAAGGTCGGTCACTGCAAATCCCACCGTATCGACTCCAGTCCCAGATCAAGCTCAGAAAGGTCCCGTTAAGGATACGTCGACGGACTTAACAAATACTCACGATCCGCGCGCAAACGAAACCAGCCCCGGCCCGACGCGGCAACACCTCTGCCCGGACCGCCCCATCCCAGCCGAATGGTGCCGTCTCCGTAAGCCACTCCATTATGGCGCATTCATGTCGCAACGCGAAAAACGGCGGCATGCCGCGCCCGAATGCAGCGAAGCCGTCCCGCGCGGTCAAGCACGAGACGGCTTCGATGAGGACGACGCGGGACTGTCTGTCCCGCACTGTCAGAGACGGTAGAGGATCTGGTCGGTCCAGAAGCGCTCCAGCCGGCGCAGCGAGCGATTGAGCACCTTGAAATCGTCCGGACCGATCTCGCCGACCTGTTCGACCGACAACATGTGCCGCTCATAGAGCGCGTTCACCTTCTCCGCGACATCCTTGCCCTTCGGCGTCAGACTGACACGAACCGACCGGCGATCGGTGCGCGAACGCTGATGGTGGATGAAGCCCATGTCGACGAGCTTCTTCAAGTTGTACGACACGTTCGAGCCGAGATAGTAGCCGCGGGTGCGCAGTTCTCCGGCGGTCAGTTCAGCATCGCCGATGTTGAACAGCAGCAGCGCCTGCACGCTGTTCACGTCTGCACGCCCTTCGCGGTCGAACTCGTCCTTGATCACGTCGAGCAACCGCCGATGCAGACGCTCGACCAGAGTCAGAGCCTCGAGGTAGAGCGGCTTGATGTCATCGCCTTCTTCAGCCTGCAACGCGACGTCGACTGCCTTCTTTGCCGTCATCATTTGTTTGCGCCTCA
This sequence comes from Stappia sp. P2PMeth1, assembly GCF_900185735.1. Classification (NCBI taxonomy): domain Bacteria; kingdom Pseudomonadati; phylum Pseudomonadota; class Alphaproteobacteria; order Hyphomicrobiales; family Stappiaceae; genus Stappia; species Stappia sp. P2PMeth1. The sequence continues at coordinate 280,934 of NZ_FYAW01000017.1, read as the reverse complement.
TGTATTGTTGGTGGTGCGTTTGTCGTCACCTTGAAACCGACAATACGGGCAGGCCTCTAAAATCCGCTTAAAAAGGAGACTAAATCTCTGGTTAACACGCAAAAGCAATGCAGGATGCCACGAAATACCTTCCGTTAAGGATATTTGCTGCCGAGTTCCGCGCTTTCCAAGCCCTGCAACGCAAACCGGCGCGGGACAAGTATCCCGCGCCGTGCCGTGAGGAAACAGACTGCCGGAGAGTCCGGGGGCTCAATCCTGGGCCTTGCCCCGCAGAAAGCGGACGATGCCGGAAAAATCCGTATCGGCCTCGCCGGAATTGCAGAAAAGATTGTAAAGCGCCGCAGCTTCCGCTCCCAGGGGCGTAGACGCGCCGCTGGCATGGGCCGCTTCCTGGGCCAGCTTGAGGTCCTTCAGCATCATCGCTGCAGCAAACCCTGGCTGATAGTCCCGATTGGCCGGCGACGTCGGCACGGGGCCCGGCACCGGACAATAGGTGGTCAGCGACCAGCACTGCCCCGATGCGGTGGAGGAAATGTCGAACAGCTTCTGCGCATCCAGGCCGAGGCGCTCCGCCAGCACGAAAGCCTCGCAGGTGCCGATCATCGAGATACCGAGAAGCATGTTGTTGCAGATCTTGGCTGCCTGCCCCGTTCCGGCGCCTCCGGCATGCACAATCGTCTTGCCCATCACCTCAAGATACGGCCGCGCCGCCTCGAATGCCGCATCGGGGCCGCCCACCATGAAGGTCAGCGTACCCGCAGTCGCGCCGCCGACGCCGCCGGAAACCGGTGCGTCGACCATCGGCATGCCCGCCGCCTCGGCAGCGGCGGCCACCGCCCGGGCGCTTTCCACATCGATCGTCGAACTGTCGATCAGCAGCGTCCCGGGGCGGGCATGCGCGAGCACACCGCCCTCCCCCGTGTAGACCTTGCGCACGTGACCGCCGGCAGGAAGCATCGAAACGATCACATCCGCGTCGGCCGCCACCTCCGCGAGATTGTCCACGGGCCTGCCGCCCACCTCCTTCAGACGGGCCTTGGCGTCCGCCGAAAGGTCCAGCCCGCGCACATCGTGGCCGGCCTTGACGAGATTGGCGGCCATCGGCCCGCCCATGTTGCCAAGCCCGATAAACCCGACCGTTGCCATAAGCGTCTTCTCCCTTTTGCGCCCCCTCGGGCAAACCATGTCACTCGCGCCCGCCGCCCCGATGGCCGGGCGATATCCTGACGATCCGGCTCGGTTGGTCCGGCCCCGATTGCGGCAGCGTCGTCAGCGCCTCTGTTCCCGCTCGCTCAAATAAAGCAGGATCAGATAGATCGCGATGGTCGTCAGATAGAAGGCGATCTCGTAGGGCCGGCGACCGTAGATGTCGGAAAACAGCGTGTGCATGACGACCTGGCTGAGCGCCCTGGTCAGCCACATGACCGTGCCCCAGGAGACCGTCAACCAGAGGCCGATAGCCGCGACCAGGTCGAGCACGGCGAAGAACACCGTCGCCGCCTGCCACTCGACCGGCATTTCCCAGAACCACTGGCCGCGCCACGGCGTTATGCCGACGATGCGGCCCCAGTGGATGAGACCGGCGAAGAGCAGCAGAATGGCCATGGCCCGCAGGTACAGGACCAGCGTGACCGACCAGGGCGGCCTGTTCTTCAGGAACTCGAGAAACAGCGCAGTCATGAAAAGCCTTTCCGCCCCCTGCCGGAAGCACGCCTCACACGTCGAGGTCGCCGCTCTCGGGCCGCTCGAAATGCGCGAGAATGTCGGCCTCCGTCACATCGGCAAGATGGGTTGGTGACCAGCGCGGCGCATTGTCCTTGTCGACGATCACCGCTCGCACGCCCTCGTAGAAGTCGGCCCCCTGGAGGATGTGACTGAGGATCCGATATTCAAGGCGCATGCAAGCCTCGAAATCGAGCTCCGCGCCGCGTCGCAACTGCTGGAACGCCAGCATCACGCTGGTCGGCGACTTGGCGCGGATTGTGTCCGCCAGACCTTGTGCCCAGTCCGCATCGGGGTCGCCCGCCGCGCCAGCCAGCTCATCGAGAGCCTCGAGAATCTCGGCAACCGAAGCCCGGCCAAAGATCTCGGCGATCCTCGGTGCACGCGCCGCGATTGGCGCCGCGCCGGCGTCATGGCGCCGCGAAAAACCGGCGATGACCTCGTCGACCGCGTCGGTCTCGGTCAGCGCGCTCGCCAGCGCCTCCATGTCGGTGGACGCAATTCCATGCGTGAGGATGCCGGTCCACAGCGCATCGGCCTGCTTGAGGCGGCCGGCGGAGAGCGCCGCCATCATGCCGGTCTCCTGCGGCATGCGTGGAAGGAACCAGGAGCCGCCCACATCGGGAAAGAACCCGATGCCGGTCTCCGGCATGGCGAAGGTCGTGCGCTCGGTGCCGACGCGGTGGCTGCCATGGACGGAAACCCCCACTCCGCCGCCCATGACGATCCCGTCGATGAGCGCGATATAGGGCTTCGGGAAGCGCTTGATGCGGACGTTCAGGCGATATTCGTCCGCGAAGAACCGTGCCCGCGTCGGATCGCCTGCCATGCCCTGGTCATAGATCTTGCGAATGTCGCCACCTGCGCAAAAGGCGCGATCTCCCGTCCCGCGCACGATCACGTGGCGCACCGCGTCGTCGCCTGCCCACCGCTCCAACTGATCGGCCATCGCGAGCACCATGCCGTGGTTCAGGGCGTTGAGCGCCTTCGGCCGGTTCAGGGTCATGACGCCGGCATGGCCGATCCGATCAAACAGAACTTCGGGTTCGCTCATCAAGTATCCTCAAAAATTCGCCGGAACTCTCGATTAATTCGAAACACATAGAGCGCATAATTCGCGGAACTACCGTCCTTCCAGGTCAATCCTTCAGAAGATCCCTGGCGATAATGACACGCATGATCTCGTTCGTGCCTTCCAGAATCTGATGCACCCGGACATCACGAAGATAACGCTCCACCGGATAGTCTCGCAGATAGCCGTAACCACCGTGCAATTGCAATGCCTCGTTCACGACGGCAAAGCCGACATCCGTGGCCATCCGCTTGGCCATTGCCGCCATGCGCGTCGCATCCGGCGTCTTCGCATCCACCAGCGTCGCCGCCTTGTGCAGCAGCAGCCGCGCGGCTTCCAGCTCCGTCGCCATGTCGGCGAGGCGGAACTGCAGCGCCTGGAACTCCGCGAGCGGCCGTCCGAACTGCCGGCGCTCCTTGAGATAGGCGATGGAGCGGTCCAGGCAGCTCTGCGCCGCGCCGAGCGAGCAGGCGCCGATGTTCAGGCGGCCGCCATCGAGGCCCGCCATCGCGATGCGGAAGCCCTCGCCTTCCTCGCCGATGCGGTTGGCGACCGGGACCCGGCAATCGGTGAAGTTTACCTGGGCCGTGGGCTGGCTTTTCCAGCCAAGCTTGATCTCCTGCGCACCGAAGCTGAGCCCCGGCGTGTCCTTCTCGACGACGAGGCAGGAAATCCCCTTGGGGCCATCGCCGCCCGTACGGACCATGACCACATAGACATCCGATGCCCCGCCGCCGGAAATGAAGGCTTTCGAGCCGTTCACGACGTAATGATCGCCGTCCCTCACGGCGCGCGTGCGCAGGCTTGCCGCATCCGAGCCGGCCCCAGGCTCGGTCAGGCAGTAGCTGGCAAAGCGCGCCATCGAGCACAGCTCCGGCAGGAACCGCTCGCGCTGCTCCTGCGTGCCGAAGCGGTCGATCATCCACGCGGCCATATTGTGAATGGAGATATAGGCGGCCGTGGAGGTGCAGCCGGCGGCGAGTTCCTCGAAGATCACCGCGGCATCCAGCCGCCCCAGACCGGAGCCACCGACGTCGTCGCCGACATAGATCCCGCCAAAGCCGAGTTCGGCGGCCTTGCGCAGCGTCTCGACGGGAAAGAACGACTTTTCGTCCCACTCCCGAGCCTTGGGCTCCATCTCGTCGCGTGCGAACTGGCGGGCGACATCCTGAAACGCGCGCTGGTCCTCTCCGAGCGTAAAATCCATCGCCTGCGTCCTCCCAAACCTGTCGCCGTGCCGGCAAGGGGGGAACCCAACCTTCCACGTTGACGCTAGCTGGATTAGCCAGCCCCCGCGCCTGCGTCAATCCGGCCTTGGATGCTTTGCGCGGCAGGCTTTCGAACGCCGCTCCTGCGGTGCTAGGGTCTACCAGCTCAATTGCCAGTGTTGCACGGAACCCGACATGACCGCTGACCAGCGCCCCTCCGCCCTCCGTCCCTCTGCCGACGTCCCTGGCATCCTCGGGGGGCGGCGCATGCGACGGAACCGTCGCACCGACTGGTCCCGTCGGATGGTGCGCGAGAACACGCTCACGGTGGACGATCTGATCTGGCCGCTTTTCCTGACCGATGGAACGGATGTCGAGCAGCCTGTCTCGTCGATGCCCGGCGTCATGCGCTACAGCGTCGACCGGATCGCGCGCCAAGTCGAAACCGCCGCGGAACTGGGTATCCCGGCAATCGCCCTGTTCCCCAACACCGATCCGGTCTTGCGCGATGCCGCAGGCTCCGAGGCGCTCAATCCGGAGAACCTGATCTGCCGAGCCTGCCGGGCGATCAAGGCGGTGGGTCTGCCGATCGGCATCGTCACGGATGTCGCTCTCGATCCCTATACCAGCCATGGCCATGACGGCTTGATGGCGGGAGAGACGATCCTCAACGACGAGACCGTCGCCCAACTCGTGGGCCAGGCCTTGCTGCAGGCGGAGGCCGGCGCCGATGTCATTGCTCCCTCCGACATGATGGATGGCCGTATTGGCGCGATCCGTGCCGGCCTCGACGCGGCAGGCTACGCGGGCGTCCAGATCATGTCCTATGCGGCGAAATATGCCTCCGCCTTCTATGGTCCGTTCCGCGACGCGGTCGGAACCAACGCGACGCTGGTCGGCGACAAGCGGACCTACCAGATGGATCCGGCCAACAGCGACGAGGCACTGCACGAGGTGGCGCTGGATCTGGAGGAAGGCGCCGACATGATCATGGTCAAGCCGGGCCTGCCCTATCTCGACATCATCCGACGGGTGAAGGACACGTTCGAGCGCCCCACCTTCGCCTATCAGGTGTCGGGCGAATACGCGATGATCATGGCCGCCGCGGGGAACGGCTGGCTCGATGGCGAGCGGGCGATGATGGAGAGCCTGATGGCTTTCAAGCGTGCCGGCGCCGATGGCGTTCTGACCTATTTCGCTGTGAGTGTGGCGCGCAAGCTCAAGGGCATCGACTAAGGCGCGGGGGTCAGGGAAGCGCCTGCAGGCTGCGCGGTGGTCGCGACATCAGGCCGGCGAGGTCTTCCAGCGCGCGCAGGAATGTGGCGTCGTCGGAGACGGAGCCGAGGCAGATGCGGACCGCATCCGGAGCGCCGCGCGGCTCGACCGCAAAGCAACGTCCCGGCGCCACCCGCACGCCGAGCGCCTCCGCCTCGGCGGCGAACGCATCCGCCGACCACCCACCGGTCAGGGGCAGCCAGGCAAGCCCGCCCTGCAGCGTTTCCGGCTGCAGGGCAGGAAACCGTTCATGGACAAGGGGCGCGCGCCTTGCCACTGCACGCCGGAGCCTCTCCAGCCTTCCCTCGAAGCGCGGATCGGCGAGAACATGCCCGGCCATGTGCGTCAGGACCGGAGACACCATCAGGCTGAGCGCGTTGTCGACAGCGAGAATCTGCCTGGTCAGCGGGCGCGGCGCCGCAACAAAGCCAACGCGCAGGATCGGTGCAACACATTTGGACAGTCCCGTCACCAGAACCGTCGCGTCAGGCAGAAGACCGGAAAAACCCGGCAATGATCCCGGCTCGCGCAGGAACCCGTAAACCTGATCCTCAATGATCACGATACCGTGCCGCTCGGCAACAGCCGCCAGTTCCCGGCAGCGGCGGAGCGACATCTGCCTGCCTGTCGGATTCTGGACCGATGGCATCAGGAAGACGCAGGAAATGCCGGCGCGCCGGCACAGGGCATCCAGCGCCTCCGGCTCCATGCCTTCCTGGTCCATTCGCACCGGATGCAGCCGCGCCCGCGCGGCACTGGCCGCACCGATCACTCCCGGATAGGTCAGGACATCGCAGGCAATGCCGCCGCCATTTTCAGTGAGCGCCAGGAAGGTTGCGGCAATGGCGGCCTGTGCACCGGACGTCACGACAATCCGGTCGGGATCGGGAGATGCGCACCATCTGCCGAGAAACGTCGACGCAACCTGCCGGATATCGGCATCGGCGCCCGGCGCCAGATAGGCAAGCGGCAGCGCGCCGCCGGCCAATGCCTGGCGCGCCGACTCCATCGCATCCCCCAGCAGGTCGGTCGCGTCATCGAGCAGAAAGCTGTTCACGGCGAGATCGGTGACAGCACGCGCAGATGGTCCCGCAGGCTGGGGAAAGCCGAGCTTCCTGTCGCCGGCCGTGATGAAGGTGCCGCGACCGACCTCCCCGTGCGCGAGGCCTGCAAGCTCCAGTGCACGATAGGCGCGGGCCACGGTTCCAGGTGCGCAACCGAGCTTCCATGCCGCCTCGCGGATCGGCGGCAACCGGTCTCCGGGTTTCAGATTGCCGTGCTCGATCGCATCGCGCAAATGCGCTTCCAGCGCTCGCGTGGTGACAGTCGTTGCCGAGCCGGCCGGCAGATCCGCAAATATTGTCATAAGAACAATGTTACTATTGTATCTCCCCTTGGCTCAACTCAATTCTGGCGGCGCGCAGTCGGACATTCGTTCGGCCTCGGTTCGTGGAAAGCCTCCGTCAGATGTCTTCAGATCTCATAATGCCTCTCGCCCAGTTCGGGCTGCTCGCACTGTTCGTCTCGGCCATGGTCGGATCCCCGGGTCCGGCGAACATGTCGCTGATGGCCAACAGCATGTCCTTTGGTGCGCGTCCCGCGCTTCCGTTCATGCTCGGGACCATGTCCGGTTTTCAGGTGATATACTGGCTCAACGTCGCCGGCCTCTTCGCGTTGCTGAAAGCCGCGCCGGAGGTGTTCGACGTGCTGAGGGTGCTCTGCCTTGGATACATTTTGTATCTTGCCTGGGTGATCGTTCGCAGCCCGGTACAAGCCGGCAGCAAGTCGGGACACATCCCGGGATACGGCCGGGGCTTCTGGGTGCATCCGCTCAATCCGAAAGCCTATGCGATGCAGATCGCAGGAATCAGTCAGTTCGTCTCGGCCGAGCGCTACTTCGCCGATGCGCTGATCCTGTCGCTGACGTTTCTGCTTCTCGGCGGTTTCCTGAACGGTTTGTGGCTGCTGGCGGGAAGCTGGATTCGCAGCAATACCGGGAACATCGGTCTGCTGAACGGTTTGCGGATCGCTCTGGCCGGCCTGATGGTCGGGGCGACCATCCTGAGCTTGCAAATGATCCCGGCTTGATGGCAGTTGGGCGCAACTTTTCGCGCAGCCGGACCACTCACATGCAAGTTTCCCTCGATACGATCGTTCAGGCTGCAAGGCTCATCGAGGGGGCCGTGATGCGCACGCCGTGCCTGCCGGCACCAAAACTGTCGCAACTGACCGGGGCGGAGGTTTTCGTCAAATACGAGAACCTGCAGGTCACCAACGCGTTCAAGGAGCGCGGCGCCCTCGTCAAGCTCTCCGCGCTTGCAGACGCCGAGCGCCGGCGCGGTGTCATCGCCATGTCGGCTGGCAATCATGCGCAAGCCGTCGCCTATCATGCCGCTCGGCTCGGGATTCCGGCCACCATCGTCATGCCGGAGCCGACCCCGTTCGTGAAGGTCGCGGCAACGCGCGGCTATGGAGCCCGTGTCGTACTTGCGGGCGAGGTCCTGGCCGATGCCCAGGCAGAGGCGGAGCGCATTGCCGACGAGGAAGGGCTCGTCTGGGTCCACCCCTATGACGACCCGGCAATCATCTCCGGCCAAGGCACCATTGCACTGGAGATGCTGCAAGACCACCCGGACCTCGATTGCCTGGTCGTTCCGGTCGGTGGCGGCGGGCTGATCTCGGGGATCGCCGTCGCGGCCAGGGCCACCAGGCCCGACATCGAGATTGTCGGCGTGGAGGCCGCCCTCTACCCCTCCATGATCGGCGCCTTGCGCGGAGAACCGGTCACCTGTGGCGGTGCGACGCTGGCCGAGGGCATTGCGGTCAAGAATGTCGGCAAGCTCACGCTCGAGATCGTTCGCCAGACCGTCAACGACATCCTGCTTGTCGACGAGGCAACGCTGGAGCGGGCGGTCAATGCCTATCTGACCCGGCAGAAGACCATGGCCGAGGGCGCGGGAGCGGCCGGTCTCGCCGCCCTGCTCGCCTATCCGGAGCGCTTTGCAGGTAAGCGTGTTGGTCTTGTCCTGTGCGGCGGGAACATCGACCCACGCCTGCTCTCCTCGATCATGGTGCGGGAACTCGCCCGCGAGGGCCGCCTGCTCTCGATTCGCATCACCACTGCCGACCGTCCGGGCATTCTCGGGGAGATTGCGACCCTGATCGGCCGTCTTGGGGGAAACATCCTGGAGGTTTCCCACCATCGGCTGTTTCTCAACGTGCCGGCCAAAGGCACGACCCTCGACGTCACGATGGAAACGCACGACCGCGATCACGCGGGCCGCATCCACGGGGCGCTGGAAGCTGCCGGCCATTCCGTGCACCCGCTCGATCTCGGGGAATCCCGGATCTGATCGCCGGCGACCGGCTTGCGCACAAGCGGTTTGACATGAGCCGCCCGCATCACCACCTGCAGGGACGACAAGGAGGCTTGACGATGTATGAGCGGAACGCGTCGGGTTCCGGCGGCGAGACAGACGACGGGCGCGGCATCCCCGGCCTCGATCCGAGACTGTTCGACGGTTTGCGGACGAATCGCATTCTTGCCTTCTTCATCGATGCGGCGGTCATCGTCGCCCTGACCCTTGCCGGCGGCCTGCTGCTTCTGTTCCTCGGCCTCTTCACGTTCGGCCTCGGCTGGCCGCTGTTCCCGGTGCTCGGCCCAGGCGTCGCGCTCGCCTATGTCAGCATCACGCTCGGCGGACCGCACAGTGCAACGCCCGGCATGCGGGCCATGGGGATCACCATGCGGATGCTGGACGGCCGGCGCCCCGACATGCTGATTGCGGCCATGCATGCCCTGCTGTTCTGGTTCTCCTTCAGCCTGCTCACGCCGCTCGTCCTGCTCGTCAGCTTCTTCAATGCGGAAAAGCGTCTGCTGCACGACATCGTGCTCGGCGTGGTGGTGGTGAACCGCGGGCGCGAAACGGATTGACCGCCAAATAGTCTTTGCAAGCAAATCCATTCTGAAGAGCAAGCGGTGGATGAGCTCATTGCCGCTTTGCGAAAGTGCGCCGCCCCATTAAAAAAGCACATGGCGCGTGCCGCGCTGCACGCAACTCGCGTGCTCCCCACCAAGGACACGAGCCCGCCACATGCTGCCGATCGATCCCGCGATGTTGCTGACCTTCGTGGTGATCGTGGCCACCGTCGTGCTCTACGCTCTGGAGCGCGTCGCCCTGGAGGTGGTCGCGCTCGGATCCGTCGTCGCTTTCCTTTTGATTTTCAGCTTTTTCCAACCGGCCGTTGGCACCGCCACGATCGGCCCGGCCGAATTGCTCGCCGGCTTCGCCAATCCCGCGCTGGTCACCGTCATCTGCCTGCTGATCGTCGGACAGGGGCTGTTCCAGACGGATGCGCTCGAAAAACCGGCCAAGATCATCGTCGACGCCACACGCAAACGTCCGGTGCTGGCGGCGGCACCGATCCTCATCGCCGTCGCCGTGATCAGCGGCTTCCTTAACAATACCCCGGTCGTGGTCATGTTCCTGCCGATCTTGTCCGCCGTCGCCGCGGCGCAGGGCAAACCGGCGGCGCGGCTGCTGATGCCCCTGTCCTTCATCGCCATCCTCGGCGGAATGACCACGCTGATCGGCTCCTCGACCAACCTGCTGGTCGCCGATGTGGCGGCCCGCACCAGCGATCTCCGGCTGGGCTTCTTCAGCTTCACCGGCATGGGCAGCATCCTGGCGAGCGTCGGCATCCTCTATGTCCTGTTCGTCATGCCGTATCTCTTGAAGCCGCGGCGCTCGATGGCAGAAGAGTTGCAGGTCTCGTCCGGGAAACAGTTCATCGCCCAGATCGGCATCACCGCCGGGCATCCTCTGGAAGGCGTCACCTCCGTCACCGGCCTGTTTCCCGCTCTGAAGGACATGACCGTCCGGCTCGTCCAGCGCGGCGAGCGACCGATCCTGCCGCCTTTCGAGAATGTCACCCTGATGCCGGGAGATACCGTGATCGTGGCCGCCACACGCCATGCGCTGACGGCCGCCCTCTCGCAACGGCGCCCGTTGATGGCAACGGAAAGCGAGGAGCCGTCCGAGGTCGAGACGTCGTTGCCGCAGCGTTCGCTCACGCTTGCGGAAGTGGTGGTCGCTCCCGCCTCGCGCCTGTCGGGGCGCACGATCGCCCAGAGCGGCTTTCACAGCGAGACGGACTGCGTGGTGATGGGCGTTCAGCGCCGGTCGCGGATGCCGCGCATGGCGATGACGGAAATCCGGCTCGAGCCGGGAGACGTTCTTCTGGTCGCCGGCCACGCCTCCAGCGTCCAGAAGCTGCGCACGAACCGCGACGTGCTGCTGCTCGACTGGTCGACCGCAGAGCTGCCGCCGCGGCGCATGGCCCCGCGAGCGCTCGCCATCTTCGCGCTGATGGTGGCGGCCAGCGCCAGCGGCCTCGTCCCCATCGTCATCGCCTCGATCACGGCGACCCTGGCGATGGTGCTGTCCGGGTGCCTCAACACGCGGCAGGCGCTGCGCGCGGTAGACAGCCGGATCTTCATGCTCATTGGCGCCTCCATCGCGGCTGCCAGCGCCCTGGAAGTCACCGGCGGAGCCAGCATGATCGCCGATCTCCTGGTGCTGGCACTTGAGGGTCAGCGGCCGATGGTGATGCTGTCCTCCCTCTTCCTGCTGGTCATGCTGCTGACCAACGTTCTGTCGAACAACGCAACTGCGGTGCTGTTCACACCAATCGCCGTCAACATGGCGATCCAGAGCGGCATGCCGGTGGAAGCCTTCGTCACCTGCGTCATCTTCGCCGCCAACTGCTCCTTCGCGACGCCGATCGGCTACCAGACCAACCTGATCGTCATGGGGCCCGGCCACTACCGGTTTTCGGATTTTATCGTCGCCGGCACACCGCTCGCGCTGTTGCTCTGGCTGACTTTCACTTTTGTCGCACCCATATATTATGGCTTCTCGATGTAGTGAGACGCGCTGAGCGGGAAGGACGCACTTGACGCGACATCCGACCGACACACCGCAATTCTACCTGACTGCGCCGTCGCCTTGCCCCTACCTGCCTGGCAAGCAGGAGAGAAAGGTCTTCACGCATCTCGTCGGCTCGCGGGCGCAAATCCTCAACGACGTGCTCACCCAGGGCGGGTTCCGCCGCAGCCAGAACATCGCCTATCGTCCCGCCTGCGAGAACTGCCGCGCCTGCGTCTCCATCCGGGTGCGTGTCGATGATTTTCGCTGGACCCGATCCTTCCGCCGCCTGTGGAAGCGAAACGCGGATCTGGTGGGCAGCATCAGCGATCCGGCCCCCTCGTCGCAGCAATACGACCTTTTCCGCCGCTATCTCGACGCACGACACGCCAATGGCGGCATGTCGGATATGACCGTTCTCGACTATGCGATGATGATCGAGGACACCCATGTGGAGACGATGCTGATCGAATACCGCCGACGGGGGCCGGATACGTTCCTCACCGGCCGTGGTGCCGGCCCGCTTCTCGCGGTCGCCCTTACCGATCGGCTGAGCGACGGACTGTCGATGGTCTATTCCTTCTTCGAGCCCGAAGCTCCGCTCCGAAGTCTCGGCACCCACCTGATCCTCGACCATGTGGAACGCGCAAGGGCGCTGGGTCTGCCCTATGTCTATCTTGGCTACTGGGTGCAGGGCTCGCCCAAGATGGACTACAAGGCACGCTTCCAGCCGCAGGATCATCTTGGCCCGCGCGGCTGGTTTTCCGCCGCGGAGCCCGACGCAGAACCGTCCACCTGATCGCATCGGCGTGATGTGATCGCCTCAATCGTCCCGCGCCGCATCCACCTGCACACGCACCGCCGCAAAGACGTCGCGGAACATCTCGCGGGTCAACCGGCCGGTGTTGGTGTTGTAGCGGGAGCAATGATAGCTGTCGAACAGAACGGGTCCTGACGAAAGCTCGTGCCGCGCGTTGTGGCCGAAAGGGTGGGCCGCGCGCCTGACACCCAGGGCTGACAGCGTCGCATCATGCGCAATACGCCCGAGCGCCACCACAGCCTTGAGCGAAGGCAAGGCCTCGAAGGTCTGCGCGAGATAGGGCAGACAGGTTCGGATTTCCGCCCCTGTCGGCTTGTTCTCCGGCGGAACGCATCTCACTGCATTGGTGATGGCGGCATCAACGAGTTCGAGCCCGTCATCCGGTCGCGCCTGGTACTGGCCACGCGCAAAGCCGAAATCCACCAACGTCTCGTAGAGGAGATCCCCGGCATAGTCGCCGGTAAACGGACGCCCGGTGCGGTTCGCGCCCCTCAGGCCCGGCGCAAGTCCGACGATCAGCAACCGGGGCCGCTCGGAGGCGAAGGTTGGAACAGGCGCGTTGTGCCAGACAGGCTGCTCCGCCCTGTGCCGCTCGCGAAAGGCCACGAGACGCGGGCAGAACGGGCAGTCCCGTCCAGGATCAGGCAGGTCTGACACCGCGACCTGCCTCAATAATCGTCGTCTTCTTCCACCTCGGCGCGGCGCGGCGCCGGCCGTGCCGGCCGCTCGGCGGGATCGCGTCCGACCTTCTTGGCAAGATTCGCGAGGTCGATGAAATGATCGGCCTGCCGTCTCAGGTCGTCGGCAATCATCGGCGGCTGGGTCTGCAAGGTGGAGACGACACTGACCTTTCGGCCCTTGCGCTGCAGGGCCTCGACCAGCGGACGAAAATCGCCGTCGCCGGAAAACAGGACGATGTGATCGACATGCTCGACGATTTCCATGGCATCGACCGCAAGCTCGATATCCATGTTGCCCTTGATCTTGCGACGCCCGGTCGAGTCCACGAACTCCTTCACCGGCTTGGTGACAACTTTGTAGCCATTGTAATCCAGCCAGTCGATCAGCGGACGGATCGACGAATATTCCTGGTCCTCGATCAGAGCCGTATAGTAATACGCCCTCAAAAGATACCCAGTCTTCTGGAATTCCTGAAGCAGCATCTTGTAGTCAATATCAAATCCAATACTGCGCGCAGTCGAATACAGGTTCGCGCCGTCAATGAACAACGCAACCTTCTCTCGTGGATCGAACATCTCGTACAATACCTTTCATTGCAATGCAGGGCGACCACCACCCCGAGGGAGAAGCGCACCCAAGGGAAAGTCAGCGAGCTGCCTTATGACGCGGGTTCGCCCACCGCGTCAGGAGTTGAGGCTCGACTCGACATCGTTTTCGGATCGACCTGCAATCCGGATTTCCATCCGGCTTCCGTGCCCATGGGATGCAATCCTGCAAGCATCCCGTCTTTTTGCTTTGGACGGTACACTCAACCGTCTGTGAGTATTTCCACCTACACCATTTTGCCATAAAGCGGCAACTGAGCTTCTGCAGGTTTAAGGAAAGAGTCTACAGGAAAACATGGCGAAATTAGAAACGTGATTAAAAAACAAAACCGTAGCCTCCTTCCTCGTAAGGCTTGCGTCTTGCGGTGCAACACAGTACATATCGCCGCTTGCTGACAACCGTTTAAATGGAGCATACCTATGGCGCGCGTGACAGTCGAAGACTGCATCGACAAGGTCGAGAACCGCTTCGAACTGGTGCTGCTTGCGAGCCATCGGGCCCGGATGATTTCCAACGGCTCGCCGTTGACCATCGATCGCGACAACGACAAGAATCCTGTCGTTGCCCTGCGGGAGGTCGCCGAGCAGACCATCAGCCCCGAGGACCTGAAGGAAGATCTGATCCACTCGCTGCAGAAGTATGTCGAGGTGGACGAGCCGGAGGCGGAAGCCGTTCCGATGGTCCCCAACACCTCCTCGCAGAGTCAAGGCGGAACCGAGGTCAACGCCGTCGACGACAGCTCGGTCGAGTTCGACCGCATGTCCGAGGAAGATCTGCTGCGCGGCCTCGAGGGCCTTGTGCCGCCGGAGCGCAAGGACGACATCTGAACGCGGACGCCTGGCGGCGTATGCCGCCGAGCGGCGGCGTGCGGTCGTCTGTCCCTGCAGTCGTCTGTCGTGGCGTCCCGTGGGACAGCGGCATGGTCTCGGCCGCACCGATGTGTGAGGCGTTTCCGCAATGATGCGGCAATATGAGCTGGTCGAGAAGGTCCAGCGATACAATCCGAATGCCGACGAGGCGCTTCTCAACAAGGCGTATGTCTATGCCATGCAGAAGCATGGCACCCAGAAGCGCGCGTCGGGAGATCCCTACTTCTCCCACCCTCTCGAAGTCGCCGCGATTCTCACGGATCTGCGCCTCGACGACGCGACCATTGCTGTCGCCCTGTTGCACGATACCATCGAAGACACATCCGCGACCCGCGACGAGATCGACAGGATGTTCGGTCCCGAGATCGGCAAGCTCGTCGACGGACTGACCAAGATCAAGCGTCTCGATCTTGCATCCAAGCGCGCGAAGCAGGCGGAAAACTTCCGCAAGCTGCTCCTTGCGATCGCCGATGACGTGCGAGTCCTGCTCGTCAAGCTGGCGGACCGGCTCCACAACATGCGTACGCTCCACCATATGCCGGAGCACAAGCGCGGCCGGATCGCCGAGGAGACGATGGAGATCTATGCGCCGCTCGCCGGACGCATGGGCATGCACGACATGCGCGAGGAACTGGAGGACATCGCCTTCAGGACCCTCAATCCGGATGCCTATTCCACGATCACCGATCGGCTGACGGCGCTTCGCGACAAGAACAAGAGCCTGATCACCGACATCGAGCACGACCTGATGGCGCGCTTGGAAGAGCGTGGCATCGCGGCTCTGGTCAAGGGGCGGGAGAAGCGGCCCTACTCGATCTTCCGCAAGATGCAGTCGAAGTCGATCGCCTTCGAACAATTGTCGGACATCTACGGGTTTCGCGTGGTGGTCGGCACGGTCGAGGCCTGTTACCGGGTGCTCGGCGTGGTCCACACAACCTGGCCGGCGGTGCCCGATCGCTTCAAGGACTATCTGTCGACTCCCAAGCAGAACGACTACCGGTCGATCCACACGACCGTCGTCGGTCCCAGCCGTCAGCGCGTCGAGTTGCAGATCCGCACAACGGCGATGGACCGCGTCGCCGAATACGGGATCGCCGCGCACGCGCTCTACAAGGATGGCGAGCTGGGCGGCAGAAACATCAACAAGCTCAACGACGAAAGCCGCGCCTACGAATGGCTGCGGCGCACGATCGAGTTGCTGTCGCAGGGTGATACGCCCGAAGAATTCCTCGAAAACACCAAGCTGGAGCTGTTCCACGACCAGGTGTTCTGTTTCACACCGAAGGGCCGACTGATCGCCCTGCCCCGCGGCGCAACGCCCATCGACTTCGCCTATGCGGTCCACACCGATATCGGCAACACCTGCGTCGGCGCCAAGGTCAATGGCCAGATCATGCCGCTCGTCACCGAGCTTCGCAACGGCGACGAGGTCGACATCGTTCGCAGCCAGGCACAGACGCCGCCTCCGGCCTGGGAATCGATCGCCGTTACCGGCAAGGCCCGCGCCGCGATCCGTCGCGCGACCCGCGAGAACGCCCGCCAGCAATATGGCTCGCTGGGCCGGCACATTCTCGAAAGGGCGTTCCGTCGGGCAGGGCATGCGTTCAACGAGGAGCGGATCGAAGGGGCGCTGCCCGATCTCGGCTTCAGCGCGCTTGCGGATCTGCTCGCCGCGGTCGGACGCGGCGAAATGCGGGCGCACGAGATCGTCACCACCCTTTACCCGGATTACCAGGACGACCGTCTGCCAAATGCGATGCAGTCCGGCGAGCCGGGCTGGTTCGGCCTTGAGTCCGGAAGCGGCATGAAGTTCCGCATCCCGGATGGCGAGGACGGCCGCCACGGCGAGGGATCACTGCCGATTCGCGGATTGTCCGGCGATCTTCCCGTCTCCTTTGCGCCGGAAGGAGGCGCCGTCCCCGGCGATCGTATCGTCGGCATCCTGACACCGGGCGTCGGCGTCACCATATATCCGATACAGTCGCCGGCACTTCAGGCGTTCGAGGATGAAACGGATCGTTGGCTGGACGTTCGCTGGGACATGGGCGGAGAGAAGCGGGAACGCTTCCCGGCGCGCATCAATGTCTACGCCCTCAACGAACCTGGATCTCTCGCGACGATTGCCGCAACGATTGCCGAACTGGGTGGTAATATCGACAATCTGAAAATGCTGCGACGAGCCGCAGATTTTCATGAAATCCTTATCGATCTTGAGGTATGGGATCTGAAGCACTTGAATCGCATCATCAATCAGCTACGGGCAAAGCCGAATGTGTCCAGCGTCACACGCGAGATCGGCTGACCGGGCATCGCCGCTGGCGGACGTACAAGAGGACGTGAAGACGAGGCATGCTTTTCAAACGTCGTGACAAGCCGAACCATCTGGAACGCCTGCGCGTCGCAGTCTGGCCGCGTCACAGCTTCGCTCGCTCCGCCCGGTACTTCTCGAAGCGTGTGCTGAGGCTGACAGCCAGCCCGAATGCGATCGCCCTCGGCTTCGCCGCCGGCGCCTTTGCCTCGATCACGCCCTTCATCGGGCTGCATTTCCTTCTGAGCTTCGTTCTCGCCTTCATCGTCGGCGGAAACATGGTCGCCGCCGCACTGGGGACAGCGGTGGGCAATCCCCTCACCTTTCCCTTCATCTGGGCCTCGACCTACAAGGTCGGCTCCATGATCATCTATGGCGAGGCCAAGACCCTCGACCACCGCACCATCGACAGGCATCTGGACGGAGGCTTTCTCGAGAAGTCGCTGGATACGCTCCTGCCGCTGATCAAGCCGATGCTGGTGGGGGCGGTCCCGCTCGGCCTGCTGACCGCGACGATCTTCTATTTCCTGGTGTTCTACAGCGTGCGCGCCTATCAACGCTCGCGCCGTCTCAAGCTGGCATCGCGCCGGCTCCCCGGCGGCGTCAAGGGCGCAACGCACGACGCCGACGCCTGACGCGGTGAGAGCGACCCCGCCAGTCGCTTTCCCGTTGAAGACAGGAGATGGAAGCCACATAGTGGCGCAAACCTGCCTTCCGGTTCGACAGACCGACCTCCCCAGGAGTTTCCCATGCTCAGTCAGCGCCTGCGTCTTGGCGTCAACATCGATCACGTGGCAACGATCCGCAACGCGCGCGGCGGCCGGTTTCCCGATCCGGTGCGTGCCGCGCATCTCGCGGCCCAGGCCGGCGCCGACGGCATCACGGCGCATCTGCGCGAAGACCGCCGCCACATCTCCGACCACGACATCGCGCGACTGAGCAAGGAAATCGACCTGCCGCTGAATTTCGAGATGGCGGCAACCGAGGAAATGCTGAAGATCGCTCTCGAGGCGCGCCCGCACGCGGCGTGCATCGTGCCAGAAAAGCGTGAGGAACGGACGACCGAAGGCGGCCTCGACGCACGCGGCCAGCATAACCACCTGAAGCCCTTGATCGCGACCCTTGCCGACAACGGTACGCGCGTCTCGCTGTTCATCGAGGCCGACAAGGCTCAACTCGATGCCGCAGTCGCCCTTGGCGCACCCGTGGTGGAACTGCATACCGGTCGCTATTGCGATCTTCACAATGACGGCGACGCGAAAGCGGCAGCCCTGGAACTCGACCGGATCCGCGAGGCCGCCCGGTACGGCGTGGCATTGGGGCTGGAGGTCCATGCTGGACACGGCCTTGCCTTTGACACTGTGGAAGGCGTCGCGGCGATCCCTGAGCTTACCGAGTTGAACATCGGCCACTTCCTCGTCGGCGAAGGCATCTTCATCGGCCTGGAAGCGGCAATCCGCGAAATGCGGCGGCGGATGGATGCGGGGCGGGCAAGCGCCAGACCCTGAAAATTCCGCGGGAAACCAGCGCGGACCCTGCGCCCTGGCGCGGCGCGCGGCGTTTGCATTGCGTCAATTGGGGCAAGCCGGTACAAGCCTTGGAGACAAGGCGCAGTCCCTTTCCCGAATCCAGCCGAAGATCAGCGGCGATGCGGCACGGGCGGGACTGCCTCCCAGACGGGCCGCAAGCCATCAGGCCGGCGCCGGGGAGCGACCGTCACGAAGGAAAAAATGAGCGTGTCCGACGATAGCAAGAGCAAGGAAGGTGGCCTCTACGAGACCGTGAAGGTGCTTGTGCAGGCGCTGCTGCTGGCCCTGGTGGTGCGGACCCTGCTGTTCCAGCCCTTCAATATCCCGTCCGGCTCGATGATGGATACGCTGCTTATCGGCGACTATCTCTTCGTGTCGAAATACAGCTACGGCTACTCCCGATACTCGTTCCCTTACGGGCTCGTTCCGATGGAGGGGCGCATCTGGGCGAGCGAACCGGAGCGCGGCGACGTCGCCGTTTTCAAGCTGCCGAAGGATACCTCCGTCGACTACATCAAGCGCGTCATCGGTCTGCCCGGCGACGAAATCCAGATGATCGACGGGGTTCTGCATATCAACGGCACGGCGGTGGAACGGACCCAGATCGACGATTTCATCACGACCGACCAGTTCGGCAATGTGCGGCGTGTTCCCCGCTATCGGGAAACGCTGCCCAATGGGGTCACCTACGACACGCTGGACCTGACGACCCGGGGCACCTGGGACAATACCGGCATCTACAAGGTGCCGCCCGGCCACTACTTCATGATGGGCGACAACCGCGACAACTCCACCGACAGCCGTGTCCTGTCCGCCGTCGGCTATGTTCCCTTCGAGAATTTTGTCGGCCGCGCGGAGATGCTGTTCTTCTCCGTCGACGAGGATGCGTCGGCCTGGATGTTCTGGAAGTGGCCCTGGACCGTGCGCGGCAGCCGGCTGTTCAAGCTGCTGTGAAGCAGGTGGCCTAGAGACCTCGACATGAACTCCGATGTGCAGAAAAAGGCCGAGGCGCAACTGCAGAAGCGCCTCGGCCATGATTTTCGCGACGGTGAGCTTCTCGCGCGCGCCCTGACCCATGGCAGCGCCACCGCGCGTAGCGGGCCGGCGGCAAGCTACCAGCGTCTGGAGTTCCTTGGCGACCGGGTGCTCGGGCTCGCGGTCGCGACGATGCTGCATCGCAGCTTTCCCAGGGCCGAGGAAGGCGAGTTGGCGCGGCGGCTGAACCAGCTTGTGCGCAAGGAGACCTGCGCGGAAGTCGCCAGGGACCTGAAGCTCGGCGATGCCATCCGCCTTGGCGAGAGCGAGGCTCAGACCGGCGGCAAGCGCAAGATGGCGATCCTCGCCGACGTCTGCGAGGCGGTGATTGCCGCCGTTTATCTGGACGGCGGGCTCGAGGCGGCGCAAACTCTGATCGAGCGCCACTGGGGACCACGGATGACCGGCTATACCGGCCCGTTGCGCGATGCCAAGACGATGCTGCAGGAATGGGCGCAAGGACGCGGCAAGGCCGCCCCGCGATACGTGATGACGGAGCGCAGCGGCCCGGACCACGCGCCCAGCTTCACCGTCCAGGTGGAGATCGACGGATACGAGCCGGCCACGGGAACCGGCGGATCGAAACGGCTCGCGGAACAGCGGGCGGCAGAGACGGCTCTCCTGCGGGAAGGCGTCTGGACGGAGACGGATATCAAGTGAGCACCAGCGATCAGGCCCCGACCGAGGGCACCGGCATGTCCCCCGAGACGAACGAGACCGCCACCAGGGCCGGTTTCGTCGCGCTGATCGGGGCGCCGAATGCCGGCAAGTCGACCCTGCTCAACGCCCTTGTCGGCGTGAAGGTCTCTATCGTCACCCACAAGGTGCAGACGACGCGCACCCTGGTGCGCGGCATCGCCATGCACGGGGCCTCGCAGGTGATCTTCGTCGACACGCCGGGCATCTTCCGTCCCACGCGGCGACTGGAGCGCGCCATGGTTGACACCGCCTGGGGCGGCGCGCGCGAGGCTGACGTGGTTGCCCTGCTGATCGATGCGCGCAAGGGCATTGACGATCAGGTCGCCAGCATCCTGGAGCGGCTCGCGGATGTGAAGCTGCCGAAGTTGCTGATCCTCAACAAGATCGACGTCACCAGGCGCGAGAAACTGCTGGCGCTGGCGCAGAAGGCCAACGACATCGTCCAGTTCGACAAGACCTTCATGGTGTCGGCCGTCACCGGCTCCGGTCTCGACGACCTGATGGAAGATCTCGCCGAGCGCGTCCCACCAAGCCCCTGGCTCTATCCGGAGGACCAGGCCTCGGACCTGCCGATGCGCATGCTGGCTGCCGAGATCACTCGCGAGAAACTGTTCCTGCGCCTGCATCAGGAACTCCCCTACATGTCGACGGTGGAGACCGAGGCCTGGGAGCAGCGCAAGGACGGTTCGGTCCGTATCGAGCAGACGATCTATGTCGAGCGCGACAGCCAGAAGATGATCGTGCTCGGCCAGGGCGGACGCACCATCAAGGCGATCTCGCAGGCCGCCCGCGCCGAAATCGCCGAGGCCGCCGGCTGCCCGGTCCACCTGTTCCTCTTCGTCAAGGTGCGCGAGAACTGGTCCGACGACCCCGAGCGCTACCGCGAAATGGGCCTGGAGTTCCCAAGGTAGCACCTCTCACCGATCTGGCCGCATACCCATGGAATGGAGCGCTGACGGCATCATCCTGGCGACGAGGAAACACGGCGAGAGCAGCCTGATCCTCGAGGCGATGACGCGCGAGCGCGGCCGGCATCTGGGTCTCGTGCGCGGCGGGCGCAGCCGGCGCATGCAGGCGGCACTGCAGCCGGGAAACCGCGTCGGCCTCGTCTGGCGGGCCCGCCTCGACGATCACCTCGGTCTCTACGCCATCGAGCCGCTGGAACTGCGCGCCGCCCAGTTGATGACCAGTTCGACCGGCGTCTACGGCATCCAGGCGCTCGCGGCCCTGCTGCACTTCCTCCCTGAACGCGATCCGCATCCGCAGCTTCATGACGGGCTCGAGGCGATCATCGCCCATCTGCACGAGCCGCTGGTCGCCGGTGCGCTGATGGTGCATTTCGAGCTGCAGGTCCTTGCAGAGCTCGGCTTCGGGCTGGACCTGACGGAATGTGCCGCAACGGGACGCAGCGACGACCTGATCTACGTGTCGCCGAAATCGGGACGCGCGGTCTGCCGCGAGGCGGGGCTTCCTTACGCCCCTCGCCTGCTGCCCCTGCCGCCGTTTTTGGCGCCGGCGACATCGTCGGCACGCGAGGGCGGTATCGCTTCCGAACCTTCCGCGACGCTTCCCGATCGCAAGGCGCTGGAGGATGCCTTCCACCTCACCGGCTACTTTCTCGACCGGCATGTTCTCGCCCCGCGCCTGCTACAGATGTCTCCGGCCCGCGACGGGTTCATCGAGGCGATCAAGCGCCAGCTCCAAGAGGCGGAAAGCGGCTGAAAACCGCCATTGGCGACGGCTCGCGCATTGCCTCGGACCGCGAATGCCTGTAGCGAGTAAGGCATGGGAAAAGACCTGATTCAGCCGGGCGGCATCGAGCCTGTCGACCTTCGTTCGGCGCTCGAGGAGCGCTACCTCTCCTACGCGCTGTCGACTATTACTCACCGCGCGCTGCCGGATGTACGCGACGGGCTGAAGCCCGTGCATCGTCGCCTCCTCTATGCGATGCGGCTGCTCAAGCTCGATCCGAATGCCGGCTTCAAGAAATGCGCCCGCGTCGTCGGCGACGTCATGGGTAAATATCACCCGCATGGCGACCAGGCGATCTACGACGCGCTCGTCCGCCTGGCGCAGGACTTTGCCGTCCGCTACCCGATGGTCGACGGTCAGGGCAACTTCGGCAATATCGACGGCGATAGCGCGGCGGCCATGCGCTACACGGAAGCGCGCCTCACCGACATCGCCGTGCGCACCCTCGACGGACTGGATGAGGACGCGGTCGACTTCCGCGAGACCTATGACGGGCTCGACAAGGAGCCCGTGGTGCTGCCGGGCGGGTTTCCCAATCTGCTGGCGAACGGCGCGGCCGGCATCGCCGTCGGCATGGCGACGTCCATTCCGCCACATAATATCGGCGAGCTCTGCGCCGCCGCGCAGCATCTGATCAAGACGCCCGGCGCCTCGACCGAAGACCTGCTGCAGTTCATCCAAGGGCCGGACTTTCCGACCGGCGGCATTCTGGTCAAGAGCGACGCGGCCTACCTGGAGGCCTATGAGACCGGCCGCGGCGGCTTCCGCGTGCGGGCTCGCTGGGAGGTCGAGGATCTTGGCCGCGGCACCTGGCAGGTCGTGGTCACCGAGATCCCCTATCAGGTGCAGAAGTCGCGGCTGATCGAGAAGATCGCGGAGTTGCTGCAGGCCCGCAAGCTGCCGCTGCTCGACGACGTTCGTGACGAGTCCGCCGAGGATGTCCGCCTCGTCCTCGTGCCGCGCAGCAAGAATGTCGATGCGGCGCTGCTGATGGAGTCGCTGTTCAAGCTCACCGACCTGGAGAACCGCTTCTCGCTCAACATGAACGTCCTGTCGGGCGGCCGCATTCCCATGGTGATGGGGATCAAGCAGGCCCTGCAGGAGTGGCTCGACCACCGCAAGGACGTCCTGGTTCGCCGTTCGCAGCACCGGCTGGCGCAGATCGAGCATCGGCTGGAAGTGCTCGGCGGCTACCTTATCGCCTATCTCAACCTCGACGAGGTGATCCGCATCATCCGCGAGGAGGACGATGCCAAGGCGTCGCTGAAGGCGGCCTTCGGCCTGACGGACGTGCAGGCCGAGGCGATCCTCAACATGCGGCTGCGCTCGCTGCGCAAGCTCGAGGAACTCGAGATCCGCAAGGAGCACGACAAGCTCACCGCCGAGCGCGACGAGTTGCTGACGCTGCTTGGCTCCGAGGCGCGCCAGTGGACAAAGATCGGCAAGCAGATCGGCGAGATGGCCAAGGCCTACGGACCGGAAACACCGCTCGGCAAGCGCCGCACGACTTTCGGCGATGCACCCGATCACGACCTGACCGACATTCATCAGGCGATGATCGAGAAGGAACCGATCACCGTCGTCATCTCGCAGAAAGGTTGGATCCGCGCCCTGAAAGGGCATCAGTCCGACCTTTCCTCGCTGACCTTCAAGCAGGACGACAGCCTGAAACTGCACCTCCTGGCGGAGACGACGGACAAGCTGCTCGTCTTCACCACCGGCGGCAAGTTCTTCACGCTCGGCGCCGACAAGCTGCCGGGCGGGCGCGGGCATGGCGAGCCGATCCGCCTGATGGTCGACATGGAGGAAGGTCAGGACGTCATCGACGTCTTCGTCTATCGAGGCGACCGGAAGCTTCTCGTCGTCTCCGACGAAGCGCGCGGCTTCGTGGTCAACGAGGCCGATGTCGTCGCCAATACCCGCAAGGGCAAGCAGGTTCTCAATGTGACGCCGCCGATCGAGGCGCGGCTCTGCGTTGCCGCCGAGGGCGACCATGTGGCGATCATCGGGCGCAACCGGAAGCTGCTCGTCTTCCCGTTGGCACAGGTTGCGGAGATGGCACGTGGGCGCGGCGTGCGGCTGCAGCGCTATCGCGACGGCGGCGTGTCCGACGTGACGGTGTTCAAGGCCGAGGACGGCCTGTCCTGGGTCGACTCGTCCGGACGCAGCTTCAACCGCAAGATGGACGAGTTGACGGATTGGCGCGGCGACCGCGCCCAGGCAGGACGCCTGCCCCCCAACGGCTTTCCGCGCACGAACACGTTCGGCCGCCGCACGCTGTGACGAGAGGGAGTGTCTGCCAATGACCCGCCCCACACCGCTGACCCGTGACGATTTCCGCCTGTTCCGGTCGATCCCGACGCGCTGGATGGATGTCGACATCTACGGCCACGTCAACAATGTCGAGTATCTGAGCTATTTCGATACAGCGGTGAACGGCTGGCTGATCGAAGAAGGCGTGCTCGATCCGCGAGGCTCCGAGACGGTGTTTCTCGTCGTCGAGACGCAATGCGCCTATTTCTCGGAACTGACTTTTCCCGGCACAGTGACGGCCGGGGTCAGGGTCGCCCGGCTCGGGGGCTCGTCGGTGACGTATGAGATCGCACTCTTTGCCGGCGAAGAACATGCCGCCAGCGCGCAAGGCCGCTTCGTCCATGTTCAGGTCGATCGATCCACAAGGCGTCCGGTTCCGATCGACAGCGAAAGGCGCGCGCTGTTGAGCACGATCCTCTAAAATCCGGATCTCGTGAACTTCGAGTAAGTTGTGGAAGTTTTCTGAAGTAAAATATCAGGAACAAAGCAAAAACGCGCACTGCGTTTTCCACCACTCACCCAGAGTTTTCCCCCAGCTTATCCAGCGTTTTTCAACAGGCGCGCCTTTTCCCGGTTCCAGTCGCGCTGACGCTCGGTCTCGCGCTTGTCGTGCAGCTTCTTGCCGCGCGCAAGTGCGAGCTCGACCTTGGCCCGTCCCTTTTCGTTGAAATAGAGCTTCAGGGGAACGATCGTCTTGCCGTCCTTGTCGACGGCGAGGGCGAGCTTGGCCATTTCCCGCTTGTGCAACAGGAGCTTGCGCTTGCGGCGCGGCTCATGGTTGAAGCGGTTGGCCTGCAGGTATTCGGGAATGTAGGAATTGATCAGCCAGAACTCCCCGCCCTCGAAGCTGGCGTAGGATTCGGCAATCATCGACTTGCCCTCGCGCAGCGCCTTGACCTCGGTCCCCTTGAGCTCGATCCCCGCTTCCAGCGTGTCCTCGATCTCATAGTTGAACCGGGCCTTGCGGTTGTCGGCGATAAGCTTGCGGTTGCTGTCGGCGGCGCTCTTCTGGGCCATTTTCATTTACCGGCGCCGGGCAGCGGATCACGCCGCCCGGCAAACCGTCCTTGTCAGTTGAGCAGACCCGCATGGGTCATGGCATCGCGAATTGCAGCCTTGGTCGGCTCGGAGACCGGAACCAGCGGCAGGCGCAGCTCGTTCTCGAGCTTGCCGAGCAGCGACAGGGCGTATTTCGCCCCGGTCGGGTTCGGCTCGATGAACAGCGCATTGTGCAGCGGTGCCAGCCGATCCTGGATCGACAAGGCCGTTGCGAAATCGCCTGCCAGCATCGCCTCCTGGAACTGCGAACAGAGCCGCGGCGCAACATTCGCCGTGACCGAGATGCAGCCCGTCCCGCCATGGGCGTTGAAGCCGAGCGCGGTGATATCCTCGCCCGACAACTGGACGAAATCCGGCCCGCACAGCTCGCGCTGGCGGCTGGCACGCGACATGTTCGCAGTTGCGTCCTTCACCCCCTTGATGTTGCGCGACGTCCTGAACAGCTCCGCCATCGTCTCCGGTTGCATGTCGATCACCGACCGGCCGGGGATGTTGTAGATGTAGATGGGGATGCCGACGACAGCATCGATGGCCCGATAGTGGGCGATCAGACCAGCCTGGTTCGGCTTGTTGTAATAGGGTGTCACGATCAGCAGGGCGTCCGCGCCGGCCTTCTCCGCATGGGTGGCGAAGTCGATGGCCTCGACGGTGTTGTTCGAGCCCGCGCCCGCCATCACCGGCACGCGGCCGCCGGCGGCCTCGATGCACAGTTCGATGACGCGCTTGTGCTCGTCATGGCTCAGCGTCGGGCTCTCGCCAGTGGTGCCCACCGGCACAAGCCCATGGCTGCCCTCTTTTATCTGCCAGTCCACAAACTCCTGGAACGCTTTCTCGTCGACCGCTCCATTGCGAAACGGCGTGACGAGTGCGGGGATGGATCCCTTGAACATGCTGGACCTCTTGGAGTGTGGCGTTTGACCGGACAGGCTGTCCGGGTGGCGCACAATAGTCGGCGCGCGGGACTGACGCAACATTGAGCCGGACTTCTCCCGCGGTCGCGGCAATCGCACTTGTCGCGGCAGTTTCCGACGTCGTCTCGCGTGGGAGCCGGAACACGGCGGGGCTCGAGAGACGAGACCGAGATTGCCCACCCCCGATGAGTTCCGGGCAGGGTAGACTCATCGGAGGTCGAGCGTCACGCGGGCGGAATTGCCATCCGCGTCGATGACCGAGATGGTGGACGCGCCGGGTCCGTCCGGTTGCCAGACCAGCGATGTCGCAAAGGGCCCGCTCGCCACCGGTGCCCCGTTGGCGAGCCAGAGGAACGGCGCCCGTCCCCTGCGGAGCTTCACCACCAGCGCCGCATCGCGGCCCTCGCCAAGTCCCAGGTCCACTGTCGCTCCGTCCGGCGGGAAGAATATCTCGGGCCCACGCCGGGCATGCAGGCCGTCCGGACGCACCACCGTGCGAGCGTAGCGCATGGGCGTTGGCACCGCGTCCGCCACCGGATCGAAATCGCGAGGCGGCCTTGGCAACGGTGTGCGCCGCGCGGCCACACGCTGAAAGGCATCGAACAGCAGCGGCGCCGCCGACTTGTAGCCGGTCAATCCCGGCACTGGCGTTCCATCGGCACGCCCGACCCACACGCCGATGGTGTGACGACCGTCGAACCCGATCGCCCAGGCATCACGGTAGCCGTAGGACGTCCCGGTCTTGTAGGCGATGCCGGCACCATTCGCCGTATCGGGCGGCGGCACTTCCGACAAGATGTCGGCGATCCGCCAGGCCGCGGTCTCGGACAGGAAGCGGCGTCCCTCCGGCAGCAGCGCCTCTCCGCTCCCCTCGGCAAGGCTCTCGCGCAGCGGAACCGCCACGCCGCCCCGCGCGATGCCGGCATAGAGGGCTACCAGGTCGCGCAGCGAGATGCCGAACCCGCCAAGCGCGGCCGCAAGTCCCGGCGCCTCTCCGGCGGGGAAGCGCGGCGAGGTGCCGGCGCGCTTGAGCCGCGACACGAACCGGGCAACGCCGACCGCATCGAGCAGCGCGACCGCTGGCACGTTGAGCGAGGCGGTCAGGGCTTCGCGGACACGAACCGTGCCTTGAAAGGAAAGATCGAAATTCGTCGGGCTGTAACCGGCGACGGTGGTCGGCCGATCCTCGATCAGGCTGTCGGGATGCGCCACCCCCTGTTCGAAGGCCAGACCATAGATCAGCGGCTTCAGCGTCGAACCGGGCGAGCGGATGGCGCCCGTCATGTCCACATGGCCGCGCCGTGCCTGCGACAGCAGCCCGGCCGATCCGACCCGCGCCAGGATCTCGCCGCTGCCGTGGTCGGCAACGATCACGGCCGCCGACACATGGCTGCCGAGCCGTCCGGCGCGCTCGGCGACCAGCGCCTCGAGCCGGGCCTGCACGTCCGCATCGATGGTCAGGCGCTGATCGGCCGCTTCGCTGCGGGCGAGTGCCTGCCACGTTGCATGGGGTGCAAGCATCGGCACCGGCCGGCGCGTGCGGGGGATGGCCTCCTTCTGCGCGGCGACCACATCCTCGTGGGAGAGCAGGCCCGCTGCCTGCGCCGCCGCCAGCACCCGATCGCGTGCGACGCGCGCCGCATCGGGAAACCGATCCGGCCTGCGTGCCTCGGGCGACTGCGGCAAAGCCACGAGCAGCGCCGCCTGCGCCGGTGTCAGTCGGGCAGGCTCCTTGCCGAACCATGCGTGGCTGGCCGCCCGCACGCCCTCGATATTGCCGCCGAACGGGGCGCGAGCGAGGTAGAGCGACAGGATCTCCCGCTTGTCCAGATGGCGCTCCAGCGCAAGCGCCAGCACGATCTGCCGCCACTTCGACACAGGCGTGCGCGTCGGCGTCTCCGTCAGCAGCCGTGCGGTCTGCATGGTCAGCGTCGAGGCGCCCGAGACGATGCGTCCGTTCGCCAGCGACTGGGTGGCGGCCCGCAGGATCGCCAGCGGGTCGACACCATGATGATCGTTGAACCGTCGATCCTCATAGGCCAAAAGCAGGCTCAGATAGAGCGGATCCACATCCTCGGGGGAAGCCGGCATCCGCCAGCGGTCATCCGCCGTCTGGAAGGCGCGCAACAGCCGGCCATTCCGGTCGCTCACCGACCGGGACATCTCGACGGCGCCGGGCAGATCCTCCCGATCCAGCGTGGCAACCTGGACCGCCAGCGCCGCGGCGAGCGCGGCAAGACCCAGGAGGCCGGCGCAGCACAGGCCGATCGCCAGTCGCCACACCCGCCTGCCAGGTTTCGCCTGCCTCATCCGCCTGCCTTTCCCGCCCCACCGTCAGCGCAGCGGGCCGAGCACTTCCAGCCGCCCGGTGTCGGTGCGGGCCGCAAGATCGGGCCGATACATGTCTTCCACCGTCGCGGGCGGATGGGCGAAGCTGCCCGGCAGCGCCGCGCGTGCCAGATAGGCGAAGGTCATCACGTCGAGGTTCTGCTGCGTTTCGTCCAGCGCAACCACGAAGCGGTCGTCACGGAACTCGACATGTTCCGTGTTGTCCACCGTCGACAACCAGTCCAGGCCACCAAGGTCACCAGAGCGCACCAGCCGCGGGTTGTCGATGACGAGGCCCGCCGGCAGACGGTCCACCACCATGATCCGCCCCCTGCCCGGCCGATCACGGGTGACCGTCAGCACCACGGCCACGCGGGTGTTGAGCGGCACCGCTTCGGTAGACAGTTCATTGCCGTCGAGATCGTAGAACGCTCGGGTGATGCTGTAGCCGGTACCACCGGCAGGCTCCGGCTCGACCGGCCGGCCGCTGACGGTGATCACCACATCGGTGGCCTTGTCGCCGCGGTTTTCGATCCGCATGGGCTGTGCGGACACCGCCGTGCCCGCAAGCCGCCTGTCGAGCCGACCGGACACCGGAGATCCATCCACGGCAAAGCGCGCGGCCTCCGCCTTCTTCTCCAGTTCATGACCGGCAAGCAGCAGCCAGGCCATGTCCTGCGTCGAAAGCACGGGTGTCGCGTCCTGCCGATTGGCGACATCGCGTGTCAGGGCCGCCGCATCAACGGACGTGGCGCTGGCGCGGGTCACATAAGCCAGCACACCGGCATTGTCGCGCAACACGGTGCCATAGTCCGAACGGTAGCTGAGCATCTCGACGCGCCCGCTCTCCCCGACCGCGGCAGCGAAAGCACGCTCCGCGCGGCCGGCTTCGCCGTAAAGCGCGAGCGCGGCGGCGATCTGCGATTTGGCGAGCGACGTTGCGAAATCGTCGAGTTTCACATCCGCGTAGTAACGCAGATCTCCGATCGAGGCGCGTCCGGCGCTGGCCAGAACGTAGAGCGCATAGGCGATCGCCTCGCCGCCATCGTTGAAATCGGACGCATAGGCGATGCGGTTCTCCAGGTTCTCCAGCGCGGACTCCAGGGCAAGCGAGGGGATGTCGTAGTCCCGCTCACGTGCCCGCAGCAGGAAATCGGTCACATAGGCATCGAGCCACGTGTCCTGAGACCCGAAGCTCGACCACAGGCCGAAGGACCCGTTCGAGCTCTGGTTTCCAAGCACACGAACGATTGCCTGCTCCACCCGCTTGCGCACCTCGCCATCGGTCTCCAACCCGCTCGCGACGGCGAGTTCGTTCAGATAGAGCAGCGGCAGCGCCCGGCTCGTCACCTGTTCGGTGCAGCCATAGGGATACCGATCAAGGGCGGCGAGCAGGCCCGGAATGTCGATCCGGGCGGCGCCGCCGGCCGAGACCGTCACGCTGGCGCCGGACGGCACGATGCCGGCGAGCGTGCCGCCGTCCAACGTCAGGCCGGCACCGGCCGCGAGCGTCACGAAGGAGCGACGCATCAAGGGGGGCATGGTGTCGCGAACGCCGAGAGCCAAGGTCTTTTCCGCGACCGGGCCATCCGGCCCGGCGAGCGTCAGCGTCAGGGACGCATCTCCCGTGCCTGTGTCGGCCATCAGCGGAATGCGCAGGGTCTGCCGTTCGCCGGCGGCAAGCGTCAGCGTGCGGGAGGCGTCCTCCGCCTGCAGCCAGACCGGCCCGTCGACAACGGTCTGCAACACATAGTCACCCGCCCGCCCCTCGACATTGTCGATCTCGACCAGAAGACGCGACTGATCCTCCGGTGCAAGGAAGCGCGGCAGGGTGGCGGTGACAACGAGCGGATCGCGCACGGTCACCTCACGCTCGGCATGCCCGACGCCGCTTTCGCTCCAGGCGACGGCGGTCAGACGCACCGTTCCGTTGAAGTCCGGCACCTCAAAGGAGACCATGGCGCGTCCGTCGGTGTCGGTCTCAACAACGCCCGAGAACAGCGCCATCGGCTCTTCCTGCGGCGGCGGCACGGCGGACGCCAGTCCGCCGCCATCGCCGCCGGACCGCACCACACCGAGATCGCCCACGGTCCGGTCGATGAGTTCGCCGTAGTAGTCGCGGATTTCCATACCAAGACGCCGCTGGCCAAAGTACCAGCCGGCCGGATCCGGGGTCTGGAAACGGGTGAGGTTGAGAATGCCGACATCGACCGCGGCAACCGTCACGAAGGCCGGCGTGCCGGCAGGCTGGCCCTGGATCGTCAGGCCGACTTCCATGGTCGAACGCGGGCGCAGGGTGGCCGGCGCCTCGATCTCGACCGCGTGGCGACGCTCGCCCGGATCGACGGAAAGCCACTGCAGGCCGAGCGCCCGCGAAGGCATCCGCTTCGCCTCGACATCCATCGGACGCAGCAGCGTCGCGGTGACATAGACACCGCTGCTCCAGTCATCGGTGACGGTGAGATCGATCTCCGTCTCGCCCTGCGTCACGTCGACCACGCGGCTTTCGATCAGCCGATCCGCCATCACCGACACCAGCGCGGTGCCGTCGAAACGGGGCTTCAACCGCAACTTCGCCGTCTCGCCAGACCGGTAAGCCGTCTTGTCGAGGCCGACGTCCAGCACATCCGGCGTCTGCGACGACGCCGAGGAGACGTACCAGCCGGCATTGAAGGTGAGGCTCGTCGCTGCCGGCTCGCGCCCGTTGGCAACCACTTCAAGGCGATACTCGCCCCACTTCACCGGCACCGACAGACGGGCCAAGCCGTCCTTGGTAACAGCAAGGTCGCCACTTGAGACCTTTCGGCTCGTCGTTACCGGCTCAAAGGACCAACGTCCATCCGACCTGTACCACTGGTAGCGGGTGTCGATGTTCAGGAGCGTCCACTGGACGTCCGCCGAGATCCGCTCGCCTTGCGCGTCAAGGGCAATGATCTCGAACTCGGCCGGAGCTCCCTCGTCGACGCCCCCGTCGAACGTCGGCTTGACACCGATCCTGCGACCGTCGGCGACGACCGGCAGGTCGAGGCTGCGCTCGACATAGCGCCCGCCGGCTTCGACCACCCGGGTGATCACCCTGGCCGTGTAGCCGGCAGTCGTCGGCTGCAACTGCGGCACGGGAAGCGTGAAGCTCGCCTTGCCGTCGTCATCGGTCGAGATCCCGTCGGGAAGGGACGCCCGTTCCGGCCAGATCTGCTCGTCGGCCAGACCGAACGTGTAGCCCGGATAGGCCGGCGACTGCCGGGTCGGGGACACCACGACCTCTCCTTCGATGCGCTGTCCCGAGGCGGGGGCACCGTAGAGGAACTTCGCCTCCAGCGAGACGGTCGGCGGCGCCTCCGGGTCGAAAGCCTTGGCCTCGGTCTGCGGCGTGAAATCCACCCGTTCCGGCTGATAATCCTCCACCAGGAACGACAGGCGCGCCAAGGCCTCTCCCTTCGGGTCCGCGTGGATCCTGACCGACCAACTCCCCTGCTGCGCGGTGGTAGGAACCTGCAGGGCGTGGGACCGCCCGCCGGCGCCAGCGTCACCGATCATCACTCGGCTGTGCTCGACCCCATCGGGACGCTCATAAATGAAGGTCAGGGGCACGTCGGCCGTCGCCCGGGCATCGCGGTCGCGGGCCATCGCGCCGACATGAACCGTCTCGCCCGGGCGGAACACGCCACGATCAAGCCAGGCGAACACATCGACGGGACCTGGCGCCGCGCGGCCTTCAACGCCCCGGTCGGACAGATCGAAGGCCGGCTTGGTCAGATCGAGAAAGGCATAGTCGCCATTTTCGGGAGTTTCGGCACTGACCAGCGCCGGTGCCCTGCCGCCCGTCCCGCGCGACAGGCCGGGCGGGAACCGCGCGAAGCCGTCCGCATCGCTGGTGGCCTCGCCCAGCACCTCGTTGTTGACCGCTACCAGGCGAATTTTCGCTCCCTCGACAGGGCCGGCATCGGACAGCCTGCGAACGACGACCGCCGTTTCCTGTGATCCGGTATAGGCGCTGACGCCAAGATCCGAGACGAGGAACCATTGGGTTGCGTGAGGTCCCCAGGCGTTCTGCGTGTCGCCGCGGGGCCGGGCGACCATCGCGTAGATGCCCGGCTGCATGGTCAGCCCGAACTCGGCGACGGGAACCGCGGTGGTCACATCCTGGTTCAGGCGGAGTTCGGTTTCGACCGTTCCCGACCACAGCTTTTCACCATACTCGTCGCGGACCTGCTCGGAGCGATAGTTGTCGAGCTGCGACAGGATCCGGCGATCGCGCAGGGCGGGCGAAAGGCCGCGCTCGCCGATGCGGTAGATCTCCGCCTCGACGGTGTTGGTGTTGACGGTAACCAGAGGGATCGTGGCGCCCTCGCCCGAGGGCAGAACATAGGCACGACCGAGGAAGCGCACGGAGGGCTCGCGGTCGCGGACATAAACGGTCAGTTCGGCCGACTTGTCCAGCGTCTCGCCATCCGCCGACGGGACACCCGAGCGCAGCAGCACTCCGTAGCGCTCGCCGTGCCGAATGCCGTCAATGCAGATCTGGGCACCGTCTCCCTCGATGGAAACCGATCCCGCGCCGGTCACCTGCACGAAGGGCGAGAAATCCAGCCCCCTCTGCAGGGTTTCGGAAAAGACGACGCAGATGCGCGGTGTCGCCGCATCGGAATCGACCTGATGGTCGAGAATGCGGAAGCCGTAGCTCGCCACCATCTGGTCGTAACGCTGACGGCGCGTCGATGTCTCCTCAAGCGCGAGGGCGGCCCGCAGGGCTTTGATCGCCGGCTTGTACAGTTGGCGGCGCTCCAGCGCCGAGACGAGAATATCGAGGGCCTGGACACGCTCGTCCTGGCTGCCGGACACCAGATAGGCGTTGATCGCGGCACCGGTTGCATCGGCCTCCACCTGGCGCTGTCGCTGCCAGTCCGAGGGCCGCTGAGCCAGCAACGATCCGGCCAGTCCTGTCCACAGGTCCGGGCGTTCGGCATCGACCGTCAGGGCACGGGCGAACTGGCGTTCGGCCTCATCGAAATCGCGGCTGCCAAAGGCCGCGCGCGCCTGGTTTTCCAACTGGCCGACGCTTTCTCCGCCCGCCCTGAAATCGCGTGGCAACCGCCGGGCATAGGCCGCCGCATCGCTCACCAGCGAGCCGGACAGGAAGGCCAGTTCGTCGCCACGCGCCTTGCGGCTTGCATCGTCGCGCCGCGCCACCGTGACGATGCGCCCGGCCACAGCGCCCGTGAAGGCCTGCAACTGGCCCACATCGGATTTCATGAAACACCAGCGCGCCGAGGTGTTGTAGGTGAAGGCGCGGCACTGCCTGCTCTCCAGGCACGCCGCCTTGCAGGTGTCGAGGTCGACGTCCTTGAGCGTCTCGAAATCCGCGCCGAAATAGTCGGCATTGTCGATCGTGACGATCCGTCGCTCCGACGCGTCCTGGGCCTGTGCCTGCGGAGCTTCCGTCACACCCAAGACCAGCAGGCCGGCGAGCGCCGGAACCACCAGGCCGCCGAGGCCGAAGAACCCGAACTTGCCGCGCATGCCTACCCCTTCCCCCGATCTTCCGGCCTGGTTTGACGGCCCGTTGAGAGACCATTCCACCCCCGGGTGCTCCGGTGCCGATGCGGTTCGCATTTCCAAGGAGGCAGATCCGAGCACGCAATCGTGACAAGTCCAAGACCAAAATTGCACCGCGAGCGGTTCCGCACCCAAACCGGAGGCCTGTGACGGGAAATCCGCCGAGACAGACCCGCGATGATCCCCTAGAAGCACAGAAAGCTCGCATCAGGAGAAGCACTTATGGCCGCACTCGACAACTTCCCGATCACCCGCCGCTGGCCGGCGACGCATCCCGACCGGCTGCAGCTCTATTCGCTTGCCACGCCGAACGGCATCAAGGTGTCCGCCGCGCTGGAAGAGCTCGGCCTTCCCTACGAGGCGCACAAGGTGTCGTTTGAGACGAACGATCAGATGACACCTGAATTCCTGTCGCTAAACCCCAACAACAAGATCCCCGCGATCCTTGATCCCGACGGTCCGGGCGGCGCGCCGCTGGCGCTGTTCGAGAGCGGGGCGATCCTGCTCTATCTCGCCGACAAGACCGGAAAGCTGATCCCGGCCGATCCGGCCGAGCGCTACCACTGCATCCAGTGGCTGATGTGGCAGATGGGCGGACTCGGGCCGATGTTCGGGCAACTCGGCCATTTTCATCATTTCGCGGCCGACAAGGTCAAGGATCCCTATCCGCGCGAACGCTATACGGCGGAAGCAAAACGCCTGCTCGCGGTGCTGGAGCAGCGGCTGGACGGGCGCGCTTATATCATGGGCAACGACTACACCATCGCCGATATCGCGGTGTGGCCCTGGATCCGCACGCTGGGCGGCTTCTACGGTGCCGGCGAGATCACCGGCCTCGACAAGCTCGCCAATGTCCAGCGCTGGTTCGCCGACTGCTCGCAGCGCCCGGCCTCGGTTCGCGGTATTTCCATTCCCGCCTGAGACCCGCAATCCCATGTCCGCCACTCAGGCGGGCATGGGAATCTCGGCGGAAACACTCGGCACGTCGTAGCCGCGCTGGACCGCTGGCCGCGCCGCAACTTCGAGATACCAGCGCCGGACATTGGGATATTCCGCAAAATCGACCCCCTGCCATGCGAACCGACTGGCCCATGGCCAGATCGACATGTCGGCGATCGAATAGTCGCCAGCTACGAACTGGTGCTCGGAAAGCTGGCGGTCGAGCACGCGATAGAGCCGTCTCGCCTCGTTGGCATACCGCTCTTCGGCGTAAGGCGCCTTGCCCGGATGGAAATGCAGGAAATGATGGGCCTGGCCGAGCATCGGTCCGAAGCCGCCCATCTGCCACATCAGCCATTCGATGACGCGCAGGCGTTCCGGCCCCTCGGGCGGCAGGAACCGCCCGGTCTTGTCGGCGAGATAGAGCAGAATGGCTCCGGACTCCATCAGGCTGACACCAGCCTCCCGGTCGATGATCGCCGGGATCTTGCTGTTCGGCGAAATATGGACGAAGGCCGGCGCGTATTGCTCTGAATTGGTGATGTCGATCGGGAAGACCGTGTAGGGAAGCCCGCTCTCCTCCAGCATGATCGAGACCTTGCGACCGTTTGGCGTGCTCCAAGTGTAGAGATCGATCATGTCCCGCATCTCCGAAAGTTCGAACCCGGCGGGCCTCGATTCTGCCGCCACGCGCCGTTCCGTCCGGACACGGCCAGCGGGAAAGTGCCCGAGCCGGGGGGAACACGCAAGCGTCATACAGTCATGACTCACCGTCTGCTATTGTTCACCGCACGCAGACAGTGAATTCAGCAGGGCGCGGTTGATGACGCAACGCGTTCATACGATTTCCACGGCAGGCCGCCCGACGCGGTCAGCGCCGATCCCTTAACAGCAATGCCAGGAGTTTTTCATGATCCGTCTTTCCGCCGCCGTGCTCGCGGTCGCCCTTGCCGCCGCTCCCGCGATCGCCGAACCGGTTGCCTATGATTTCGACAAGTCCCACGCCAACCTGACCTTCTCGTACAACCATCTCGGCTATTCGACCACGGATGGCCGCTTCGGCGACTGGAACGGCGAACTGGTGATCGATCAGGAGACGCCGGCCAACTCCAGCGTTTCCCTGACGGTGAACGTCGACAGCCTCGATACGTTCTGGGGCGAGCGCGACCAGCACCTCAAGGGCTCCGACTTCTTCGAGGTGACGGCCCATCCGACCGCCACGTTCGTCTCCACCAGCGTGGAGAAGACCGGCGAGAAGACCCTTTCCGTCGCTGGCGATCTGACCATCAAGGGCGTCACCAAGCCGGCAACCTTCGACGTCACGATCAACGCGATCGGCGAACACCCGATGGAGAAGGTCCCGGCGGTTGGATTTGACGCGACCACGGTGGTCAAGCGGTCGGACTTCGGCATGGATATGTTCGTGCCGTTCGTGAGCGACGAGGTGACGATCTCCTTCAGCGCCGAGGCACTGCAGGCCAAGTAAGGTTTCAGGCGGGAGACGGGCGCCTCCCCGTCCGTCTCCCGCATTCTCACGGCAGCAGGAACGGAAGCCGTCATGCAACTGCGCAACACTCGTTCAGGCTATGGTCTTGTCGCCATCCTCTTCCACTGGATGATGGCACTTCTCATCATCGGGCTGTTCCTGTTCGGCAAGTACATGACCGGGCTCGACCCGATGGCGCCGGATACTTTCGCGCTCTACCAGTTGCACAAGTCGCTCGGCTTCGTGGTGCTCGCCCTCGTGCTCGCCCGGCTTGCCTGGCGGCTGGCAAATCCGTCTCCCGCACTGCCCGAAACGATGCCGGGTATCGAGCGGCTGGCGGCCCATCTCGGGCATGCGGGCCTCTATGCGCTGATGCTGGCGATCCCGCTGTCGGGTTGGCTGATGGTTTCCGCCTCTCCCTGGGGAATTCCGACGGTCGTTTTCGACATCTTGCCTGTCCCCCACCTGCCGGTGCCGGACGCTCTGGGCAGCAAGGCGGAAGCGGAGCGTACGCTCAAGGGCCTGCATGAATTGCTGGCCAACGGTCTTCTGCTCCTGGTCGTGCTGCATGTCGCCGCCGCGCTCAAGCACCACTTCCTCAACCGGGACGACGTCCTGCGGCGCATGGTCCGCACCGGAAGCGAGACCCACCCGCGCTGACGCCCAAACCGAGACAGGTACCGCACCGGACCCACAACCGTCCCTCCCGGGAGCGCCTGGACGCGGCACCGTTCAACCACGAGGTTTACCACAATGTTCTCCCCTCTCCGAACTGTGCACACGCACGCCCTCGGCCTGGCGTTCGCCGCGCTCCTTGCGGCTGGTCCGGCCACAGCCAGCACCTGGACTGTCGACCAGGCCGAAAGCAGCCTGTCCTTCGTCGCGACGCAGAACGGCAACTCTGTTGAGGGCCGTTTCCAGGAGTGGACCGCCGAGATCGAATTCGATCCTGAAAACCTCGACGGCTCCCACATTCGCGCGGTGATCAACACCGTATCTGTCGGCACAGGCCAGCCGCAGGTCGACCAGACGCTGGTCAGCGGTTCGTGGTTCGATCCGTCGACCCATCCTCAGGCCATCTTCGAATCGTCGCGGATTACCGCGCTCGGCGACGGGCGTTACGAGGCGGCCGGAGAGCTTTCGGTCAAGGGCAAGGCCGTGCCCCTCACCCTCCCCTTCACGCTGGAGATCGATGGCGACACCGCCCGCGCTCAGGCGGAAGTTCCGGTCCTGCGGCTGGTCTTCGGCATCGGCTCCGACATTCCCGCTTCGACCGTCGGTGACGAAGTCGCTGTAAAACTGGTCATCACCGCCACCCGATAGCAGGTCCTGGGAGCGCGGCGCCCGTCGCGCTTCCCACTACTGGCGGGCTGCGGCGCAAGTCGACTTGGCGGGAGGCGACGGGATGGCGTACAAGGCAACCCAACCTATCCACCTCAGCTTCCAGCCAAGGCAGATCGATGTCCGAGACCACCCCTCCCGACTATCGCCATTCCACGCTGTTTCCCCTGGGTGCGGATCCCACTCCCTACCGCAAGCTGACATCCGATCACGTCTCCACCGCCACCTTCAACGGTGAGGACGTTCTGATGGTCGCGCCCGAGGGCCTCCGCATTCTCGCGGAGGAAGCCTTTGCGGACATCAATCACTACCTGCGCCCCGGACACCTTGAGCAGTTGCGCAAGATCCTCGACGATCCCGAAGCGACCGAAAACGACAAGTTCGTCGCCTTCGACCTGCTGAAGAACGCCAACATCTCCGCGCATGGGGTGCTGCCGATGTGTCAGGACACCGGCACCGCCATCATCATGGGCAAGAAGGGTCGCCGCGTGTGGACCGACGGCAGCGACGAGGCGCGGCTCGCGGAAGGTGCACGCGACGCCTACTTCAAGAAGAACCTGCGCTATTCGCAGCTCGCCCCGCTGTCGATGTTCGAGGAAAAGAACACGTCCAACAACATGCCGGCCCAGGTCGAGCTCTACAGCGAGGGGGACGATGCCTACAAGTTCCTCTTCATGGCGAAGGGCGGCGGTTCGGCCAACAAGACGTTCCTCTATCAGGGCACCCCGTCGTTGCTGACCCCGGACCGGCTGGTCGAGTTCATCAAGGAGAAGATCCTGACGCTCGGCACGGCCGCCTGTCCGCCCTATCACCTTGCCATCGTCATCGGCGGCACCTCGGCGGAGATGACGCTGAAGACCGTCAAGCTCGCCTCCGCGCGCTATCTCGACCAGTTGCCGACGGCCGGCTCCGAATTGGGGCATGCGTTCCGCGACCTGGAGATGGAAGAGCAGATCCACAAGCTGACGCAGGCGACCGGCGTCGGCGCGCAGTTCGGCGGCAAGTATTTCTGCCACGATGTCCGGGTCATCCGCCTGCCGCGCCATGGTGCATCGCTGCCCATCGGCATCGGCGTGTCCTGCTCGGCCGACCGCCAGGCGCTCGGCAAGATCACCCGCGACGGCATCTATCTGGAGCAGCTCGAGCGAGAGCCGCACAAGTACATGCCGGAGGTGACCGACGACACGCTCTCCGATCATGTGGTGAAGATCGACCTTACCCGGCCGATGCCGGAGATTCTCGCCGAACTGACGCGGCACCCGATCAAGACCCGCCTGTCGCTGAGCGGCCCGCTGATCGTCGCCCGCGACCTTGCCCACGCCAAGCTGCGCGAACGTCTGGAAAGCGGCCAGCCGCTGCCGGACTATTTCAAGAACCATCCGATCTATTACGCCGGCCCCGCAAAGACGCCGGAAGGCTATGCGTCCGGCTCGTTCGGCCCCACCACTGCCGGCCGCATGGATGCCTATGTCGATCAGTTCCAGGCAGCCGGCGGCTCGATGGTGATGCTCGCCAAGGGCAACCGCTCCGCCCAGGTGCGCCGTGCCTGCCAGGCCCATGGCGGCTTCTATCTCGGCTCCATCGGCGGCCCGGCAGCCCGCCTTGCTCAGGACTGCATCAAGAAGGTCGAGGTGGTCGAGTTCCCCGAACTCGGCATGGAGGCGATCTGGCGTATCGAGGTCGAGGACTTCCCCGCCTTCATTGTCATCGACGACAAGGGCAATGACTTCTTCAAGGAGTTGAACCTCGGCTGAAGCTGAAATCCCTTGCCCCATTCCGGTGTGACGGCGGCACCTTGCCCCCTTGGGCGGAAAACTCACGATCATGTGACCGCCGTCACGCCAACCCTCGTCCGTTTGCGGCAGTTTCTGTCCTGTCGAGACCTTTGCATTAACTGCATTGCAAGGGACAATGGGAAGTATCGTCGACGAGCCAGATCGGCAGGCAGTGCCACGCGGACCCCTTGCCGAAGACCTTTCGGCAGCCTCGCCTCCCCATCAGGGACGGCATCGGCTTCCACCGCGGTGTAGCATGGGGTCAGTGGCTGGTTCGCATGACCATCGGATGGGGAACCTGACTATGCGCTTTTTCAAACTGCTTGCCGTGACGTTCGTCGCCGCGACCATCGCGACGCCTGCGGCTGCGAACAGCTTCTTTGATCCCGCAACCCGCAAGTGGGTGGAATACAACCCCCACGGCACGCAGAGCGGCAAGTCGCCGATCCCGCGGGAACGCATCCGTTATGACGGCCCCCACGCGCCGGGCACGATCATCATCGATACGGGCGAGCGCCGCCTGTACCATGTGCAGGAGAATGGCCGCGCGATGAAATACGGCATCGGCGTCGGCCGCGAGGGCTTCCAGTGGGCCGGCACCCAGCGGATCACCCGCAAGGCGGAGTGGCCGGGCTGGACGCCGCCGCCGCAGATGCGGGCCCGCGAACGTGCCAAGGGCCGCGTGCTGCCGGCGCATATGCCGGGCGGACCGAACAACCCGCTGGGCGCCCGCGCCATGTATCTCGGCAACACGCTCTACCGGATCCACGGCTCGAACGAGCCCTGGACCATCGGTACCGCCGTCTCATCCGGCTGCATCCGCATGGCCAACGAAGATGTGATTCATCTTTACGAGAACGTCGATATCGGCACCCGTGTCGTGGTCAAGCGCTGAGCCTCACGGGTTCCAGCGGTCTGAAGGGGCTGGCGGGTTCGCCGGCCCCTTTTGCATTGACCGGCAACCGACCAGCGGCGATCCTGAGCCGGATCGGGCATAAGCACGCGCAGTTGGGGCCGCGCGGTTGAGGCACGGATGGCAGCCATGGCCGGGTACAGGTGGTCACATCGGTACGAAACTGCCGGACGGCCGCGCCGGCTCATGGTGATGATCGGCCTCGGCTGCCAACTGGCTGTCCTACCTCCCGACGGGCCGGGGCCGGCAAGCGCCCAGCAGGACACGGCGCTGGCCCAACGCGGCGAGGCCTTGTCACGGCTTCACTGTGCCCGCTGTCACGTGGTGACTCCGGAGAACCGCATGACGGGCATCTCCTCCACCCCGTCCTTCATGATCATGATCAGCGCGCTTGAAGACTGGCACGAACGCTTCGAGACCTTCCTCGCGCGACGCCCGCATCCGGCCCACCTGCGCTTCGAGAACGAGCCCGAACGCCCACCCGACAGTCCGGCCACCCTCGCTGAGGTCGTTCTCACCTCCGACGATCTGGAAGCGATCCTCGCCTATGCGGAAACGCTCGCGATCAGCTTGCGCTGATCTCAGCCGAGCACAACCACCTTGGCTCCGACATTCACCCGGTCGTAAAGATCGATGATGTCCTGGTGCCACATGCGAATGCATCCTGACGATGCGTTCGTACCGATCGAGCGGGGCTGGTTGGTGCCGTGAATGCGGTAGAGCGTGTCCACGTTGCCCTGCCACAGATACAGGCCCCGCGCGCCGATCGGGTTGCTTGGGCCACCCTCCTGACCGTCCCGGTACTTTTCAAGCGACGGGTCGCGGTCGATCATCTCGGCCGGCGGAAACCACTTCGGCCACTCCCGCTTGAAACGGATCGTCGCATCGCCCGACCAGGCGAAGCCGGCCCGGCCGACACCGATCCCATAGCGGATCGCGGTGCCGCCCGGCTGGATGAGATACAGAAACTTGGCGTGAGGATCGACCACAACCGTCCCCGGCTCGTGCCGGCTGACATAACGCACCGTCTGCCGGAGATATTTCGGGTCGAACTCTTTCCAGGGAATGGCCGGGATGTTGAAGCCACCGTCGCGCCGGGCCGCATAGGCCAGCGCATAATCGGGCTTGCCCTCGGTGGTGATTTCCAGGC
The DNA here is from genome assembly GCF_900185735.1 of Stappia sp. P2PMeth1. Taxonomy (NCBI): domain Bacteria; kingdom Pseudomonadati; phylum Pseudomonadota; class Alphaproteobacteria; order Hyphomicrobiales; family Stappiaceae; genus Stappia; species Stappia sp. P2PMeth1. Next base: position 239,660 of record NZ_FYAW01000017.1, on the reverse strand, counting down.
CCGCGTTGCGGATCGCCCCGCCCTTGCTCTGGCAGGCAGCCAGAAGCAGCGGCAGACCAATCAGCAGCGCGCGGCGGCTCAACCCCTTCGCTTGTCCGGCTTCGCCTAGCCCGAAACCCGGGGTCATCGCTCCATCACCGCTCACGATCCGCACTCTCCAAAATGATTCTCTCAAATTAACTATGCCGATGATTCCGCACACCTGTCGACGCTCCGATTCAACGCTTCGGCTCGCGTGAGAGCCCCTTCTCCTCCAGTTCGCGCAGGTAGCCGCCCCAGAGCTCCTCGCGGTCATGGGCAAGTTTCAGGAAATAGTCCCAGGAGAAGATCCCTGTATTGTGCAGATCGTCGAAATGAAGGCGCACCGCATAGTTGCCGACCGGATCGATCTGGAGAATTGCGACCTCCCGCTTGCCGGGCACGGTCTTGCGCTGAGCCGGCGAATGTCCCTGCACCTCGGCGGAGGGTGAGCAGACGCGCAGGTATTCGGCGGAAAACTCGTGCGCCGCACCGCTGTCGAACGTCACGGTCAACCGCTTCCGATCCTTGCTCAGACGGATCTCGGTCGGCCAGGGCTTGCTGTCGGTCACGGTGCCAATCCTTCCGGGTTGCGTTGTCTTGCGTGCCGGCGACGATAGTGGCGCCTCGGCAAACTGCAAGGGCAGGTGTTGGTCGCCAGCATCTCCTGCGCGCGCACAATTGACGCAACTCTTCTTTCCGCTACCTTCATACCCAAATGGGAGGAGGCCGGATGCATCAGGCATCGGGATCCGCGTATCACGAGGCCGGACCAACCGACCGAGCGAGGAACACACGATGTCCCAGCAGATGATCGACCCGTTCGGGCGAACAGTCAGCTATCTCCGCGTTTCCGTCACCGACCGCTGCGACTTCCGCTGTGTCTACTGCATGGCCGAAGACATGACCTTCCTGCCCAAGCGGGAGGTACTGACCCTTGAGGAACTCGACCGGCTGTGCTCGGCTTTCATCGTCAAGGGCGTGCGCAAGCTGCGTCTGACCGGCGGCGAACCGCTGGTCCGCAAGAACATCATGAGCCTGATCCGCTCGCTCTCGCGCCATATCGACAGCGGCGATCTCGAGGAGCTCACGATCACCACCAACGGATCGCAGCTCGCCCGGTATGCAGCGGAACTCAGCGACTGCGGCGTGCGGCGCATCAACGTCTCCATAGACACGCTCGACCCGGCCCGCTTTCGGGCGATCACCCGCTGGGGCGACCTTGCCAAAGTCATGGATGGCATCCGCGCCGCCACCGAGGCCGGCCTGTCGATCAAGATCAACATGGTCGCCCTTAAAGGCGTGAACGATCATGAGATTGTTCCCATGATCGAATGGTGCCACGGCAACGGCTACGATCTGACCTTGATCGAGACCATGCCGCTCGGCGAGATCGAGGAAGACAGAACCGACCAGTATCTCCCGCTTTCGCTGGTTCGTGCCAATCTGGCAGAGCATCTGACGCTGGAGGACATCCCGTACAAGACCGGCGGTCCTGCCCGCTACGTGCGCATCGCCGAGACCGGCGGGCGTCTCGGCTTCATCACACCGATGACCCATAATTTCTGCGAGAGCTGCAACCGCGTCCGCATCACCTGCACCGGCATGCTCTATATGTGTCTCGGCCAGGACGACAGCGCGGACCTGCGTGCCGCGCTCCGGGCTTCCGAAAGCGACGCCCTTCTCCACACCGCTATCGACGAGGCGATCGGCCGCAAACCCAAGGGCCACGACTTCATCATCGATCGCCGCACCCGCCAGCCAGCCGTCAGCCGTCACATGAGCGTAACCGGCGGCTGAGATGGCGGCGGCGCGCGATAGTCGGCAGTCACGCCCGCGAGGGATCGACGGTCGCGGCGCAAGGATTGCCGCTCTCGCGGTGGCGGTCTGTCTGGCCGCGGCGATGGTGTGGATCGGCAAAGTCGGGTTTGCCGGCGTTGCCATGACACCGTTCGAAGGTGACGGCCCCGTTCGCGCCGGACTGGCCCCGGGCGCCGATCCTCGGCTTGACGCCTGTCTTGCCGAGCGTGTCGGCGCGGTCGATCAGATGCGCCGGGATGGGCTGGTCGACGCGGCGCGCTACGACACGTTCCGGGCGCGCGCCGTCAGCTATTGCGAGGCTCAGTTTCCGCCGCAATAGGCTCGCCGCCGGGTCGTCTCGTCAGGTGAAGCGGACCCGTCGCCGCGCGGGACGGACAGGCTCTGACTCGGCAGACGAGTGCGGACGCACCGTGTCGTCAGTCTCGCGGGTCGCCGGCGCGGCGAGTTGGAGACCCGCCTCCCCGCGCTCGTCTTCCCCTTCGCTTGCACCCGCCACCTGGTCTTGCGGATCCTCGCCTCCGCGCTCGGCAGCGTCAGGGAGCAGCGCCTCGGCGCGCTCCGGTGTGTCCTGCACGGGTTCACCGGAAACGAGGTCACCGGAAGCGAGGTCACCGGCACGGTCCGGAGCGGGCACTCCGTCGACGCTGTCCGCGACCGCCTCCAAGTTTTCGTCGACTTCGGCCATCCAGCCATAACCCTTGCCAACCTGCCAGGACGAACGGACGCCGTGCGCGAAGGTCTCGACCTTGCGATAGTCCTCGTCGTAATCGTTGAGCCCATCAAGGCAGGCCAGCACAGGGTTCGACCGCCACAACCTGCGCAAGGCGGCATTTTTCAGTTGGGTGGAAACTCCGTCCTTCAGAAAGACCGAATAATCGGATTCAAAGCCGAGCGTCTCCAGATCGACGGACTCGGCCGCGGCCTGGTTGGCAGCGGCAGTCTCCTCCTGCGAAGGCCTTTCCAGCGCCGCGTCGCCCTGCGCAGTGGTATCGGCATCTGCCGCCCCAGCCGGCTCCATCCCCGCCAGATCGTCACTCCCAGCGGTTCTCTCCTGCTGTCGTGCCGCCTGCTTGCGCTGCGACCACCGCGACAAGAATCCGCTGTCGGCCTCTCTCGTCACTGATCCCGCTCCTCCTTGCGGCCGAGCGGCGAGAAGATCGGCTCCTTGCCGAAAATCTGCTTCTCCAACTCGACACGGTCGCGGCGGCGCTTGCGGAAGGCGGGCGCCTCCGGCAGGGAGCCAAGATACTGGGCCATCCAGGCGACCGTTTCCCGCGGCATCGGCACGCGCTCGACGAGGCCTTCGGCACTGTCGAGTACCCCTTGCGCCTCGTACGGATCCGCCGTCACGCCGCGCACCCTGTAGGGCGGATTCCTCGCCACGATCTCGTCGTCCAGCATCGCCCATATCGACGGCTCGCCGGTCTCGATATTGGCGTCATAGGCCTCGACCATCTTGTGATGCAGGACCAGCATGTGCGGTGAAGACAGGTAGCGGGTGACGCCGTCCTGGTCCTGGATCACCGTCCAGCCTTCGGTCGGCGGCGCATCGGGGATCACCTCGACGACCGCCCAGGACCAGTCCGCCCATTTTGACGGCGATGGGCGGCGTTCGAGCACGATACCGAACATCGCTGTCACTTCCCTGTGCACCTGACTTCCTCCCGGTAGACCGCAGTCCGGATGCTCTCCTCGAGAGTATGACTCTGGAGCACACGCGCGGCAAAGACAATCCGGCCCCTCCACGGCGTTCGCCTGCCACTGGACTTGCGTCCTCCAGGCGAAAGGGGAAAACTCTTCGTAACTGCGCTAGTGTCCGGCGGAGCAATCATAAGGCGCGGCGGCTTGCCAGACAGGCTGAGGCCGTATGCCGGGGAGGAACGACATGGCTTCGAGCAACCCCAGAATCCTGCTGTGCAATTGCGAGAAGACCATGCGTCTCGACGCGCACCGCATCGCCGGTCTGGAGAAGGACCACATCCTCCACACCCAGTTGTGCCGGGCGCAGATGACCTCCTTCGAAAAAGCGCTCGCGACCGGCGAACCGCTGCTGGTGGCGTGCACGCAGGAGGCCCCGCTTTTCCAGGAAATCGCCGAGGAGCGCGGCGCCGATCAGGATCTCTCCTTCGTCAACATCCGCGAACGGGCGGGCTGGTGTCCTGCCTCAAGCGATCCGCATCCGAAGATCTCCGCGCTTCTCGCCGAAGCCCTGACGCCGGTCGAACCCGCCGTGTTGCACTCGATCGACTCGGACGGGGTCTGCCTCGTCTACGGCGCCGGCCAGCAGGCGCTCGACGCGGCGCGGGCGCTGGAGGGGCGACTGTCCGTCTCGCTACTGCTCAGCGACGCGTCCGACATTCTCCTGCCCAGCACTCTGGAGATCCCCGTCCATGCCGGCCGCATCCGCACCGTTGCCGGTTCGCTCGGGGATTTCTCGGTGACCGTCGACGGCTATGCCCAGATGCTGCCCTCTTCGCGAGGAGCCCCGTCCTTCGCGCTGCCGCGCGACGGAGCGAAGGCGACATGCAGTCTCATTCTCGACCTTTCCGGAGACACTCCGCTCGTCAGCGCGCCGGCAAAGCGCGACGGCTATGTCCGCGTCGATCCGGGCGCTCCGGCGGCGGTGGCGCGGGCCCTGTTCGACGTGGCGGACATGGTCGGCACCTTCGAGAAGCCGCTCTATGTCACCTATGACGCCTCGATCTGCGTGCATGGCCGCTCCGGCAAAACCGGCTGCACCAACTGTCTCGATGCCTGTCCCGCCGGCGCGATTTCCAGCATGGGACGCGAAATCGCCATCGACCCGGGCATCTGCGGCGGATGCGGTTCCTGCGCCGCCCATTGCCCCACCGGGGCGGTCAGCTATCGCTATCCCGATCGCCGCGGCGAGATCCGCCGCCTCCAGGCTCTCATCGGCACCTATCGCGAGGCGGGCGGCAGCAACGCGGTGCTTCTCGTCCATGACGGCCAGCATGGCGGCGACCTGATCAACGCGCTCGCCCGCTTCGGCGAGGGATTGCCGGGCAATGTCCTGCCGCATGCCGTCCACTCGGTCACCAGTTTCGGCCATGACGCGATCCTCGCCGCCACCCTTGCCGGCGCAAGGCGCGTCGTCTTCCTCTGTCCGCCGACCAAGGCGCACGAACTCGATGCGCTGCGAATGGAAATCGAGCTCTGCGAGAGCCTGCTGTCCGGCATGGGCTACGACGCCGCCGAGATGTTCACCATCGCCGTGGAAGACGATCCGGACCGTCTCGATGGACACTTCGCCCTGCCCGCGCTTGGTCCCGCCATCAGGCCGACAAGCGTCGACCCGGTCGGCGGCAAGCGCGATGTTGCGCGCAGCGCCATTGCCCGTCTGCTGGAAGGCGCCCCTTCGGCGCAAGACATCATCGCCCTGCCCTCGCATGCGCCCTATGGCCGGATCCGCATCGCCGCGCAGGGCTGCACGCTGTGCCTTGCCTGCGTCTCGGCCTGTCCCACGGCGGCCCTGTCCGACAACCCCGACAAACCGCAGGTGAGCCTGACGGAAGCCGCCTGCGTCCAGTGCGGGCTTTGCGCCAACACCTGTCCGGAGCAGGTGATCACGCTGGAGGCCCGCTACAACGCCACGCCGGCTGCGATGAGGCCGCAGGTGCTGCACGAGGAGGAGCCGGCCACCTGCGTGTCCTGCGGCAAGGCCTTCGGCACGAAAGCCTCCATCGCCCGCATCCGCGAAAAGCTCTCGGGCAAGCACTGGATGTTCCAGCGCGCCGAGCAGATCGCCCTGATCGAGATGTGCGACGACTGCCGGATTTCGGCTCAGTGGGAGATGGAGGACACGCCGCTGCGCGGCGGAGCGCGCCCAAGGGTTATCACCACCGACGACTATCTCGCGCTCGACAGGGAGGCGCTGACCGCGGAGGACTTCCTGAAGGACAGTTGACGACCCACCGGTTCGCACAGCGTGGTGAACAGCGTCTCCCGAACAATCCTCAGGCGCTGCCGGCCGGCGGGTCGAGTTCCGGATCCGCGAGGTTCTGGCGCAGCATCTCGCGATAGCTCTCCACCATCTGAGTGACGAACTCCTCGTGATCCTCGACCCCGATCACCGCCTTGGCGACATGCGCGTTGTAACGCGCGGCGGCCCAGAGGAAGGCCATTTGCAGGTCGGTGGCGGCGATCTTGCGGTTCTCGCGATTGGCCAAGTCGATGAACCTTGCGGCCACCTGCAGGAAGCCTGTCGTGTCGAGCGTCCCCGTCGCACGACCAGCGCGCCGATCCTGTCTGTTGGTCATTGGCTTGTCCTCGCTTTCGGCCCCGTCGTGACGGCGCGGCGCCCGGTTTTCCGCGTTCGTGTCTCCCCCGGCCGGCAACCCGCGGCCCGTGCTTCCCGAACCACTGGCCGGGCGTTTCCTAACAGTCGGAGGGCTCCAGCAGACGTGCGACGACCCCCGAACCGACCGCGATGCAGCAGCAGACGGCCATGACCAGAACCAGCGGCCAGATCGTGCCCGGCCACAGTACGCCGGACAAGAGCCAACCAACCAGCGCCGACGTGATCGCGCCCGCGCCGATCTGCATGCTGCCGGTGAAGCCCGAGGCCGCGCCGGCAAGATCCGGGCGAACACTCACGGCACCGGCAATCGCATTTGGCAGCGACATGCCGTTGCCGAGCCCGACCACGAACATCGGACCGAACAGCGACAATGGATGCAGGTGCCCCATCCAGAACGCGGCCGCGATCGCCAGCACAGCGACGCTCAGGACGGCATTGCCGCCATTGATCATCCGGCCGATGCCGATCCGGGCGGAGAACCGGCCCGACGTCCAGTTGCCGATGATGTAGCCACCAGCCACCAGCATGAAATAGAGGCCATAGGTCGACGGCGTCATGTGCAGCAGTTCGGCGGCAATGAAGGGAGCTCCGCCAAGGAAGGAGAAGAACACCGCCGACGTGAAGGCGGAGGTCATCGCATAGCTCATGAACAGCGAGGACCGGGCAAGCACGGCATAGCTCTGCGCCAGCCCCCTCAGGCCGCCTCCCGCCGGCGTGCGGTTGTGGTTCGTCTCGTGCAGTTCGAACCAGGCCCAGACGAAGACAACGATGCCCAGCACCACCATCAGATAGGAACTGGTCCGCCAGCCGAAATTCTCGTCCAGAGCGCCGCCGAGCGCCGGTCCGATCATCGGCGCCACCGCCAGCCCCATCGTCACGTAGCCGATCATGCTGGCCGCTTGGCTGCGATCGAAGAGATCGCGCACGATGGCGCGTCCGAGCACGATGCCGGCGCAGCCGCCGGCCGCCTGCAGCACCCGACCCACCAGCATCGTCTCGATCGTATCCGCCAGGGTGCAGACGGTGCTGCCGAGAATGAAGATCGCCAGCCCCCACAGCAGCACCGGTCTGCGGCCGTGCCGATCCGACAACGGCCCGATGCCGATCTGGGCGACGGCAACGGCTGCCAGATAGAGCGACAGCGTGAGCTGCACCATGCCGGCAGTCGTCTCGAAAATGCCGACCAGCGTCGGCATCGACGGCAGGTAGATATTGAGGGCAAGCGGATTGACGGCTGAGACGGCAACAAGAAGCGCGATTGTCGGGCGCCGCTCCGAGAGTGCCGGGGAGAAGGGTTTTGTCATAGGAACTGCTTTACGGCGTGCGAAGCGTGAATGGCAAGTTTCGGCAGGTCTGAAAGTCAGCGCGGCAGGTCCGCCGTCGCGGCCGGGCCGGCCGCGTTGAGCTTCTTGCGCTCGCGCATCAGGCTGTACAGTCCGGTGGCAACGACGATGGCAATGCCGGCAAGCGTCGGCAGGTCCGGAACATCGCCCCATACGACAAAGCCGATGATGATCGCCCAGACGATGATCGAATAGCGGAACGGAGCGACCAGCGAGATGTCACCGATGCGCATCGCGTTGATGATGGCGACAAATCCGATGAGAATGAACAGAGCGGCCGCCGCCAGGAATGTCAGGTCCAGCAGGGTCGGCACGACCCATGTCTCGCCCAGCGACAGCGCCATCCCGGTCACCGTGACGCCGACCAGGGTCGCGAAAGTGACGCCGAGTGTCGGCACGCTCTTCGGCAGAACGTTGGTTGCGAGGTCGCGCAGCGCCATGAAGAGCACGCTGGCGAGCGCAATCAGGGCCCATGCGTTGAACCCCTCCATGCCCGGACGCACGATCAGCAGCACGCCGCAAAAACCGACGGCGATCGCGGTCCAGCGTCGCCAGCCGACCGGCGCTCCCAGGAACACGGCAGCGCCCGCCGTGACCAACAGCGGCAGCGCCTGCAGGATGGCCGTTGCGTTGGCGATCTCCATGTTGAAGAGCGCCGTGAGATAGAGGACGGTCGCCGTCACCTCGGCAAACACCCGCAGGCCGACAATCCGGTTCACCAGCAGAGAAAACCGCCGGACCTCGCCGTTGAAAATGGCAAGGGCAAGAACCAGGACCAGCGCCATCATTCCGCGCACGAACATGATCTCGCCAAGCGGCAAACGCTCGGAGACCAGCTTCACGAAACTGTCGTTCACGATGAACCCGGCCATGGCAAGCATCATGAACAGGATGGCACGGCCGTTTTCCGAGGCGATCATGGCAGGGGTCCGGTGGCTTGCGGGCGTAACGACCGCGGGCGGGGCAGTCAGTTTCGGCGCCGAACTGGCAGGTTTGTCAATAGGTTCTGCGGCTTCATGCGCACGATATTGTCCGCTCCCATTGCCAGCCCCATCCAGACCGGCTTGCCGCGCATGCTGTCGATGGCATCGCCCCGGCTGTCGAAGTCGAGACGGAACAGGGCGACGATCCGACCGAGATCTTCATCCCCGACCGGTTTTCCCTCATAAAGGGCATTGAGGATGCGGGTCGCCTCCGCGTCCAGTCCGACATGCCAGGACCAGCGCTCGTCGCGGATCGATTGCTGCGGCTGGATGCGGACCGAAACGCCATGGAAATGGGCGATCCAGCTTTCCAGAACCCTCGCGAAGGCATCGAGGGCCGGTTCGGTGAACCGGACGTCGATGGCCGTATCGAAGCGGTCCGAACGGTCCCAGTAGATCGGGGCATTGTCTTCGGTCAGCACATCGAGCGAGACGGAGGGCAGCGGCGTGCCGGCTTCGGCCAGCAATGCCCCCAGGCCTCCCAGACCGCCGGTGCGCGAATAGGTCTCGACAGTTTCGGCATCCGCCAGCATGAGTTGCCCGTCCGCCGTGGTTGCCGCCTGCTCGCGGAACAGCAGTTCGCCGGCGCGCAAACGCAGAGGATCGGCGACCTTGCGCAGGATATTGTGGGCGATGAGGTGCACCAACTGATCGATGAACATCGGCGGAATCGCGATGCCGTTGCCCGCCTGGAACAGGGCGGCATAGCCGCTTTCGATGCTGCCATGCGCCAGCAGGTGATCCCGGAACCGCAACACGATACGATAGTTGTCCGCCGCGTCCGGGTCCGCGATGGCCGCAAGGTCCTGTTCGCCGACGGGAGCGAAAGGGTCCGCCATCAGCCTCTCGAACAGGCGGTGCTCGGCGGCGCAGGAGTCTTCCACCGGGTGGAGTTCGGGCCGCGTGTAATAGGCGCGCAGGAAATCCGGCGTCACGGCGAGATGGCCATGCGCGTCACGCGTCAGGAGATGCATCCCCGAGGACTTCCAGAATTGCGGCATCACTCGTCCTCGGACACGTCCCAGATCCGGGCATGGGACCCGTCGCCCGCGCGCTCCACCAGGTGCAGGCTCTCGCGGATCGATCCGTCCTCGTCGATCTCGCGGCTGATCGCCAGCAGCGCATCGAGGTCCAGTTCCGCGGCAATTTCGGCGGCGTCGTCCAGTTCTGCCTCGGCCACCGGCCGCGCGGCCTCCAGAGACGGAGCGCCATGTTCGGCGACGAAATGCTCCGAAAGTCGCTCGATCAGCCGCTCGCGCTCCCCGTCTGGCAGGTCGGCCGGGGTCGCGAGCGTCGCCCAGCCGAAATTCTCCAGAGACAGGAACCCGGAAACGAAGGCCTGGCGCAGTTTCCCGGTCAGCCCCTCATCCGTATAGGCGCGGAACGCGAATGTTCCGGGGATCACCCAGTCGCCCGCCTGCGCCGCCTGCGGGAACACTTTCGTGTCCGACACATCGAGCCGGATCGCCTTCAGCAGCCGTGTCATCGGTCAGTTACCTCACTGTGGAGTGCCAGCGCGGCATCCAGGCTGTCGAGCCGGTCAAGTTGATCCAGGTGCCGATCGAGCGGCACCGCCACCACCGTCACCGGTTCTGCATCCATTGGCCTGAGGAGCAGGTTTCCGGCTTCGTCGAGCCCCAGAAACGTGCCACGCAGGTCGCCATCCGGGTCGGGCAGCACGACCTCACCCTTATAGCCATCTGCCCGAAACAGCCAGTTCTCAAAGACCGGGCCAAACCCCTCGACCTCCCAGGTGTGGAGCCACGTCATCAAGTGGCGCGCCAGGGCCTCCACCGCGAGCGTGCCATCGAGATCCGCCGCCCCCTCGTCGGAAAGGCTGGTCAGATGCGGGATCTCTCCGGGCTCCACGTCTCCGCCAACCGGAGCGAGGCGCATCTCGATGCCGACCACCAGCCACAGCGGCGCGCCCTCCTCGTCCAGGTCTGCCGACTGCCGGAACCGGGCCCGTCCGACCCGCGCTCCGTTCGCACGCAGCGTGGCTGGCCAGACATAGGTCAGGGCAACTTCCGGCGGGATGAGCGTGCCGATCGCATCTGTGCTCGCGACCATGGCAAGAAACAGCATCTCGGCGCAGCGCGTGGGCGGCACATCAGGTTCCAGCACAAGGGCGATCCGCAGGTGGCTCCGGCTCTCGGACCACAGCAGGTCGCCGGCGGAGTAGCGGCCGGCTTCCGCGCCGGAGACCGCTGCGTCGAAAGGGTGCTCGCAAGCTGGCCTCCTGTGCCCGGCCAGCAAGGGCGGCAGGCGTGGGTCGGAAGGCGCTTTGTCCTTTTGTTCCGGCACGATGCAGGCATTCCTTCAAAAAATGATTCCGCAGCCTCCCGACAGGTCCGGCAAGGTCTCAGCCGAGATCGATCTGACCTGTCACAACATGTTCGAACTCCTGTCCATCCAGTGTCAGCACCACCCGGGCGGACAACGTGCCCGTCGTCAGGCCGGCCTCGCGAACATGAGTCTCCAGCGCCTGTTGCGAGGTGACGCCGACCTGCTTGAGGAACTTCCTCAGAGACATGTTGAAGGTCTCGTCGTTCATGATTTTCTCCTGATGCCTGGGGCGGGGCAAAGGCGAAACCTTTCGCCCGCCTCCCGTTGAGATTGTGAATCACCAATCTGCGATGAAGAGTCCGCGCAGTCGAGCAAGCTATTGATCAGTCTGCAACTTTCAGATCCACTTGAAGTTCTGAGTCTGCCCGGCGGACGATCAGCCGGCCGCGCGCATGGCGGCGCTCCAGGCGCCCGCGAAACGCCGCCAGCTTGCTGACGGATACGCCGTCGATCGAGAGGATGACGTCACCGGGCGCAAGGCCGGCCCGGTGTGCGGCTCCGTCCTCATCAACGGAAATCACTTCGAGACCCGCCTTGTCGGGACCGGGCCGCGTTGGCCGCACCTGCGCGCCGAGACTGCGACGCGGGCTGGCGAACTTGATCGCGGCCTCGATCACATGCTCAGCGAGCGCCGCCGAGACAGCGAAGTTCACTCCGATATCGCCGTCCCCGGACTTGGTGAAGATCGCCGAGAGAATGCCCACGATCCTCCCTTCGCTATCAATCAGAGCGCCGCCCGACGCGCCCGGATTGACCGCCGCGTCGGTCTGGATGAAGTCCTCGACCGCATTGAACCCGACACCGCCCCTCGCCGTTGCCGATACCACGCCGCAACTCAACGAGATCCCAAGGCCAAAGCCATTGCCGAGCGCGCATACCGGGGCACCCAGGCCGGGCTGCGGCGCAAAGACGAGCGGCGGCAGGGCCTCGGGCGCGCGCAGAATGGCGAGGTCGGTCTCGGCATCCCGGAAGATGATTTCCGCCGGAAGAACGCGGCCGTCGGAAAAGCGCAGGCGAACACCCCGGGCCTGACCAAGCACGTGATCGGCGGTGAGCAGCATGGTGCCGTCGCCGATCGCCACGGCCGAGCCTTCCGGTTCTTCCACATTGGCACGGCCTTCGGGCCAGTCCGGCAGTACCGCAACGACTGCGGCCCGTGCGCGCTCCAGCAGGTCCGCCGGCGCCGGCTGGGCAGATGCGCCCGCATCCGCGAAGATCGCCAGTGGCGCGGCACAAAAAAGCGCGCGCAAGATGCCTGGGCGGACGTGCACGCTCATTCGCCCGGTCGCCTGCCGCTGTCCGGCGAAAGTCGCACCGCACCCGCCGTCTGCGATGTGTAGACGGAGGCCGACGAGTAATCCAGTTCGCGGGTGAGATAGGCCCACGCCCCCGTCCCGATCACGACGAGCGCAACAAGTGCGCTCACGAACGCCTTCATCGTTTCCGTTCTCCCTCGCTGCCGACCCCGCCGGCATCGGGCGCGGTCGCTCGTTTGAGATAGGCCACCAGCGCGTTACGCTCCTCGTCGTTCGTCAGGCGCTGAAGCGGCATCTTGGACCCCGGCGTCACGATATCCGGGCCATGGTCGAAGAGATCGGAGATCGTCTGCTCGGTCCAGATGAAGTCGAGACGGCGCAGCGCTTCCGAATAGGGATAGCCCGGCAGTGTTCCGACCCGTCGTCCGAAGACGCCGTAGAGCGTCGGGCCGGCGCGGTTGCCGTCATCCGGCGTCAGCGTGTGGCAGACGGAACATTTTCGCGCGAATTGCCGTCGTCCCGGATCCTCGTCCTCGGCCACCTGGAAGCGGCGCGGAAAGGCGCTCTCGACCGGCTCGAAGGCCTTGCGGGGAGCCACCTGCCAGACATTCACATGGTCGTCGAGGCCGGCATACAGGGCTACCGAACCGTCGCCCGGCAGGGCCGTGCCCCAGATCGGACCGTAAGGGTTCTCGAACTCCTCCAGCCTCTCCCATCCGTCGGTTGCATAGACGCGGATGCGTCCGTCGCCACCGCCACTGGCAAGGCGGTGCCCATCACCCGACAGCGCCAGCGACAGGACGGGCCGCTCGTGGCTGGCGAGCTGCTTGAAGACCGCGCCTTGCGCGATGTCGACCACCGCCACCTCACCGTCGGCGGCGCCAAAAACAAGGTGCTGCCCACCGGGCAGCAGGCGCATCGCATTGATGGCCCAGCCATGCGAGTAGACCTCTTGCAGGAACTCGCCGCTCTCCCGGTCGAAGAGCCGGATCGCGCCGTCATAGGAGGCCGTATAGACGCGGGCTCCGTCTTCGGAGAAGGCGACGGCATTGACGGTGCCGCGGTGGCCGCGCAGCACGGCGCGCTCGGTCAGCCGGTCGCTCTCCAGAGTGTAAATCCTGGCCGTCCAGTCCCAGGACGCGGTCGCCGCGAAGCGGCCATCCGGGCTGACGGCGACCGCCAGCATCTTGTCGTCGCCGGTATCGGTCCGGTCGAGCATCGTCCCCGTATCAAGGTCCCAGAGGATCACCGCCCCATCGTCCCCGACCGACACCGCACGGCCCGCACCGGCGAAGGCCGCATCATTGGCGGCGGCCTCGTGGCCGATCATGCGATGCAGGATCTTCGCCTCGCCCTCGCTGATGTCCCAAAGGATGACCGAATAGTCGAAGGACGCGGTGAGCACTTGCGCATCCTCCGGATCGACCGTGACCGACCTTACCGGCCCGCCATGTCCTTGCAACCGCTCCGGCCATGTCGGCCCGCCGTCGTCTGCGGCTTCGCAGACGCCGGTAGCGGCCAACACCAGAGCGGCCGAAACCGCAAGACCCCTGATCGCCGCCGACACGTCGTGCTCCCGGGCTATTCGGCAGGCTGCGCCTTCGCCCCGCCGTCCTGTTCTCCCTCGCGGGCCATCACCTCATCCACCCACAGGGAATGATGCTCCTTCGCCCAGTTGAGATCGACCTCGCCCGATCCCATCGCATCGAAAGCCCCCTCCATGCCGATCGTGCCGATATAGATATGCGCAAGGATCACGCAGATCAGGAAGACGCTCATGATCGAATGCCAGAGCGAAGCGAGTTGCTGCTCCTGCAACGGTGTCAGAGCGGTCGGGAGCTCGCTCCCGAACACCGTGTTGACCACTTCGAACGTGCCGGAGAAGAAGTGCGTCGTGTAGGGAAACAGCAGTGTCCAGCCGGACAGGGAGATTGACACGCCGCACAGGATCGTCAGCCAGAAGATCACCTTCTGCCCGGCATTGAACTTCTTCGCCGGAGGATGGAGCCGGCGCGAGAGAACACCGCCTCCCTGCAGCACCCATTTGATATCGGTTCGGTCCGGAAGATTGTGCCGCACCCACATCAGGAACACGATGACCAGGCCCGCCATGAAGGCGAAGGCAAGGTAATTGTGCAGGTACTTGCCGAACATGGTGATCGCTCCGAAGGCGTCCGGTCCGATCAAGGGCAGCAACACGTAACGGCCATACATGACATTGAGGCCGGTCAGCGCCAGCACGATGAAGGAGATTGCCAGCAGCCAGTGGCCGAAGCGCTCGACGGCGACGAAACGGGTAATGGTCCGGTCGGATCGCCCGTGCTCGATGCGAATGCGTCCGCGAATGGCGAAGAAAAGGCTCAGCGCCACGACCGTCGCCAGCAGCGCCCAACTGCCATAGAGGGCGAGTGGACCATTGCGGATCGAGCGCCAGAGTTCGCCCTCCGACTGCACCAGGGTCGCAGCGTTCCTGTCGGGGATCGACACGCTGCCGGCAACACCCTGTCGTACGGCGCGCCACAGGTCGGTGTCGGAAACGGTGCCGCGCGTGTTTCCGGGAACCTGGCCCTGCACCGGCGACTCAGGCGCCGGGTCGAGTATGGGCTGCTGCGCCAAGGCCGGCGCCTGCAGGGTCAGCGCCAGGAAGACCACCGCGACCGCGGCAAGAACAACCGCATGGAGACGCAGCGCAAGCGCGTGCGGCCAGCCGGCGTGGCGAATGGTTCCCGTGTGGTTCATCCCAATCCCTCCCTTGCTCGTCCGGACGCTCGATCACCAGTCTCCTGCCGCCCTTCAGAACCGCTGCCTGTTGGCACGCTCCTGCAGAGCACGGCGCTCCTCCGCGGTGAGCGGCGCGTCGTCCGCTCCCTGATAGACGCCCTTCTCCAGATGCAGCGGCCGGTTCTGCTCGTCCTCCCGGCATCCCGGCACGAACGCGAGCAGCGTGGCCGCGACGATCATCATGCCCCAGGCGGCTGGTCCCGATTTCACGTCAAGCTCTCCTTGCTCAGGCTGCGGAAGGATCAAGGTCCAGCGACGAACAAAGGCGGCCACTGGCCGCCCCTGCCCTTTTTCACGATCAACCGGTACATCCGGTCAGAAGCTTCCGGCCTTCTGCTCGTAGGCGGTGCCCCATCCCCAGGCTCCCGCGCCGAAGCCGCGCGCGACGACACGTTCGCGATAGATCGCCGAGACCACATCGCCGTCGCCGGCCAGCAGCGCCTTGGTCGAACACATTTCCGCGCAAAGCGGCAGTTTGCCCTCCGCCAGGCGGTTACGGCCATATTTGGCATATTCGACCGAGGAGTTGTCGGCTTCAGGACCGCCGGCGCAGAAGGTGCACTTGTCCATCTTGCCGCGCGAGCCGAAGTTGCCGGCCTGCGGATATTGCGGCGCGCCGAAGGGACAGGCGTAGAAGCAATAGCCGCAGCCGATACACAGGTCCTTGGAATGGAGAACCACCCCCTCGTCGGTCTGATAGAAGCAATCGACCGGACAGACTGCCATGCAGGGCGCATCCGAGCAGTGCATGCAAGCGACCGAAATGGAGCGCTCGCCCGGCTTTCCGTCCTGCAGGGTCACCACGCGGCGGCGATTGATGCCCCAAGGCACTTCATGCTCGTTCTTGCAGGCGGTGACGCAGGCATTGCACTCGATGCAGCGCTCGGCGTCGCAGAGGAATTTCATTCGTGCCATGATCTCTCCCCCTTACGCCACACGCTCGATGCGGCACAGCGTGGCCTTGGTTTCCTGCATCTGGGTGACGCTGTCGTAGCCATAGGTTTGTGCAGTGTTGGTTGCCTCGCCCAGCACGTAGGGGTCGGACCCGACCGGATACTTGCTCCGGAGATCCTCGCCCTGGTAGTGGCCGCCGAAGTGGAACGGCATGAAGGCGACGCCGACGCCGACGCGCTCGGTCACCATCGCCATCACCTTGACCTTGCCGCCTTCCGGGCCGTGCACCCACACCATTTCCCTGTCACGAATGCCCAGATCGTTGGCATCGCGCGGGTTGATCTCGACGAACATGTCCTGCTGCAACTCGGCCAGCCACCGGTTGGAGCGGGTCTCGTCGCCGCCGCCCTCGTATTCCACCAGACGTCCCGACGTCAGGATGATCGGGAAGTCCTTGGAATAGTCGTTCTCCTGGATCGACTTGTAGCGCGTTGGTACGCGCCAGAAGGTCTTGTCCTCGTAGGTCGCGTACTTGTCGAGCAGGTCGCGGCGATTGGTGTAGAGCGGTTCGCGGTGCAGCGGCACCGGATCCGGGAAGGTCCACACCACGGTGCGGGCCTTTGCATTGCCATAGGGGGCACAGCCGTGCTTGATCGCCACGCGCTGGATGCCGCCGGACAGGTCTATCTTCCAGTTGGCATTCTCGCCGCCGGCGGCCTCAATTTCGGCCCGCTCCTCGTCGGTCAGGTCGACATCCCAGCCAAGCTTCTGCAGCATGGCCATGGTGAACTCGGGATAGCCGTCCTCGATCTCCGAGCCAACCGGCCAGGACCCTTCCGCGAGCAGGTTGTCGCCGTTCCTCTCGACGCCGAAGCGGGCACGGAAGCCCATGCCGCCCTCCGCCACCGGAATGGACGTGTCATAAAGGACGGCCGAGCCCGGATGCTTCATCTCCGGCGTGCCCCAGCACGGCCACGGCAAGCCGTAATAATCGCCGTCGGCCGGGCCGCCATTGGCGCGCAGCGTCGTGCGGTCGAACGTATGCTGGTTGGCCATGTGCAGCTTCAACCGCTCCGGCGACTGGCCGGTATAACCGATGGTCCACATGCCGCGATTGTATTCGCGCGTCAGGTCCTCGATGAGCGGTTCCTCGCCGTTCACTTCGATGTTCTTGAACATTCCTTCCGCGAAACCGAACTTTTTCGCCAGCAGATAGGTGATGACGTGGTCGGGCTTGGACTCGAACAGCGGTTCCATCACCTTCTCGCGCCACTGCAGCGAGCGGTTCGACGCCGTCACAGACCCGTAGGTTTCAAACTGGGTCGTTGCCGGCAGCAGATAGACGCCGTCCTTGCGATCGCTCAGCACCGCCGACATGGTCGGGAACGGGTCGATGATCACCAGCAGGTCGAGCTTCTCCATTGCCCGCTTCATCTCGGGCAGGCGGGTCTGCGAATTCGGCGCATGCCCCCAGAACACCATCGCCCGCGTGTTGTCGGGCTGGACCAGATTGTCCTTGTCCTCCAACACGCCGTCGATCCAGCGCGACACCGTGATGCCGGACTCGAACATCATCGGGCGGTCCTTGCCGTCGGCGCCCTTCATGGTGGCGAAACGGCCCGCCAGATAGTCGTAGTCGACATCCCACACCCGCGCCCAGTGACGCCAGGCCCCCTCGGCAAGACCATAGTATCCGGGAAGGGAGTCGGCGACGACGCCGAAGTCCGTCGCGCCCTGGACGTTGTCATGGCCACGGAAGATGTTGGCGCCGCCACCCGACATGCCGATATTGCCGAGCGCCAATTGCAAGGCACAATAGGCACGCGTGTTGTTGTTGCCGTTGGTATGCTGGGTTCCGCCCATGCACCAGACCAGCGTACCGGGGCGGTTGTTGGCAAGCGTACGGGCAACGCGGCGCAACTGCGAACCGGGAACGCCCGTGACGCGCTCCGTTTCCTCGGGTGTCCACTTGGCCACCTCGGCGCGAATCTGATCCATGCCCCAGACGCGCTGGCGGATGTACTCCTTGTCCTCCCAGCCATTCTGGAAGATGTGCCAGAGAATCCCCCAGACGAGGGCCACGTCCGTGCCCGGACGGAAGCGGACATATTCGCTCGCGTGAGCCGCCGTGCGGGTAAACCGCGGATCACAGACGATCAGCGGCGCAGCATTCTCCTCCTTGGCCTTGAGGATGTGCAGCAGGGAAACGGGATGCGCCTCGGCGGGATTGCTGCCGATCAGGAGCATCGCCTTGGACTTGTGCATGTCGTTGTAGGAGTTTGTCATCGCGCCGTAGCCCCAGGTGTTGGCAACACCTGCGACTGTGGTCGAGTGACAGATCCGCGCCTGGTGATCGACGTTGTTCGTGCCCCAGAACGCGGCGAACTTGCGCACCAGATAGGCCTGCTCGTTGTTGTGCTTGGCCGAGCCGAGCCAGTAGACGCTGTCGGGTCCGCTTTCGTCGCGGATCTTCAGCATCTGGTCGCCGATCTCGTCGATCGCCTGTTCCCAGGAGATCCGCTCCCACTTTCCGTTGACCAGCTTGGTGGGGTACTTGAGCCGCCGCTCGCCATGGGCGTGTTCGCGCACGGCCGCGCCCTTGGCGCAGTGCGAGCCGAGATTGAACGGGCTGTCGAAGCCCGGTTCCTGACCGGTCCAAACGCCGTCCTGAACCTCCGCCAACACCGTGCAGCCGACCGAGCAATGGGTGCAGATGGACTTCTTGATATCGACCCGTGCCCTGGTCGGCCCGGCCGCCTCCGCCTTGCGCACCATGGTGCCGGTCAGGGCTCCGGCGGCGGCCAGCCCGCCCGCGGCGAGGCCCGATCGACGCAGGAACATGCGGCGGTCCATCGCACTCGCACCGATTGCCTCGATGGCGGAAGCCAGGCTGGACCGACGTGCCGTCCCGCTCGTCTTCTTCCTCAGCATCACGTTTCTCCCTCGGTTGCGCAGCCTCGCGCCAAGGCGATGTCTGCTGCGCCTGGGCCCTGACGCGGGTGGCGCGGGTCCTTGTTTGCACCTGCGGCGACTGCGGCTTCAGTCTGCCTCACGGCTCTTTCGAGCTCAGAACCGCGCCGTGTCGTAGAAGGTCTTCACATGCTCGGTTTCCCGATAGCCGCTACCGGCGGTCTTGGCCGCCTCTTCGGCCCTGGTCTCGCCCGTCACGAGCGTGGCCGTTCCGGCCACCGCGCCAAGTCCGGCCAGTTTCAGAAAACTCCGGCGATCCGCCTCGATCGCTGTATCCTTGCGTCTCATGGCACCCTCTTGGTCCAGTCTTGCCCAGTCTCGCCTCGTTTAGTTTAGTCTCGTCCAGTCATCTGTCTTGAGCGGCGCTCTGTGGCCGCCGCCAGTTCGCCCGGCGATTCCCGGGCACGATCCTCAGCCCGCCTTGCGGCGCTCTCCAAACAGCCTGTCGGCCTCGATCTCCAGGGCGATGAACGCCTGCCCCAGCCGCCCGAGCGCCGGGTAGAGGTCTCCGATGGCGGTCGTCGCCAGATCCTTGAAGAAATACGGCGCCCAGGTCGCCAGATGCGTGCGGAAGAAGCTGCTTTCCGCATCCTGATCGGCGCCGAAGCTGCCATCGATGAGCCCGGCCATCACGGCGCACAGCGCGGCGATGTGGTCTTCCGGCTCGTGCACATCGGGATCGCGCTCGATCCCGAGGCGGCGCATGTCCTGCCGCAGCAATGCCAGCGGCTTCTCATTGAGAAAACCGGTCAGGTAATAGGATGCATAGGGGACGAGTTCGCCTCGCCCGACGCCGATGAAGAGGTCGTGGTAATCGCGCCTTAGCGCCAACGGGTCAGCTTGAGACGCCGAGCGGGAGAGATCCGCCAGGCAGGCCCCGATGTCGCCCTCCAGCCGCGGCAGGCCGGCCACCGCGTTCAACCAGCCGTGATCGACAGGACCCTCGAGGCCGCTCGCCAATATGCCGTAGAGAATAGCCCGCTCCCGATCCTCGGCAACGATGCTCATCCTTCCGTCGATGTTGCTGCTGTCCGTCGCTACGGTACTCGCCTCGACGGCAGTCCCGGCACCCGGTCTGCTGGTCATCCAATGGCTCTCCCTCTATTGCAGAGTGTCATTTTGACCGGGCAGGTGCAAACGCTTTCGATTTTGCAACGCGCATGTCTTTCTCATGTATTTCATGAGGTTGACGGAATTTTTCGGGACAAAAAGACGTAAAATGACACAAAATACACCGCCGTCGACGGCCATGCGGTTGTGCTCTGCACAAACGGCTTCCGGAGATTTGGCGTCCGACCTGAAAAGAGCGTCGGCGAGTCCGGTTCCGGAAAAGGCGAATCCGCCGCGAGCACGCAAAAGGCCTCGCGGATCGACCACGAGGCCCTCGCAAGACCACATCACAGGCGAAGCCGGCCCGGGTTCAGTCCGACCTGCGCATCTTCAGCAGGCTCTGAATCATGTCAGAAGCCGCAGGAAAACCAGATCAGCAGATGATCTGCGGATCCCTGAACCCGCCGCTTGAGCGCGGGCCCATCCGCGAAACGGGCCACATCTGTCAAACCCGCTTCACTGGCTCTCGATGACGATGCGCGGTGCGGCGCGCTGCCCGTCCTCACGATTGCGCTCGATCTCGGCCCAGACCTTCGCCGCGATCTCGCGATAGATCGCGGCATGGGCCCCCTCCGGATCGGTCACCGTCACCGGCGTTCCCGCGTCGGAGTTGATGCGGATGGCCATGTCGAGCGGCACCTCGCCGAGGAACGGAACGCCCAGCTTCTCGGCCTCGGCGCGCGCGCCGCCATGGCCGAAGATGTCATGTCGTCCGCCGCAGTCGGGACACAGGAAATAGCTCATGTTCTCGACGATGCCGAGCAGCGGCACGTCGACCCGGCGGAACATGTTGAGCCCCTTGCGCGCGTCGATCAGCGCCAGATCCTGCGGCGTCGACACGATCACCGCGCCGGCCAGCGGCACGTTCTGGGCCATGGTCAGTTGCGCATCGCCCGTGCCCGGCGGCATGTCGACCACCAGCACGTCGAGTTCGCCCCAGGCCACCTCGCGCAACATCTGGGTGATGGCCGAGATCACCATCGGCCCACGCCAGATCATCGGGGTCTCCTCGTCCACCAGGAAGCCCATCGACATCACCTTGATGCCGTAGCCTTCCAGCGGCTTGAGGATGCGGCCCGACACCGGTTCCGGCCGGCCGGAAACACGAAAGAGCCGCGGGATCGACGGGCCGTAGATGTCCGCGTCGAGCACGCCGACCTTGAGCCCGTTCGCCTGCAACGCCAGGGCCAGGTTGCAGGTCGTCGTCGATTTGCCGACGCCGCCCTTGCCGGAGGCCACCGCTATGATCGCCTTCACGCCCGGCACACCCGGCTTTGCCCCCTGCTCAGGCGCTGCAGGCGCCGCACGGCGCTGCATCGGCGGCGGCACGTTGCCGGCGTCGCGGGCGGCCGGCGCGGGTCTCACGGCTGGTGCGCTCCCCCCCGCGCCGGGCCGCCGTTCGGACGTGAGCGCGGCCAGCACCTTTTCCACGCCCGCCAGCTTGCCGACCACCTTTTCGGCGGCCTGGCGCATGGGCTCCAGTTCCTCGGCGCGCTCCGCCGGGACGGTGATCGAGAAGATCACCCGCCCCTCGGAGATGAAAATATCCGAGACAAGGCCAAGCGACACGATGTCCCCCTCGAGATCCGGCCCCTTGACCTTGGAGAGCTCGGCAAGGACCTCTTCGCGCGTTGGCATTGCATCCCTCTTTTTCTTCCAGAACATCATGACTTCCGTGCCCGTTCACATGGGCGGAACGTAAGGCTGCGCCCGCAAAGGTCAATTGCTTTCCCGCCGCAGCCGCCCGGCGTGCCCGCCCAACCGGCTGTTCCCTTGCGAAATCGCCGTTTTCCGCAAGATTTCAAGGTCACGTCAGCGGCTTCTTAACCATTGATGGAGACCTTGCGCGGCAAACTTCTGACATGGCTGGGGTGCCTTGACGTGCAAGGATCGAGAACATGGTACTGAGTGCGATCTGTTATAGGGCCCCTCTTCGCGGCAGCCTGCTCGACGGACTGTCCGGCGCGGACATCGACCGTCTGCTTGACCGTTTCCGCCATCTCAACCGCCTCAATGGCGTCACCGGGGCGATCCTGCTCCATGGCGATCAGGTCGTCGTTTGGCTCGAAGGCGAAACCTCGGGCCTGACCGACAGCCGGTCCAGCATTGTCGACGATCTGCGTCTTGGCGGAACCGGTCCGCTGTGCAGCGGTCCGCTGGCTGCCCGCCTGTTCCCGCATTGCTGGCTCTGTCTCGCCGACAGCCGGGTCGAGGTTCCCGCAGGAGTTGCCGAACTGCTGGAGCAGCCGGCCCCCGTCTCGCTCGACCAGGCCCGCAAGGCCATGCTTTGCGTCGCCGAGCGGCTGGACGGGTGCCGCTACACCCGCGCTGCGATGCTGGTTTGACGGGACCTTCCCCCGCAAACCGCTTGCTTGCCGGCAAGTTAATGATCACACGCAACAATTCGGAATTCCGCTTACCGAACGCGAAGGGGTTGTCACTAGACTGTCTGGCATGAACGACGCATCGAGGCAGTCCATGACCATCACCCGGCTGAGCTACCGGAGCAGGATCAACTTCAGCGAGATGACACTGTCGCTCGACGAAGAAGTCGACCGCCTGCTCGCGGTCGCCCGCCGCAACAATGCCCGCGACGGGCTCACAGGCGCACTGCTGCTGGCCGGCAACACGTTCTTCCAGATCCTGGAGGGCGACGGCGACGCGGTGGAGAGTACCTATGCACGGATCGTCGACGACGCGCGCCACGGCGGTTGCCTGGTGCTCGACAGGCGCAGAGATACTTCGCGCCTGCTGCCCGACCTGCCGCTGTTCTTCGCAGATGCTCTCGATTCGCATGAGGGCGTTCTGTCGAGCCTCTACATTCCGATCTGCCAGGCGCCGGACCTTGCGAGCTACAACGATCTCGTCTCGGCGATCATCTTCAGCGCGGCCCGGCAAGTGCGCCAAGACAGACAACCGCGCGCGCTGTCCGCCTGATCGCATCGGCGCCCTTGCCAGCCTTGCCTCTCCTTCCCTAACCTGTGCGGCAACGCAGCCGCGCCGCAGCAGCGCCCCGCCCGGGCGGCGTTCGGCAGGCGTGGCAGGGAGGATGCCTTGCAAGACCCCCGGAAAGACCCCGAGTCAGATCGCTCAAAAGCCCCCCTTTCGGCGAGGCTCCCCGACTTTGTCGTCCGCCCCGATCCGCAGGACGCGCGCCTGTCCTCGCCCGTCACGGGCGTGGACCAGAACGGCCGCGAGGTCGAGATTCGCGTCGTTAGCGAGCGCGCGTTGACGCTCTATCTCAACGCGCAGGAGATCGTCACGATGATGACGATCGGCGACCGGCCGGATCTGCTGGCGGTCGGCTATCTTCTGAATCAGAACATGCTGCGGCCGGACGACCGCATCACCGGCATCGATCATGACGAGGATCTCGACGTCGTGGTCGTGCGCACCGAGCGCGCGACCGACTACGAGGAGAAGATGAAGAAGAAGGTGCGCACCTCCGGCTGCGCGCAAGGCACCGTCTTCGGCGATGTGATGGAGCGTTTCGACGAGATCTCGCTCGATCCGGCCGCCCGCCTTCGCACCTCCTGGCTCCACGCCCTCACCCGCAAGATCAATACCCAGCCCTCGCTCTACCTGGAAGCCGGGGCGATCCACGGCTGCGTGCTGTGCCAGGAAGACCGGGCGGTCGCCTATATGGAAGACGTCGGACGGCACAATGCCGTCGACAAGATCGCCGGCTGGATGTGGCTCAACCATGTCCCCCCGCAGGACAAGATCTTCTACACGACCGGCCGGCTGACCTCAGAGATGGTCATCAAGACCGCGATGATGGGCATTCCCATCCTCGTCTCCCGCTCCGGCTTCACCGCCTGGGGCGTCGAGCTTGCCCGACGGGTCGGGCTGACGCTGGTCGGCCGGGCGCGCGGCCAGCGCTTCGTCGTGCTGTCGGGGCCTGAGCGGCTCGAGTACGACGCGCTGCCGGAGGCCGGTGACCGCGAGGACCCGCGCCATGCCCGCAAGGGCTCGCGCCGCGAGGACGACGCCGCATGAGCACTGCAGGTCTCGCTGGATGCGTTCTTGCCGGCGGCCTTGCCCGCCGCATGGGTGGCGGCGACAAGCCGCTGCTGCCGCTTGCCGGCGAGACGATGCTCGCCCGCGTCATCGCGCGGCTTCGGCCGCAGGTCGGCCCTCTCGTGCTCAACGCCAATGGTGAGGCCGGGCGCTTCGCCGGCTTCGGCCTTCCGGTCGTCCCGGATCCGGTCGAAGGGTTCGCCGGGCCGCTGGCGGGAGTTCTCGCCGGCCTTCGCTGGGCGCAGGCGCATGCGCCAGAGGCCGAGGGGATCGTCTCCGTTGCAGGCGACACGCCGTTCTTTCCCGAGGACCTTGCCGCCCGGCTCCTCGCCGCGCGCGGGGTGGAGCCGGGCCGCATTGTGCTCGCCCGGTCCGACGGCTACATGCATCCTGTTTTCGGCTACTGGCCGGTCTGCGTCGCCGATTCGCTCGAAACCTTCCTGCGCGAGGGAACCACGCGAAAAGTGCTCGCCTTCGTCGACATCCATCCCAATGCCAGCGCCGACTTCACGCCGCCTCCGGGCGCGCCCGATCCCTTCTTCAACGTCAACACGCCCGAGGACCTCAAGGCAGCGGAAGACCTTGTGAAGGCAGGCGCATGAGAGACATGCACAAGCCCCCCGTCTTCGGCATCGCCGGATGGAAGAACAGCGGCAAGACGACGATGACCGAAAGGCTGGTTGCCGCGATCACGGCGCGGGGCTTTCGCGTCGCCACCGTCAAGCACGCGCATCATGCCGTCGACATCGACCAGGAGGGCACCGACAGCCATCGCCACCGCGCGGCCGGTGCCGTCGAGACAGCGCTGGTGTCGGGGCGTCGCTGGGCACTGATGCACGAGTTGCGCGGCGAGGCCGAGCCGTCTCTGGACCAGATCCTTGCGCGCTTGTCGCCCTGCGATCTTGTGCTGGTCGAGGGCTACAAGCGCGCGGCCCTGCCGAAGCTGGAACTGCGCCGCGCTGCCGCTACGCGCGGCGAGCCGTTGTCGCCTGGCGATCCGCATGTGGTCGCCATCGCCTCGGACGGCGCCGTGGCGGAGACGGCCCTGCCGGTCTACCATCTGGACGATATCGACGGCATCGCCGGCTTCATCCTGAGCATATGCGGTCTTTCCGGGACGCGACATGGCTTCGATCAGACCACTGCTTGACGACTGCTTCCTGCACGACCGCGACCGGCTGCGCCACGGCGAGGCGCTGGCGATCCTGCGCGAGCGGATCGCGCCCGTCGCCGAGCGCGAGAACGTTGCGCTCGGCGACGCCCATGCCCGCATCCTGGCACAGTCCGTCTCGGCCCCTCAGAACGTGCCGCTTTTCGACAATTCCGCCGTCGACGGCTATGCCTTCCGTCACGCGGACCATGCGGCCGCCACCGATGGACTTCTGCCTCTCTCCGCCCGCATCGCGGCCGGCCACGCGCCGGACGCGCCGCTTGCCCCCGGCAGCGTGGCACGCATCTTCACTGGCGCAGTGATGCCGGACGGCGCCGATACGGTCGCCATGCAGGAGGATTGCGAGGCAACGGAACGCGGCGGCCGAACCTTCGTTCGCATTCCCCCCGGCCTCAAGCCGGGCGCCAACCGGCGCAGGGCTGGCGAAGACCTCGCCGCTGGCGATGTCCTGGTGCGATCCGGCGCCCGACTGCGGCCGCAAGACATCGCCGCGATCGCCTCCACCGGCACCGATCGCGTCGAGGTGTTCCGCCGGCTTCGCGTGGCACTGGTCTCCAGCGGCGACGAGTTGCGCCGTCCCGGCGTGCCGCTCCCCATCGGCGGTGTCTACGACAGCAACCATTTTCTCCTCTCCGGACTGGTTGCCGCGAGCGGTGTCGAGATCACCGACCTCGGCATTCTGCCGGACCGCGCCGATACCGTGCGCGACGCCCTGACGGCGGCCGCCACCGATCACGACGTCATCGTCACCACCGGCGGCGCATCCCGCGGCGAAGAGGATCATCTGGTCGGCGCCATCGACGCTCTCGGCAGCCGGCACATGTGGCAACTCGCGATCAAGCCGGGGCGGCCGATGAATTTCGGCCACATCGGCACCTGCGTCACCCTCGGCCTGCCGGGCAATCCCGTCGCCGCGATGGTCTGCGGGCTTCTCTACGTCCTGCCCGTCCTGTCGGCGCTTGGCGGCGGCGCCTTCTTCGAGCCGGTGCGCTACCAGATCCCGGCCGCCTTCAGCGTGCCGAAGAAGAAACCCGACCGCCGCGAGTTCTATCGCGGCAGTCTCGACCGCGATGCGAGCGGGCGCACGGTTGTGCGCAAGTTCGCCCGCGACGGCTCCGGCCTCATCACCTCCCTGCGCGAGGCCGACGGCCTGATCGAGATCCCCGAGGAGGTCACAGCGGTGACCGAAGGGCAGCCTGTCGATTTCATCAGTTTCGGCGACTATGGCCTCGCTGCACGGTGAAGCCCCCGACAGTCCTTGCCCATTCCCTTACGACACCCTTCCAATACTGGTGACGGTTGCGGGACAATGTTCCTATTCCGCATGACCGACGGGGACAACGCAGCGTAAAGCGGTTGAACTCCGGACAATTTTGGTGGGAGTATGAAATCTGATCCCGCGCCGACAACAAGGACGCGGGCAAAAACAGTACCGCAGGGGATACATGATGCGTTTCATGAAGATCGCGGCTGCCGCCGCTCTCGCGATTGTTACCGTCGGCGCCGCCGAGGCCAAGGACTGGAGCAAGGTGCTGATCGGCACCGAAGGCGCCTATCCTCCCTTCAACAATCTGACCTCCGACGGCCAGCTCGTCGGCTTCGACATCGACATCGCCAAGGCGCTCTGCGCCGAGATGAAGGTGGAATGCGAGTTCGTCGTTCAGGACTGGGACGGGATGATTCCGGCCCTGCAGGCCGGCAAGTTCGACGCTGTGATCGCCTCCATGTCGATCACCGAGGAGCGCCTGCAGAGCGTCGACTTCACCAACAAGTACTACAACACGCCGCCGGCGATCGCCGTCCCGAAGGACAGCGACATCTCGGAAGCCACCAAGGAAGCGCTTGCCGGCAAGCTGCTCGGAGCGCAGTCGTCCACCACCCACTCCAACTATGCCGAGGCCAAGCTCGGCGATGCGCAACTGAAGCTCTATCCGACCCCGGACGAGTACAAGCTCGACATCGCCTCGGGCCGCATCGACGCGGTGATCGACGACGTGGTGGTCCTGTCCGAATGGCTCGGCACCGACGACGGCGCCTGCTGCAAGCTGCTCGGCACCCTGACTCCGGATCCGGTCATCAATGGCGAAGGCGCCGGTATCGCCATTCGCAAGAACGAGCCGGAGCTGAAGGAACTTTTCAACAAGGCCATCGAGGCGATCCGCGCCAATGGCACCTATGAAGAGATCCAGTCGAAGTATTTCGACTTCGACGTCTATGGCGGCTGACGACCGTTGACATACGCGGGGCGGCAGTCTGCTGCCCCCCCGCCAAGACCAGCGGTTCCGGCGCATGACCGACATCCTCACTCTGATATCGTTCGGCCCGGACGGCTGGGGCGATGAGATCGCGCGTGGCGTGCTCGTCACCGTCGCTCTAGCCCTGTCGTCGTTGCCGTTCGGCCTCGTTCTCGGTTTCCTGGTCGCGCTTGCCAAGAATTCCGGCGAGCCTTCGCTACGATCCGCCGCCAATATCTACACCACGATCTTCCGTGGCCTGCCCGAACTGCTGACGCTGTTCCTCGTCTATTACGGCGTGCAGATGCTGCTGAACGAGGTCGCGCGGCTCTTCGTTCCCGGCGCCACGGTCAACGTCAACTCCTTCGTCGCCGGAATGGTGGCGCTGTCGCTGGTCTTCTCCTCCTATGCCTCGGAGGCCTTCCTCTCCGCCTTTCGCGGCATCAAGCAGGGGCAATACGAGGGAGGCTATGCACTTGGCCTAAGCCGTCCCCAGACGATGCGCCTCGTCATCCTGCCCCAATTGATCCGCCTCGCCCTGCCCGCGCTCGGCAATCTCTGGCTGATCCTCCTGAAGGAAACCGCGCTCGTCTCGGCCATCGGCCTTGATGACCTGCTGCGATGGGCCGGCATTGCCGCGCGGGTGACCAAGGAGCCGTTCCTGTTCTTCGGCGGGGCCTGCCTCATCTATCTCATGCTGGCGATGATCTCCTCCATCGGCCTGTCGCGGATCGAGACCTGGACCCGCCGCGGGGAGGCATCGCGATGAGCTGGATCAGCCGCGAGACCATCCCGGCCCGCCCGGCCCCGCCGGTTCCTTCACGAGGCTGGAGCGGTACCCGCGTCGCCGGCCACCTGCTCATGGCGCTATGGATCGTCGCCGGCGCCAGCCTGCTCTACTACCTTGCCGAAAACGTGATGTCGGACTTTGTCCGCAACTACTGGGAGAAATATCTCGACGGCATCGTGGTGACCCTGCAACTGGTCGGCCTGTCGATGGTGGCGGGAGCCGCCCTGTCGCTGCTCGTGGCGCTGGCCCGCGCTTCGCGGAACCCGTTTGTCTCGGGCATCGCCTATGCCTATGTCTACTTCTTCCGCGGTACGCCGCTGCTCGCGCAGACCTTCCTGATCTATTACGGCGCCGGCAGCTTCCGCCCCTTCCTCAGCGATGTCGGCCTGTGGTGGTTCTTCCGCGATGCCTGGTATTGCGCGGTCTTCGCCTTCACGCTCAACACCGCCGCCTACCAGGCGGAGATCCTGCGCGGGGCGGTGAGGAACGTCGACAAGGGGCAATGGGAGGCGGCGGCCGCGCTGGGGCTGCGTAAAGGCGTCACCTTCTGGAAGGTGATCCTGCCGCAGGCGCTGATCGTGGCGCTGCGCCCCTACGGCAACGAACTGATCCTGATGATCAAGGGATCCGCCATCGTCTCGCTGGTGACGATCTTCGACCTGATGGGCGAGACACGCCGCGCCTATTCCCGGACCTTCGACTTCCAGGCCTATATCTGGGCCGCCGTGCTCTACCTGATCGTGGTGGAGACCTTGCGGCGGATCTGGGACGAGATCGAACTGCGCCTGACCCGCCATCTGCGGCGCAGTTGAGCCCTTCTCATCGGCTGGTGCAACCTGCCCCATTGCGGGAAAGGCGTTGCGCGTTTACCCCTGCCGGACACCTTTCCCACCGGAGTCTTTCCATGGCCGACACGTCCGACCGCCGCCTTTCTCCCGCCTCGCTCCTCGCCCATGGCGGCGGCGGCGTCGATCCGGCAACCGGCGCGGTGGTCCCGCCGATCCACACCGCGACGACCTTCGCCCGCGACGCGGACTACCGGCTGACCAGTGCCGCGCACCTTTATTCGCGGGACGACAGCGACCTGCCGCGCCAGATCGAAAGCCTGATGACGCGCCTGGAGAACGGCGCGGACAGCCGCGTCTTCGCCTCCGGCATGGCGGCGGTCGCCGCAGTGCTGCGCAGCGTACGGCCGGGCGGCACCATCGTCGCGCAGGCCGGCATCTACTGGGGCACCACGTCCTGGCTGCGCAAGCACTGCGCCCATGCCGGCATCGCCCTGATCGAGGCGGACGCGAGCGACACCGCCCGATTCTGCGAAACGCTGCGCGAAACCGGCCCGAATCTCGTCCTGCTCGAAGTGCCATCGAACCCCTGGCTGACGGTCGCCGACATTGCCCCGATCGCCGAGACGGCGCATGGCCTGAAGGCGGTTCTCGTCGTCGATGCCACCGCCGCAACGCCCCTGCTCATGCGACCGCTCGATCTTGGCGCCGACCTCGTCCTGCATTCGGCGACCAAGGCGCTGAACGGCCATTCCGACGTGCTGGCCGGCATCGTCACCTGCCGCGACGCGAACAGCGACGTCTGGCGCTTCATCCGCGAGGAGCGGCACGATTCCGGTGCGGTGCTCGGCCCCTTCGAGGCCTATCTGCTGCTGCGGGGCTTGCGCACCCTGTCCCTGCGCATGGAGCGGATGTGCGCCAATGCACAGGCCGTCGCCGAGATGCTCGCCGCGCATCCCGCCATCGAAGCCGTGTTCTATCCCGGGCTTGCGGGCCATGCGAGCCATGAGGCCGCGCGCCGGCAGATGGCCAAGGGCGGCTATCTGATGTCCTGCCTCGTCAAGGGCGGCGCCGCGGAAGCTCTGGCCGTCGCCGGGCGGCTGACACTGATCAAGCGGGCGACGTCGCTCGGCGGCGTCGAGAGCCTTGTCGAGCATCGCCACACGATCGAAGGGGACGCCACCGGAATCCCGGTCAACCTGCTGCGCCTGTCCATCGGTATCGAGGATGCGGAGGACCTGATCGCGGATCTTTCCTCCGCCCTTGCGCCGCTTGCCCGTTAATCCGACGCGTCCCCCTGCCGATCGCGGTGGCTCCGCAGCCAGGCGATGAAGGCCTTGAGCGGCGGCCGCTGCACCCCGGGCCGCGTGACCAGGTGATAGCCGTTGCCGCGCTCCTGGTCCTCGAACAGGACCCGCAACTGGCCCGAGCGGATCTCCGGCTCGATAAAGGCGCGCGCGGCCGCGGTCACCCCGTCGCCGCGCCGCAGGCTCTCCAGCATCATGTAGCCCGGCAGATGCAGGTTGATGCCCTTTGCCGGGGCGATGCCCTGCCGCTGCCACCAGTTGGCGCTCTCGTTGGTGCCGAGTTCCTGCAGCCAGGGATAGTCCCGCAGCCGCGTCAGGTCCGAGAAATCCGTGTCGCCGACGAGCGAGCGTGCCGCCACCACCACGAAACCGGTCAGCAGCAGCGGCTCCGATACGAGCCCCCGCCACCGACCATTGCCGAAACGGATGGCGAGATCGACACCGCCCGGTTCCAGATCCACGACCTGAGCGGTTGGGTTCAACATCAACTCGATGTCCGGATGCCGATGGCGGAATTCCGAGATGCGTGGCATCAGCCAGCTCACCGCGAAGGCCGGCGTCATGGTCACCTGCAGCGGGCGGGTGCGGTCCGCGTCGGTCAGTTCCGCGACCGCGCGGTGCATCCGCGAGAAGGCGTCCTCGATATGCCCGGCGAGAGCGCGTCCTTCCTGTGTCAGGACGATTCCCCGCCCCTGCCGGACCACCAGTTCGGCGCCGAGAAATGCCTCCAGCGCCCGCACCTGCTGGCTGATCGCCGCATGGCTGACATTCAGCGTCCGTCCCGCCCCGGCCAGCGTGCCGGCCTCGGCGACAGCGGCGAAGGCGCGCAGGCCGGCAAGCGAAGGCATTCGGCTCCAATCCATCTGTAAGCCTCACTTACATTCAGACGTTTTTCCTGAGTCGCATGAACGGGAGAAAACCGCAATTCTTTCGGCAACTGATGCCATTGATGGAGAGCGGAACATGATTGACCTGCTTGCACGAACCTACCTGATCGCCCTGCGCGCCGAGGACCGGATCTCGCCTCCCGTTGACGCGCCGCGCCGGATCCGCCGACCCGCGCCCCGCCGCGCCCTGGCGCCGATCCTGTCGCCCGACGGCGAGTGACGGGCGGCCGCAGCGCCTGCGCCCCTCCCCCTGACTCTGGCCTCGCGATGCGCTAAACAGGGTCCGACAGCATTTGCACACCGCCTCGTCCGGGGCGGTTCAGCCAGCAAATTCAAGCGGAGGGGCGCAATGGCGAAGGTTGCATTCATCGGTCTCGGTGTCATGGGCTATCCGATGGCCGGATATCTCAGGTCGCGCGGCGGCCATGAGGTCACCGTCTACAACCGCACCGCGGCCAAGGCCGAGAAATGGGCGGCGCAGCATGGCGGCACCCACGCCGCGACCCCTGCTGCGGCAGCGGAGGGGTGCGATTTCATCTTCTCCTGCGTCGGCAACGACGACGACCTGCGTTCGATCACGACCGGCCCTGACGGCGCTTTCCACGGCATGAAGAAGGGCGCGATCTTCGTCGACAACACCACCGCCTCGGCGGAGGTCGCCCGCGAACTCTACGAGGCGGCCAAGGCAAAGGGCTGCAGCTTCCTCGACGCGCCGGTGTCCGGCGGCCAGGCGGGCGCGGAAAACGGCGCGCTGACCGTGATGGTCGGCGGCGATGCCGACACCTACGAGACCGCCCGTCCCGTCATCGAGTGTTTCGCCAAGATGGTCGGGCACATGGGCCCGGCCGGAGCCGGTCAGCTCACCAAGATGGTCAACCAGATCTGCATCGCCGGCCTGGTGCAGGGTCTGTCGGAGGCAATCCACTTCGCCAAGACGGCGGATCTCGACGTCGCCAAGGTGATCGAGGTCATCTCCAAGGGCGCGGCCCAGTCCTGGCAGATGGAAAACCGCTGGCAGACCATGCGTGACGGCACGTTCGAGTTCGGCTTCGCCGTCGACTGGATGCGCAAGGACCTCGGCATCTGCCTGAAGACGGCCAACGAAACGGGCGCCCGCCTGCCGGTCACCGCACTGGTCGATCAGTTCTATGCGGAAGTCCAGGCGATGGGTGGCAACCGCTGGGACACGTCCAGCCTGATCGCCCGCCTCGAAAACGCCGGCAAGGGCAAGTAGCCTTTACGCCCTCTCCGCTCCGTTGGCCGCCAGGCTGCCGGAGCGGGCGGGGTGCACACGTCCCCGCTCTCGTCACCTTGTCACTCTGACGGGAAGGCGGCGCGTAGCGAGAACGGGAGCGCCTGCGGCATGAGCGAGCGAAACAAGAGGCGTGAGTTCGCGGGCCCGGCACAGACGGATGGTCCCGATCCGCATACCCCTGGCATGACAGCCCCCGTCGATTGCGGCGTCGTCTTCATGCGCCGGCAAGCGCCGCTGCATCTGCGCGCCTTCTACACGGACATTGCCGCCTATGAGGAGACGGCCGGTCGCGCCGTTCGGCAGATCGAAACCGCCTCGCTCGCCGTGCCGCTGATTATCAGCTTCCGCGACCCGTTCCGCATCGGCCTCGGCCGAGCACCTCGCCTAGATGACGAGCGACCGAGCTTTATCGCCGGTCTTGATACGGCTCGCGTCTTCATCGCCTCCAACGGTCGGTCCGCATGCCTTCAGATCAACCTGACGCCGGTCGGGGCGCAGCGCCTGCTGGGCGTTCCGGCTGCCGAGTTTGCGGGGCGCATGGTGCCCCTGTCCGACCTTGCCCATCGCGAGGTCGGCGAACTCCTCCGCAGACTGGAGGATCTTGACGACTGGTGCGCCCGGCTCGACTGCGCACAGGCCTTCCTTGCCGCCCGCCTTGGGGGAGCCGCCGGAGAGGCGACGGTTCCGCTGGTGGAGGCCGCCTACGGCCTGCTCGCCGCGGGTGCGGTACACCGCGTCGCCGACCTCGCCGCCAGGATCGGCTGGAGCCGCAAGCATCTGTCGCAGCGCTTCTCCCGTGAAATCGGCCTTTCGCCGAAGACCGTTGCCCGCATCGCCCGCTTCAATCGCGTCCAGGCGCTCGCGCGTGCGACGCAACGGCCCGACTGGGCCGATATCGCCTTCTCCGGCGGCTATGCCGATCAGGCCCACATGATCCGCGAGTTCGAGGACTTCGCGGGGCTTACTCCGCGCGCCTGGTGGCGGAGCCTCGACGAGTTCGGCGCCGCAACCTGGGAGGACCTGCCGGTCAGGTGACATTTGTTCAATCGCCGGCGGGGCAGAGCCGCTATCGCTGTCCCGCTCCGCAACGAGGACAAAGGTGATCCATGACAACGCGCCCTGCCCCCTGCATCTTCCCTGCCCTTCGCTTCGGCAACGCCCGCCAGATGGTCGAGTGGCTGCAGGCGGCTTTCGGCTTTACCGTCCACGCCTGTCACGAGGCACCGGACGGCACGATCGCCCATGCCGAGCTCGCGCTCGGCAGTTCCATCCTGATGCTGGGGCAGGCCCGCGACGACGATTTCGCGCAGATCGTCGGCCAGCCGGACGGACCGGCCGGAAAGACCCTCTACATCGCGGTCGAGGACATCGATGCGGCCTTCGCCCGCGCCGAGAAAGCCGGAGCCACGATCGTCGAACCCATCGTCACCCGCGATTACGGCAGCCGCGAGTTCATCTGCCGCGACCCCGAGGACAATGTCTGGTGCTTCGGCACCTATTGGCCGAAGGTCGGCGAGAGCACCTGAGACAGGGCCAAACGAGGTGAGCCATGCTTGGCGTCCGCGCCAGACGGCTCACTCGCCGCTTGCTTCCTCGACGATGCCGGCGAGCAGCGCGTTCACCTCGGCGATGGCCGCCCGCGATGCCTCGCTGCCCGCTTCAGGAAGCGGGCGATAACCGACGGAGACCGTGCCGGGCGCATCCGGCGTCTCATAGAGGAACACCGAATAGGGGCAGAAGGCGACGTTTTCCGGCGCCGCCTCCATCGCCGCGCGCGACAGGCGGGCGGAGCAGAACAGCATCGCTTCGGCACTCACGAAGACCTCCGTCTGCGATCCCACGTCGGCGCCGGTGCGAGCGAGCATCTCGCCGACATTGGAGACATGGTCGATGACAAGGCCGCGATTGATGATCGCGTTCTCCAGGTCGAAGCGGACATCTTCGTATGCTCGCTCGACCTGACGGATCTGCGGCCCGTCGGCCGCCATCGCCGGGGCAGAGATGGCGCACGCCATCAGGCCGGCAGCCAGCCGCCATCGCCATGCCGGCCCCAGTCCTTGCGATTGCGTTCCCATGCGTCGCCTCCCGTGCTGGCGCGCCTATTGCTCGTCCCGCTCGGCGCGCGGCTTCTCCGTCTGGACATAGCTGAGCGGAAGCTGGCTCGTCGACTTGATCTGCTCCATCGCGAAAGAAGTGGAGACATCGGAAATGTCGATCTTGGCGATCAACCGCTTGTAGAAGGCATCGTAGGCCTCGATGTCGGGCACCGCCACCCGCAACAGGTAATCGACCTGTCCGGCCATCCGGTAGAACTCCACCACTTCGGGAAACTCGGAGATGACGTCGGCGAACTTGCGCAGCCAGTCGTCATTGTGCCGCGAGGTGGTGATCGCCACGAAGGCCGTGACCTTCACATTGATCTTCTTCGGATCGAGGATCGCCACCCGGCGCTGGATGACCCCATCCTCCTCCAGTTTCTGGATGCGACGCCAGCACGGCGTCGTGGAGAGCCCGACGCGGCGACCGATTTCGGCGACCGGGATGGTGCAATCCTCCTGGAGGATCGAAAGGATGCGTCTGTCGATACGGTCGATCATGGCGGTCTGGCTCGTCGACTTGAGGGTTATCTGGATTCATTTTCCAACATATCGCATCAGACGAATTGAAATTTCTTCAAACCGCATGATCCTGAGAAATGTTGGATTTTTCTTCCAATTTTCATTCCCCCGTCGCTTGCCGCGTTTTCTCGTCAGTGTCAACTCCCACCTCGACGACGCGCCGCCTGCCGTCGCCAGGCCGGCCGGTGCGGGAGCCCTTTCAGCCCTCGAGAAACCGTGTCACCTCCGCCCTCAGCACCGGCAGGCACGCCTCTTCGAACCACGGATTGCGCTTCAGCCAGGCATTGTTGCGCCACGACGGATGCGGCAGGGCCAGCGCCGCCACGCCCTCGGCCCGCGTTGCCTCCAGAATCTCCCGCCACGCGGCGACTGTCTCGCGCACCGAGCCGCGACGGTGAGGGCCGAGATGGTAGGCCTGCGCATAGCTGCCGATCACCAGCTTGAGCCGCAGTTGCGGCATCGCGGCAAACACCCGGTCGTGCCAGATCCGCCGGCATTCGCGGCGCGGCGGCAGGTCGCCGCCCTTGTCGTCGACGCCGGGAAAACAAAAGCCCATCGGCACGATGGCGATCTGCCGGGCGTCGTAGAAAATGTCCTCGCCAATGCCCATCCATTCGCGCAGCCGGTCCCCGCTCGGGTCGGTGAACGGGCGACCGCTTGCATGCACACGCGTGCCCGGCGCCTGGCCGCAGATGGCGATGCGTGCGGTCGACGACATCACGCAGACGGGCCTCGGCTCGTGCGGCAGCGGCCGTCCCACCGGCGCGCTGACGCAGGCCCGGCAGGCGGCGATTTCGCGCGCAAGCCCATCGAGCCATGGTCCGCTTCCCGCCGTCATCCGCTCTCCTTGCCCGCCCCGGCAGTTTCGACGCTGTCCATGTAGGGCCGTGACGTTTGGTTAACCACGTCCTTGAGGCGGATATTAAGGGTTGGTCACCACACTGGCCCTGTTTCGATCCAACCGGACAAGCTTCCGGCAACCAGGTCACAGAACCACATGGCCGCGCAGGACACCACCAGCAGCGAGGCGAAAACGGCCCTCAACAGCGAGCGCGCCCGGCGACGGCGCGACGTGGCGAAGACCGTGCGCAACGTCCGCGAGCGGCTGTCCAGCTCCGACGGCGCTGCTCCCAACTTCGAATACGAGCTGTTGCTCACCTTCGCCAAGAACCGGCTCAGCGCCGCCCTGGCGCTGCCGCTGTTCGCGTTGATCGTCGGCAGCATCTCGCTGCTATGGATGCGGATCGACCTGGTCATCGGCTGGCTCGTCTTCACCGTCATCGCCCATGTCCTGCTGCTGATGGCCTGCCGCCGCTTCGAGCGCGAGGCGCCGGCGGAGGCGGACCTGCCACGCTGGCGCCGCCAGATGATCATCGGCGACATGCTCTACGGCCTGTCCTGGGCGGGGTTCTTCCTGCTGCAGTCGACGGCGCCGGGCCATGACGGCTCGGAGATCTTCCAGTTCGCGACGATGCTGATCGTCATCGCCATGCTGACCATGCTGTCGGCGAGCCTGCCGCGCGCCCTGCTCGCCGGCACGCTGCCGATCACCCTGGCGATCGTCGTCTCCTTCCTCAACCAGCAGACGGCGATCCACTACGCGATGATGGCGATGGCCATCGGCGCGCAAGGCTTCTTCCTGATGCTCGGCAACCAGCTCCACGTCTCCACCGCGACGATGCTGGCCTTCCGGGCCGAGAAGGACCACCTCATCTCCGAGCTGGAACAGGCCAACGCCATTTCCGACGAGGCGCGGCGGCGCGCCGAGGAAGCCAATCTCGCCAAGTCGCGGTTCCTCGCCACGATGAGCCACGAGCTGCGCACGCCGCTCAACGCCATTCTCGGCTTTTCCGAGGTCATGAAGAACCAGCTTCTCGGCCCGATGGAGAACGAGACCTATCGCGAGTATGCGTCCGACATCCACAATTCCGGCCAGCACCTTCTGAACCTGATCAACGAAATCCTCGATCTCTCGCGCATCGAGGCGGGCCGCTACGAGCTTAGCGAGGAGGCCGTGCCATTGGCCGAACTCCTCGACGACTGCAAGCACATGATGGCGATCCGCGCGCGCAAGAAGAACATCACCATCACGGAAGCCTATGAGGTCGACCTGCCGAAGCTGTGGATCGACGAGCGGGCCGTGCGCCAGGTCATCCTCAACCTGATGTCGAATGCAGTGAAGTTCACGCCCTCGGGCGGCGAGGTGCATATCAAGGCCGGCTGGACCGCCGGCGGGGGGCAATACATCTCGATCCGCGACAACGGTCCGGGCATTCCCGAGGAAGAGATCCCCGTCGTCATGCAGGCCTTCGGTCAGGGCGCCATCGCCATCAAGAGCGCCGAGGAAGGCACCGGCCTCGGCCTGTCCATCGTCCAGGCGCTGGTGCAGATGCATGGCGGCAAGTTCGAGCTGCGCTCGAAGCTGCGCGAGGGCACGGAGGTGATCGTCACCTTCCCCGCCTCGCGCGTGCTCGAAGCCATGCCGGCGCTGGAAGAGGCGGCCGGCAGCGGCGCCGACCCGCGCCGCAGCGCCGCCCGCCGCATGATGGTGCGCAAGGCTTCCTGAGGCGGCAGCCCGCGCCGCCGCCTCGCGAGCCCATCCGTTCTATTTGGCGGCCGCCCCGGACAGTCCGAGAAAGTCCGCCACGATCCCGACGATCTCCTCATGCACCGTTGCCCGGTCGCTCCCGCGCGGATCGTCGCAGATCGGATCGTCCTCCCACTTTCTCAGCAGTTCCGCCCCGCCGTCCTTGCACAGGCCGAGGAAGCTGAAGTGCCACGCCGGCGCCACCGCCACATGGCGTGCGCCCGCGACCCGCGCGGCAAGGCCGCTGCCCTGCGGACCGACATCCACACCCGGCCAGCGGTCCTCCTCGCCGAGATTGATGAAGAGCAGCGGAACCCGGACGCCGGCAAGGCTGTCCTCTACCGCCGCATGGGTGAAACCGGGATCGACCGAGACAGCGGCGGAAACGCGCAGGTCCCGCATGTCCGCCGAGAACGCTTCGGGCAACGCATCGAGCCGCACGCCGCCCTTCGCCAGGAAGTCGCAACCGGCCGCCTCGTCTCCGGCCTCGCGGCAATAGTCGGCGAAGGCTTCGGCGTCGAAGCGAATGCCGGCGAGACCCAGGACCGTGGTCCCGCCGAGCGAGAAGCCGAGGGCCGAAATGCGCCCCCGGTCGATATGCGGCGCGAATTGCGGGTCGCCGAGCACGGCCTCCAGGGCGGCGCCCAGATCGGCGGCACGCGGCGCCAGTCGCATGGTCCGGCGCGGCGAGGAATCGCCTGATGTCGTGCCGGGGTGGTTCACCGCCAGCACGATGGCACCTTGCGCGGCAAGGCGCGCCGACAGCCAGGCAAGCCCCTCCATCGCCCCGCCGGAGCCATGCGACAGCAACACCAGCGGATACCGCCCTTCGGCCACCGCTGCGCCGACAAAGGCCGGCACCCCGGTAAAGAGAGCATTCTCGCCGATGACGGCCCGGTAGGTGGCGCGGCCGGCCGGATACCAGAGCGATGCGGCGAGCGGCAGGGCGCGGTGGCGGGCCGGAACGTCCATCCGGTCGAAGCCGGGAAGTTCAAGCACCGCCGATTCTGCCGCAACGGGAGGCGCCGGGACCAGAGCGGCAAGCAGGGCGGCGAGGACGAGGTGTTTCATTGCAGGATCTCCAAGGGGTTGGCAACGAGACCCGAATGCCGCGGGCGGCCCGCTCTTGCGTCCTCGAACCGGATCGAGGACGACTGGAACCGGATAGTGCACCACACACGCGCCTGTCCGTCGCCTGTTGCGGTTCCTCAAGGTCCTCCATGCTCGTTCTGCCGATCCCGCTTGCCGTCGCCCTCGTGCTGGCCTTTCTCGCCAGCCGCTTCCTGCTGTTGAAGGACGGTCCCTCGCTGTTTCCGGCGCTGCTGGGAGCGGCCGCGCTTCAGGGAACCCTGATCTCGCTGGTTCAGCACTACGGCATCGGCGCGCTGCAACCGGTGCTGCCGGTCACCGCGTCCCTTGTTCCGCCGCTCGCCTATCTCGCCTTCCGCCAGGCGGCGATCCGCGCGCCGGCCGTGCCGCGCGATCTGCCGCATGTGTTGGCGCCGCTCGCCGCCGCCCTCTCGGTTCCGCTTGGTCACGGCGCGCTGCACTGGCTTCCCGATGCTGCGCTCGTCGCCCTCTATGCCGGCTACGGGGCGGCGATCCTGCTGCAGGCGCGCGGCCGCGAAGACCTGCCGCTGGCGCGGTTCGAGGCTGGCCCGCTTCCCCGCCGGATCTGGCAGGCGGTGGGCGCCTCGCTGCTGCTGTCGGCGGCCAGCGACACGGCGATCGCCGCCGCGCTGCTTTCGGGCGCAGACTGGGTACGGCCCGTTGTCGTCAGCCTGACCTCATCGGTGGCGCTGCTCGCCGTCGGGCTGCTGGCGCTTCTCGCCGCCCGCCCGGAGGCAGCGCCCGGAGACGACGAAGACCCAGGGGAAGACGCGGGGGAAGACGCGCCGCCGGAGCGCCCAATCCACCCGCTGCAGGAGTCCGAGGCCGACCGGGAGTTGATGGCTCGTCTCGACACGCTGCTTGACGACGGCGGCGCCTGTCTCGATCCGGATCTGACGCTCGCCCGCCTCGCCCGCCGCCTGCACGTGCCGATGAAACAGCTCTCGGCGGCGATCAACCGGACGCAAGGCGAGAACGTGTCGCGCCATGTCAACGGCTATCGCATCCGCCACGCCTGTGCCCGGCTCGCGGCCGGCGACAGCGTCACCACCGCGATGCTGGCCAGCGGCTTCAACACCAAGTCCAACTTCAACCGCGAATTCCTGCGCGTCACCGGCGAGACGCCGAGCGCCTATCGGGCGCGCGTCGCGCCCCTTTGAAGCCCGCTCGTGCTCACTCTTCGCTCTTGCCGGAGACGCCGGCATCGGCGAACGTCGCCATGCCGTCATGCACCTGCGCGGCGGCGCGGACGATACCGGCGGCAAGCGCCGCGCCCGTTCCTTCGCCGAGCCGCATGCCGAGATCGAGCAGCGGCGCCTTGCCGAGCTTTTCCAGCGCCATGCGATGCGCCGGTTCGGCGGAGACATGGGCGAACAGGCAATGATCGAGCGCGCGCGGATCCATCGCATGCAGCACGGCGACGGCGGCGGTCGCGACGAAGCCGTCGACGATCACCGGCGTGCGCTGCAGGCGCGCGGCCAGCACGGCGCCGGCCATGGCGGCAAGCTCGCGCCCGCCGAGGCGGCGCAGCACCTCCAGCGGATCGCTGGTCCCGGCGATCCGGGCGACGGCCTGCTCGACAGCGGCGCGCTTGCGCGCCATCCCCTCGGCGTCGACACCGGTGCCCGGCCCCACCCAGTCGCCTGGCGCGCCGCCGAAGAGACCGGCCAGCACCGCCGCCGCGACCGTGGTGTTGGCGATGCCCATCTCGCCGATGCACAGCAGATCCGTGCCGCCGGCGACCGCTTCCATGCCGAAGGCCATGGTCGCGGCGCAGTTCGCCTCGTCGAAGGCATCCTCCTCGGCGATGTCCGGGGTCGGCACGTCGAGCGCCAGGTCGAAGATCTTCAGGCCGAGATCGTGGGCGATGCAGATCTGGTTGATCGCGGCGCCACCGGCTGCGAAATTATCCACCATCTGCCGGGTGACGCTGGCGGGAAACGCCGAAACGCCCCTGTTGGCAACACCGTGATTTGCCGCGAAGATCGCAACCACCGGCCGGCTCACCTTCGGCCGGCCCCGGCCGCTCCAGCCGGCGAGCCATTCGGCGAGTTCTTCCAGCTTGCCGAGCGAACCGGCGGGCTTGGTCAGTTGCGCGTCGCGCGCGCGCACTTCCGCGACAGCTTCCTCATCGGGTCCGGGCATCTGGCGCACCAGGTTGCGGATGTCGTCGAAGGGAAGCGCGGAGGGCGAAAGGGACATGGGCTGGAAACTCCGGCTGGAATCGGGGCTCCGCGCGATCTTGGCGGCGGGCGGGGGCCGATCTATAAACCGGCACGCGCAGGGTCGCAAAGTCGGATGAGGGAAAAATGAAGCCTGAGGCCGATGTGCCGGACGACCGGATCGCCACCGTCCTGATGCAATCGCTCGCCGACCTTGCAGCCTGCCTGCGCTTCTTCTCCCGCGTGCCCGTGCCGACGGTCAACCGGCTGGACGATCCGTCGCAGCTTCCCGCCTTCTCCCGCGCCGCCTGGCTGGTGCCGATCGCCGGCGCCCTGCTCGCCCTGCCGCCCGCCGTGCTGCTGGTGCTTTGCAGTCTGACCGATCTCCCCGCGCTGGCCGCCGCCCTGCTGGCCGCCGCCTTCGCGATGCTGCTTACCGGCGCGCTGCACGAAGACGGCCTCGCCGATGTCGCGGACGGTTTCTTCGGCGCGCAGCAGCGCGAGCGGCGGCTGGAGATCATGAAGGACAGCCGCATCGGCGCCTTCGGCACGCTGGCGCTGATCGTCTCCATCAGCCTGCGCAGCGTTCTTCTCGCCGCACTGATGGAGCGGGTCGGAGCCGGTGCCGCAGCCCTGCTGCTGATCCTTGCCGAGGCCGTCTCGCGCTCAGCGATGGTCGGCGTGTGGACAGCGCTTGCCCCGGCCCGGCGCGACGGGCTCGCCGTTGCCAGCGGCCAACCTTCCCGGCGCGCCGCTGTCGCCGCAGCCCTTGTCGGCCTTGCCGCGCTCCTTGTCGGACTGGCGGTGCGCCCCGCGCCGGCCCTGCTCGCCGCCCTGCTGCTTGCCCTCCTGTCGACCGCCGGCATGGCATTGCTCGCCCGTTCCCGCATCGGCGGCCACACGGGAGATGTGCTCGGCGCGACACAGCAGGTCGCGCTCCTTGCCCTGCTGCTCGGCTTCTGCCTTGCGCGGTAACTGCATCTCGCCGCATTAGCTGCTATGAAAGACCTCCCGGCCTGCGGCAGGTCCGCCCCCCGGTTGCAAGCGTGAGGTCTGCGGCGTGTCGAGTATTGCTTTTACCTGGGACGGAACGACCCCGGCGATGCCCAAGCCTTCTCCTGTCGGCCGCCTCGTCCTCGTCCTGATCACCGCGCTCATGCTCGCCGCCTGTGCCGGTCGTCCCGGACCCGGCAGCCTGGTGGCCACCCACGCCACGGCGCCGGGCGCAAAGACGCACGAGATCCTCGTCGCCACCACCCGTGCCCGTGACACGACCCCCGGCAGCCTGTTCAGCGGCGAGCGCGCGGACGCGCTGGACCACGCGGTTGCCACGGTCTCGGTGCCGCCGGATCACAAGCCGGGATCGATCGAGTGGCCGACCACGCCGCCAGGGGATCCGGCCAAGGACTTCACCCTGCGCTCCGCCGGCTATATCGACGACGCCGGCTTCCGTGCGGAACTGGAACGCCAACTGGCGAAGCGCCCCAAGGGCCAGCGCGAGGTCTTCCTGTTCGTGCATGGCTACAACACCCGCTTCCCCGAAGCGCTTTACCGGACGGTGCAACTGGCGCATGACAGCGGTATGCCGCATGTGCCGGTGCTGTTCACCTGGGCCTCCAGCGGCGATGTCACCGGCTATCTCTACGATACCAACAGCGCCACGATCGCCCGCGACAGCCTCGAGAAGACCCTGAGGCTGCTGGCCTCCTCCAGCGCGGAAAAGATCAACGTGCTGGCCCATTCCATGGGCAACTGGGTGCTGATGGAGACCGGGCGGCAGATCCGCATTTCCGGCAAGCCGCTGCCGGCCCACAAGATCGGGCTGATGGCGATGGCGGCGCCGGATGTCGATGTCGACGTGTTCAAGGCGCAGTTGCGCCGCACCGGCAAGCCCGAGCGCCCCTATATCATCCTCGT
This sequence comes from Stappia sp. P2PMeth1, assembly GCF_900185735.1. Taxonomy (NCBI): domain Bacteria; kingdom Pseudomonadati; phylum Pseudomonadota; class Alphaproteobacteria; order Hyphomicrobiales; family Stappiaceae; genus Stappia; species Stappia sp. P2PMeth1. The sequence goes on along the minus strand of NZ_FYAW01000017.1, from coordinate 196,977 downwards.
CTCGCGCGACGACCGGGCGCTCGCCGCCTCCAGGCTGATCGCCGGCGGGCGGGAGCGGCTCGGCGCCTATGGCGACGAAGAGGAACTGGCGAGGCTCGGCGCAGTGGTCATCGACCTGACCGATGTGAAAGGTGACGACCCGGTCAATCACGGCAAGTTCGCGCAACTCGCCCAGGTGGCGCCAGAGTTGCAGAAAGCCCTCGGCTCGCTCCAGTTGAAGCAGCAATCGGGACCGACCGAAACGCCCATCGATATTGTCGGCAACACCGCCAAGGCGGCCGTGACCTTCCCGCTGAAGATCCTGGCGATGCCGATCACGGTCTTGTCCGAGCGCTGAAATCCCCCACATGGGACGAATGACACGGCAACGACAGGACCAGCGAGAGACATGACCGGCAGCGACAGCCCCTGCATCCGCGTCTGCCGGATCGACCCGGCAAGCGGCCTGTGCACCGGCTGCCTCAGAACCCTCGACGAGATCGCCGGCTGGGCGAGCTTCTCGGAGGCCGAGCGCCGGGCGATCAATGCCGTGCTCGCCGACCGTGCACCGCGCCCTGTGGAGGTCAGTTGATGTTTCGCGGAAAAACCGCCGGCCTCGTCGTCATCGGCCTGCTCGTCGCCGTGATGATCGCCGCCGTGATCGCCTATCTCGCCGGCTTCGAGATGCCGGGCGACAATGGCCGCCATTCGGATGCGGGGCCACGCATCGTGGCGCTGCTCGCCCTGCTCGTCGTCATCGGCGGCTCGATGCTCGCCTCGCCGCGCCAGGTGCCTGCCCTGCTGCGCAGCCTGCTGATCTGGGGCGCGCTCGCCGGCCTGCTGATCACCGGCTATGCCTGGCGCGACGAGCTTGAGGTGGTTGGACGGCGGGTCGTCGGCACGCTGGTTCCCGGCATGGCGATCACCGATCCGCAGTCGGGGGCCATCACCATCATCCGCGACCGGTCGAGCCACTATCGCATTGCCGCCAGGGTCAACGGCGCCCCTGTCGACTTCCTGTTCGACACCGGCGCCTCGGCGGTGACGCTGACCGACGCCGACGCGCGCGCCGCCGGCATCGACACGGGAACGCTCTCCTACACGGTTCCGGTGTCGACGGCGAACGGCCGTACCGAGGTCGCCACCATCCGGCTCGAGCGGCTGGAAATCGCCGATTTCGCCTTGACGGACCTGCGCGCCTTCGTCGCCCGCCCTGGCTCGCTGGAGACGAGCCTGCTCGGCATGTCGGCAATGGACCGGCTGAGGAGCTGGCGCGTCGAGGGCGACCGGCTGATCCTGGAGCCGTAAGGCGTCAGCCCCACAGGCTCCAGGCGAAGCGGGCGGCGACCGACAGCAGGAACAGGCCGAAGAAGATTTCCAGATAGCGGCGCGGCAGCGCGTGGGCGATCTTGACGCCGAAGGGCGCGGCGAAGGTGGTGATCGGGATGATCAGCGCAACGCCGAGGATGTTGACATAGCCGAGCGAGAACGCCGGCAGGCCCGCCGCGCCCCAGCCGGCCCACATCATGCCGATGACGCCGGGAATCGAGATCAGCACGCCGGTGCCGGAGGAGGTCGCCACCGCCTGGTGGATCGGCCGGCCGAACAGGGTCATGAATGTGTTGTTCATGATGCCGCCGCCGATGCCCATCAGGGTCGAGAAAAAGCCGATCAGCCCACCGCAGATCGCTCGAACGGGGTTGCCGGGAATGTCGTTGCCGATCTTCCAGCTCTCGCGATTGAACAGCATGCGCAGGCCGACGATGACGGCGATGCCGGCGAAGATGCCCTTGAGCCCGTCGCCGGAGACATAGGCGGCGACAAGGCTGGCCACCACCGCGCCGGCCGGCACCGGAATCAGCCAGCTCTTCAGCAGGTCGATATCCGCCGCGCCGCGCTGCTTGTGCGCCAGGAAGGAGCGGATCGACGTCGGCACGATGATGCCGAGCGAGGTCGCCACCGAAATGTGCATCCGCACCGCCTCGTCGACGCCGAGCCAGGTCAGAAACTGGTAGAGCACCGGCACCAGCACCGCGCCGCCGCCAATGCCGAACACGCCGGCGAGCAGGCCCGCAACGGCGCCCGACGCGACAAGGGCGAGCGCGAGGCCGATGACCTCGCCGTTGATCGACGACAAATCCATGAAAGCCCCCACTGGCTGCGGCGCGGGAAGGAATGAGAGGACGGGCCAGGCTGGACTCAGCCGGTCGCCTACCCCGTGGTTTCTAACTGACCCACGGCGGCCGGTTTGTCCAGTCCGGCCCCGGCAATCTCGGCAAGGGCCGCGTCCAGCACCTCGATACCGGCCCCCGGTTTCACCGCATCGACCGTCAGCCGACGGCGCCAGGCGCGCGCGCCGGCAACGCCGTGATAGAGCCCCAGCATGTGCCGCAGGATCTGGTTGGGACGGCTGCCTTCGGCAAGCCGCGCCAGAATGAACGGCCGGAAGGCGGCGATCGCCTCCTCCCGGCTGGCGACGGGATTTGCCGCGCCATGCAGGCGCCGGTCGACATCGGCGAGCAGCCACGGGTCGTGATAGGCGGCGCGGCCGAGCATCACCCCGTCGACGCGCTCCAGATGCCCCTCGGCCTCGTCGAGATTGGCGATGCCGCCATTGATGCCGATGTAAAGGTCCGGCAGCCGCTGCTTCAGCCGGTAGACGCGGTCGTAGTCGAGCGGCGGAATATCGCGGTTTTCCTTAGGGGACAGGCCTTTCAGCCAAGCCTTGCGGGCATGCACCCACAGCGCATCGACCCCGGCCGCGACCACGGCGTCGGCCACCCGGTCGAGCGCCTCTTCCGGGTCCTGGTCGTCGACGCCGATGCGGCACTTGACGGTCACGGGAATGGCGACCACCGCCTTCATCGCCGCAACGCTTTCGGCGACCAGCTCCGGCTCGCGCATCAGACAGGCGCCGAAGCGGCCCGACTGCACCCGGTCGGACGGACAGCCGACATTGAGGTTCACCTCGTCATAGCCGAAACCCTCGACCACGCGGGCGGCCTCGGCCAGCTCACGCGGGTCGGACCCGCCGAGCTGGCAGGCGACGGGATGTTCCATGGCGTCGAAGCCAAGCAGTTTTTCCCGGTCGCCATGAATGACGGCGGCACTCGCCACCATCTCGGTATAGAGCAGCGCATGGGCGCTCAGGTGACGATGAAACGCCCGGCAGTTGCGGTCGGTCCATTCCATCATCGGCGCCACGGCCAGTCTGTTTGACTGATATCTCATTGCTTTACGTGTATCGAACATCCTGGGAACGGAGTGTGTACTCGATTTTGCGATCGAATTCGCCAGCTTTCGACATCCCGTCGCACACCTCGCCCGCCTCAAGCACCGTCTCAAGCATGACTGCACGCGCGTCCAAGGGGCTGGCAACCGCTCCTCCCCGGTGCGAGGCGCGGCATGACAGCGCCTTGCACGCGAGCATGCCGCCCGAAATCCGCTCCACAGGGCGGCATCCCGCTTTGCAATCTTACGCTACGTATTACAACTATTGAGATAATGTTCTATATTTACCAACTTTAGATAGAAAAACTATAATCCGATGCGCAGCATAGCACCGTGCGGACACGATTCGGGCCGCGCGCAATCGGAAGGAGACTGACATGAAGGGCAAACTCCACCTGCATCGTACCGTTGCCCGGGGGCTCTCCGCCCTCAGCATCGCCGGAACGCTCGGCCTGGGCGGCGGCCTGCTCGTCGCGGGCACGGCGCCGGCACAGGCCTGCAACATGGAATCCTACATCGGCAGCGTCTGCGCCTTTGCGTTCAACTGGTGCCCACGAAACTGGCTGCCGGCCGACGGGCGGCTGATCGCGATCAACGGCAATCAGGCCCTCTACAGCCTGATCGGCACCCAGTATGGCGGCTCCGTGCAGAGCGGCCAGTTCGGTCTCCCCGATCTGCGCGGCCGGGCGATACTCCACTACGGCACGGGCCCCGGGATGCTCCCGCAGCCATTTGCCGCCCAATCCGGCACACAGACAACAACCCTCAACGTCTCCAACCTGCCGCCGCACAACCACGCGGCAACGTTCACCGGCACGGGCGGTGGACAGCAGACAGTCAATGTCCCGGCAGATGCCGGCACGCTGGGCGTTTCAGCCAAACTCAATGCGAAGGATGAGGTTGGCACCCCAACGCTCTCCGCCAATTCCTATCTCGCCAAAGCGCCCACAACAGGCTTTCCGGCTGCAAGCATCTATGCGCCATCCACAAGCACTAGCGCAGACGTGGAACTCAGCGGCCTCGACGTGCAACTGACCGGCACAGCCGGCCACGGCGCCATCAGCTTCACGTACCAGTCCGGCATCACCGGCGGTGCGGTCACGACTGGCAATACCGGCAATGGCGTTGCCTTCTCCAACCAGTCGCCGTCGCTGGCGATGAGCTATTGCATCATGATCAACGGCCTCTACCCCGACAGGCCGTAGTGTCACACCCGCCGGAAAACAGCGCGGTCGGTGGTTGCAACCATTGACCGCGCCAACGAAACATCGCAAGAAATTGACTTAACGACAGGTTGTAGACGGATTTGCGATTCACGACTCCCGGCCCGGCAGCGAATGCCGGTCCGGGTGCGGCATCGCACAAGGGATTTCGACGGGCACTGAGCGGCGCGGGTGTGCTCGATAGGCGGGGGGCGATCCAGGGACATCCCCTCAAAACGGCAGGGATAGGGCATGCGGGGCACAGAAGCTGTGACGGTCACGGCAGGCAGGCGGAAGCCGGCGACATTCCACGCTTTCCCGAATACCGATACGTCATCGGGCAGCCGTAGCGCGCGGGCCATTCAGGCCGCCCTCGGGGCTGCGGGCCATCGGCTCGGCCAGTTCGCTTTCCTGGTCCTCACCCTGTGTTTCGCCCTTTGCGCCGGCACGACCGACGCCAACGCGCTCTCGGCCGACTGCGCGCGGATCAACAGCGAATGGAGTGCCGGAGTAACTTTCACAAACTCAGCCTCTCTCGAAGCGAAACACCATATTTTCTTCGATGAGTACTACCTGGCGGACGGCGAAACGCTGACCTGGTCGGTTACTGGCAGCGGCGTCATAGGCAGCCATACCTTCGCCTCTTTCTTCGTCGGAGACGGAGATTGGGGGGGGCAAGAAAGTTCGACTTACGTCGGCAACTTCTCTGACAGCGGCTCCCATACGATTTCGGACGGCAATAGCTATGCTATCCTCCAGGTGGACTTAAACAAGTCGTCCGACCCCGCTTATATAGATGATCCTGCCACGGTGACGATGACGGCGAGCTGTTCGGAAGGTTCTCCGGTCACCATCACCCTGGATCCCGCCGCCGGCAGCCTCGCCAATGGCACGGTCGGAACCAGCTACACCGAGACCTTCACCGCCTCCGGCGGCGCTGCGCCCTACACCTATGCGGTCACCGCAGGCGCCCTGCCCGACGGCCTGACCCTCGCCTCCAACGGCGCCCTCACCGGAACGCCGACCACGGCGGAGACGGCGAACTTCACCGTCACCGCGACGGACGCCAACAGCGACACCGGCGATGCCGCCTACTCGATCCAGATCGATGCAGCCCCCGTCGTCATCGCGCTGAACCCGGCCGCCGGCAGCCTCGCCAATGGCACGGTCGGAACCAGCTACACCGAGACCTTCACCGCCTCCGGCGGCGCCTCGCCCTACACCTATGCGGTCACAGCCGGCGCCCTGCCCGACGGCCTGACCCTCGCCTCCAACGGCGCCCTCACCGGAACCCCGACCACGGCGGAGACGGCGAACTTCACCGTCACCGCCACCGACGCCAACAGCGACACCGGCGATGCCGCCTACTCGATCCAGGTCGATGCAGCCCCCGTCGTCATCGCGCTGAACCCCGCCGCCGGCAGCCTGACCAATGGCACGGTCGGAACCAGCTACACCGAGACCTTCACCGCCTCCGGCGGCGCTGCGCCCTACACCTATGCGGTCACCGCAGGCGCCCTGCCCGACGGCCTGACCCTCGCCTCCAACGGCGCCCTCACCGGAACGCCGACCACGGCGGAGACGGCGAACTTCACCGTCACCGCCACCGATGCCAACAGCGACACCGGCAACGCTGCCTACTCGATCCAGGTCGATGCAGCCCCCGTCGTCATCGCGCTGAACCCGGCGGCGGGCGCCCTGCCTCAAGCGATGGCCGGCGAAGACTACACCGCCGCGATCACAGCCAGCGGCGGCACCGGCCCCTATCTCTACAGCGTGATCGCGGGGTCCCTGCCCGGCGGCCTGGTGCTGAATGTCTCGACCGGCGAGTTGAACGGCCCCCTCGATGTCGACACCGAAGGCAACTACAGTTTCACGATCCAGGCGAGCGATGCCAACAACGTCACGGGTTCGGCGGCCTATACGCTGACCGTGACCGAGCAGACCGTCGTGGTCACCGACAAGGAGGTGGTCGTGCCGGCGGGGTCGACGCCGCCGAACGTCAATCTGGTGAGCGGTGCGACAGGCGGGCCGTTCGAGTCCGCCGCCATCGTCGCCGTCGAACCGCCGACGGCCGGCACGGCGCAGATCGTCCATGGCGAGTTCGCCCAGGTCGGCCCCGGCCCGGTCGGCTTCTACCTGAAGTTCACGCCCAACCCGACCTATTCCGGCCAGGTGACGATCCGCTTCACGCTGACCAGTTCGCTCGGCACGTCCAACGTTGGGACCGTGCTCTACACGCTCGGCTACAGTCCCGTCGCCGTCGCCAAGGAAATCCACAGTCTGGTTTACGGCTTCGTGCAGACGCGGCAGAACCTGATCAGCACCATGATCAGGATACCGGGCCTGCGCGAGCGGCGGCAGATGCGGACGGCGCGGGAAGTCATCAGCATGCGCATGAAGCCCTCGTCGCACGGCATGACCCTGGGCTTTGCCACCAGCCTGGCACAGATGTCCGCGGCGAGCGATGCGATCGAGCGCAGCCTCGGTGTCGACACCTCGGTGTTCAACGTCTGGGTCGACGGCTCGTTCGCCGTGCACAATCGCAAGCAGAACGACAACCGCTGGGGCACGTTCGCGCTGTTCTCGGCCGGCGCGGACTATCTGGTGACGGAGAATGCGCTCATCGGCTTCTCCTTCCACTATGATCGGATGAGCGATCCGACCCGCGACAATTCGAGGCTGAGCGGCGACGGCTGGCTTGTCGGCCCCTATGCCTCGTTCGAGCTCGGCCGCGGCGTGTTCTGGGACACCAGCCTGCTGTATGGCGGATCCTCCAATGACATCGACACCACCTTCTGGGACGGCCGCTTCAACACCCGCCGCTGGATGTTCGACACCGCCCTCTCCGGCCAGTGGTATCTCGACGAGACGACCACGCTGTCCCCGAAGCTGCGCGCCGTCTATCTGTCCGAGAAGGTGGACGACTACCGCGTCACCAACGCGGCCGGCGATATCGTCGGCCTGGATGGCTTCACGGTCGAGCAGTTGCGGGTCAGCCTTGGAGCCGAACTCGCCCGCCAATACGTCCTCGACGATGCGCTGGTGCTGACCCCGAGCGTCGCCCTTACCGGCGGCTATTCCAGCCTTGGCGGCTCGGGTCCCTTCGGTTCGGTCGGGGCCGGGCTGACGCTCAGCAATGGCGGCCACTGGAGCCTCGACGCGGCGCTGCGCTTCAACATCGAGGGCGACGGCCAGTCCTCGGCCGGCGGCAGGGTGGGTGTCGCCGTCCGCTTCTGAGCGGGCCCGACGGCCGGTCCGCTCGCGGGCTTGTCCCCGAGCGGGCAGACGCGTGCTAGACTCGTGATCCCTGTTCCTCGCTTTCGCGATCTGTTATGCGATAGGTGACACTCTCCTTGCAGCCGGCGACGCGGCACTGCCGCGTCCTCTTGCCGGATCTCTTTCAGTCAGGTTGACGCGCCCATGTCCGACGCCGCGGCGGTTCTCCCCGCCTCTCCCCGCTATTCGCCCCCGCTTTACGAGCATGGCCGCGCCAACGTCATCCGCCTTGCCCTCGCCCAGGCGCTGGCGGGCGCGAACTCCGTCGTCGTCTTCGCCACCGGCGCGATCGTCGGCCATATGCTCGCCCCGACGCCGGCGCTGGCGACCCTGCCGATCACCATCTTCGTCGTCGGCATGGCTGCCTGCACGCTGCCGGCCGGAGCGATCGCACAGCGCCATGGGCGCCGGGCGACCTTCCTGCTGGGAACCGTCTGCGGCGTGCTGGTCGGCCTGCTGGCGGCCCTCGCCGTGGTCATCGGCTCGTTCTGGCTGTTCTGCGCGGCGACCTTCTTCGGCGGCGCCTATGGGGCCGTCGTGCTGTCCTTCCGCTTCGCCGCCGCCGACTGTGTGCCGGCCGACAAGCGGCCGCGCGCGCTGTCGCTGGTGATGGCCGGCGGCGTGTTCGCCGGCGTCATCGGGCCGCAACTGGTCACCCACACCATGTATCTGTGGATGCCCTACATGTTCGCCGCGACCTTCCTGGCGCAGGCGGCGGTGGCGGCACTCTCGGCGGTTATCCTCGCCGGCATCCGTCTGCCGATGCCCACGGCCGAGGAGCGGAGCGGCGGCCGGCCGCTCGCCCTGATCATCCGGCAGCCGCGCTTCCTGATCGCAGTGACCTGCGGCGTCGTCTCCTACCTCCTGATGAACTTCCTGATGACCGCCGCCCCGCTCGCCATGCAGCTTTGCGGCCTGTCGCAGGAATCGGCCAATCTCGGCCTGCAATGGCATGTGATCGCCATGTATGCCCCGAGCTTCTTCACCGGCAGCCTGATCGCCCGGTTCGGCGCCCCCACCGTCGTCGCCGCCGGTCTCGCGCTGATCGGCGCCTCGGCCGCCGTCGGACTGACGGGCCTCGAGGTGACGCAGTTCTGGCTGGCGCTGATCCTGCTCGGGGTCGGCTGGAACTTCGGCTTCGTCGGCGCCTCCGCGCTGGTGCTGGAGTGCCACCGGCCGGAGGAGAAGACGCGGGTGCAGTCGCTGAACGACTTCATCGTCTTCGGCACCATGGCCTTCGGTTCGTTCCTGTCCGGCGGCCTGCTGACCGCCTATGGCTGGAACACCATCCTGTGGCTGTCCTTCGTGCCGCTGGTCTTCGCCTTCCTGGCCCTCGCCGGTTCGGGCAGGGTCCGCGCCGCGAAAGGCTGAGTGCCCCGCGCAAAGCTCTCCCCGGCGCGAAGGACCGTTCTGGAGCTGCGGCTATTTCCTGAAAAGGATGTGCAGAGTCTGCTCATCGGGGCGATGGAAATCGCATTCCACCTTGAAGACGCCGCTCAAAAGCTCGGGCGTCAACACCTCTGCCGGCGTCCCGTCGGCAACCACCCTGCCCCGGTCCAGCACCAGCAGCCGATCGCAGAACATCGCCGCGTGATTGAGATCGTGCAGCGCGACGATGCTGGTCAGGCCGAGCCGGGCGATCAGCCGCATCAGTTCGAGCTGATGCTGGATGTCGAGATGGTTGGTCGGTTCGTCGAGAAAGAGCTCGTGCGGCTGCTGCGCGAGCGCCCGGGCGATATGGACGCGCTGGCGCTCGCCGCCGGACAGGCTCTGCCAGCGCTCCCGGCGGAACTCCACCATGTCGACCTGCTGCAGCGCGGTCTCGACGGCCAGCGTGTCGGCCGGTGTCCAGGCCGCCAGGGGCCCGCGATGCGGGGTGCGGCCGAGCCGCACCACCTCCTCCACCGTGACGTTGACGTCGGTCGCGGCGTGCTGCTGGACCAGCGCCACGCGGCGCGCCAGGTGCCGGCGCCCCATGTGGGCGATGTCGGCATCGTCCAGCGTCACCCGGCCGGAGGCGGGACGGCGCAGCCCCGACAGCAGCCGCAGCAGCGAGGATTTGCCCGAACCGTTCGGCCCGAGCAGGCCCAGCACGCTGCCCTGTTCGACGCGCAGGCTGACATTGTCGACGATGGTCTTGCGCCCGACCCGCCAGACCAGATTTTCGGCCCGTATGCTCATGCCGCCGGCCTCGCCCGGTAGAGGATGAGGGAGAAGCACGGCACGCCGACCAGCGCCGTGACGATGCCGATCGGCAGCGTCTGCTGCGCCATCACGCTGCGCGAGACGATATCGGCGAGAACCATGAACACGGCCCCGACCATCATGCAGGCGGGCAGCAGCCGCATATGCCCCGGACCGATGAGGAAGCGCACGGCATGCGGCACCACGAGACCGACAAAGCCGATGGAGCCGACCATGCTGACGATCGTCGCGGTTATCACCGCCGTGACGGCGAACAGGATCACCCTGACCCGCTCGACCGCGATGCCCAGCGAGGCGGCGGCATCGTCGCCGAAGGTGAAGGCGTCGAGGGCGCGCGCATGCCAGATGCAGACCGCGAGGCCGAGCACCAGAACCACGGCCAGAAGCTGGAACTCCGGCCAGCGCACGCCGCCGAAACTGCCGAGCAGCCAGAACATCACGTCCCGCGCCTGCTGGGCATTGCCGGAGGTTGTCACCACATAGGCGGTCAGCGCGTTGAAGAGCTGCGCCGCGGCGACGCCCGACAGGATGGTACGGTCGGCGCCGCCCCGCCCGCCGCCGGACAGCACCGCGACGAAGACGAAGGCGGCGAGCGCGCCGGCAAAGGCGCCCATGGACAGCGACACCGCCCCCGCGCCGACGCCGAGAATGATCACCGCCACGGCCCCGGTCGAGGCGCCGGCGGAGATGCCGAGGACATAGGGTTCGGCAAGGGCATTGCGCAGCAGCGACTGCAAGATGGCGCCGCACATGGCGAGCCCCGCCCCGCACAGGGCGGCGACCAGCGCGCGGCTGAGCCGCAGGTCCCAGATCACGCTGGCCTGGATCCGGCTGATGTCGGCCGAGGTCCAGCCGAACTGGTTGGTGACGGCAAGCGCGACGGTGCGCAGCGGGATCCGCATCTCGCCGATCCCCACCGCCGTGGCGACCGCCAGCACCAGAACGGCCAGCGACGCCAACAGCAGCAGTGCGAACCGCGCGGTGGCCCGCGAGAGGGCTGTCCTCACTTGATCAGTCCGAGAGCCTCGAGCTGCGCGGCCACTTCCTCCGCGCCGTAGATCGTGCGGATGGTCGGGTTCATCGCCGCGCCGTTCATCGTCACGATATAACCGCGGCGCACGGCCTCCATCTGGCTGACGGTCGGATCGCCCTTCAGGAAGGCGATCTTGTTCTCGGCCTTGTCGAGATCCCAGCGGTTGCGGTCGAGAGAGGCGGCGACGATCACGGTCGGATCGGCGGCGATGATGCCTTCCCAGCCGACCGTCGGCCATTCGGCCTCGGTGGTGATGGCGTTGCGCCCGCCCAGCACATCGGCGATGAAGCCGGAGGCGCCGTTCTTGCCCCCCAGATAGGCATCGTCCGCGACCGACGGGCTGGAGAACCAGAACAGGAAGCTGAGATCCGGGTTGCTGCCGAGGCGGGCGCGCAGGTCGGCCTCGCGCCGCTTGAAGTCGGCAATCAGTTGCGCCCCGCGATCCGCCACATCGAAGATGCGAGCGAGTTCGTCGATCTCCTGGAACAGGAGATCCATGTTCCAGAGCTGCTGGCGGCTGCCGTAAATATCCCCGGTGTCCTTGCGCGTGTTACAAATACCCGGAGACAAGTAGCTCGGAATTCCGAGTGCGGCGAAATCCTCACGCTTGGCCACCTTGCTGTCCGGGCCAAGCAGCAGCGGAAGCTGCGCGACGACGAAATCGGGCTCCTCGGCCAGGATCGATTCCAGCGTCGGCTGCTCGACGGTGAGCAGCTTCACCTTCTCGTTCGCCTCGGCGAGTTCGGGCAGCACCTTGGTCGGCCAGAAGGCAGAGGCGGCAAGGCGATCCTCCAGCCCGAGCAGCAGCAGGATCTCGGCGCTGTTCTGGCCGAGCGCCACCGCGCGCTGGGGGGCGGCGGTGAAGGTGACCTCGACGCCGCAATTGTCGAGGGTCAGCGGGTAGCTGGTCGGCTCGGCTCGGGCCGGAGAAAGAGCGACGGTCGCCAGCGCAAGGGCGGCAACGGCAAGGGGGAACCTGGAAGACATGGAAACCTGTCCGCGCATCTGAGGGAGGATGCGCGAGAGCTACCCTGAAGGGGGGGCGAATTCAAGAGTATTTCACTCATGTTTTTATCCTTCCACATCTCTCCCCCTCCCCCCGCCGGCACCGGTTCACACCAGGTGGACATAGCTGCCCGGCGCCGGGCCAAGCGGCGGCAAGCCCTGCTCGGGGGCACCGATCCGCGGCGGTGGCGTGGTGCCGCTGCTGCGGGCCGCCAGCCAGGCCGCCCATTCCGGCCACCACGAGCCGGGCCGGGCCGGATGCCGCTCCGGCCAGCCGTCGGGACCGGAATAGTGGGCGCCGGCCGGGCGGTGCGACAGGCGGTAGTGGCGCCGGGGATGGCCGGGCTCGCTGACGATGCCGCCATTGTGGCCGCCCTTGGTCAGCACGAAGGTCAGGTCGTTGTCGGTGAAAAGCTGGGTCTTGTAGACCGACTTCCACGGCGCGATATGGTCGGTCTCCGTGGCGACGACGAACATCGGCGCGGAAATATCCTTCAGCGCGATCACCCGCCCCTCGACGGCGAATCGGCCGGCAGTCAGGCGGTTCTCCAGGAACAGGCCGCGCAGGTATTGCGAATGCATGCGCGCCGGCATCCGGGTGGTGTCCCCGTTCCACACGCCGATATCGGTCGGCAGATCCTGCTGGCCGAGCATGTAGCGGCGCACGGCGCGGCTGTAGATCAGGTCCTCGGCGCGAATGGCGGCGAAGGTGCGCGCCATCTGCGGCCGGTCGAGATAGCCCTGGTCCCACATCATGTCTTCCAGGAACGCCACCTGGCTCTCGTCGAGGAACAGCAGCAATTCCCCCGCCTCGACGAAATCCACCTGCGCCGCCATCAGCGTGATCGAGGCCAGGCGGTCGTCATGATCGCGCGCCATCGTCGCCGCCGCGATCGCCAGCATGGTGCCGCCCAGGCAATAGCCCACCGCATGGATGCGCTCGTCCGGAACGATGGCCGACACCGCATCCATGGCCGCCATCACGCCGCGCTTGCGGTAGTCCTCCAGCGACAGTCCGGCCTGCTCCGCCGTCGGGTTCACCCAGGAAATCATGAAGACGGTGAAGCCCTGGTCGACAAGATACTTCACCATCGACGTGTGCGGCGACAGATCGAGGATGTAGTATTTCATGATCCAGGCCGGAACGATCAGGATAGGCTCCGCCTGAACCTTGTCGGTTTGCGGCGTATACTGGATCAGCTCGAAGATGTCGTTGCGATAGACGACCGTTCCGGGGGTGCAGGCAAGATCCTTGCCGATCTCATAGCCCTTCGGCGCCGGATCGTGGCGCTGCGTCACGGTCTTGATGAAGTCCTCCGCGAAATGCGCGGCGCCCTCGATCAGGTTGCGCCCGCCCTGACGGGCGGTCTCTTCCAGGATCTCGGGATTGCTCCAGGGGAAGTTCGACGGCGAGACGAGGTCGAGCGCCTGCCGCGCCATGAAGCGGGTGCGATCCGCGTCCTGCTGCTCCAGCCCGCGCAGCGGTTCGGTCGCGTAATCCCACCAGTCCTGCACCGCCAGAAAGCTCTGCTGCCAGATGCGATAGGGCGCCTTCTGCCAGCCGGGATGGCCGAACCGGTGATCGAAACTCTTCGGGGTAAAAGGCGGCGGCGCCCGCTCGCCGTCGCCGGTCAGGGTGTAGGCGGCGAGCTTCATCGCATTGTCGCGCGCCCGCTCGGCAAGATCGAGCTGGCGTCCGGGGGCGCGGGACAAATGCAGCATCCAGTCGCCCCAGGCGCCGAGAAAGGCGTGGGGAGAAACGCCTCCGGTCAGCCGGGCAACCGCCGCGCGGACGCTGCGGTCCATGTTCTCGTGCAGATGGCGGGCAGGCTCCGGCGGGCTCGGAACCGGGCTTTCGGCCGGGCTTGCCGGGCTTGCCGGCGCTGGCAGTCGAGCGGGCATGGGGACCGGCACGGGCAACGACGCGGATGCGGCCCTGGCGGGAATAGTGGCGGTGCCGGAACCCGGTCCGGCTTTGGTTTTCTGGCGCTTGGTCACGACGGCCTCGGCGTTCGGTTGGGGGGGTTACGGACAGGTCGAGGAGACGGCCACGGGGATAGTATTCCGCAAGATGGCCGGTCTTTCCTTGATCTGGGTCAGTCTTCCGGCCCTTTCAGCCCTGCGGAACGGGAATAAAGAGGACGAGGCCGGAGCACTACTGGCACCAGGGCGCGCGGCGCGGCTTGGTATCGAGGTGCAAATGATCGTCGTGATGGGCATCCGATCCGGGGCCGAGAACGGTGGTAAATGGCCCGCAGGCGGCTGTCCGCAGCGATTTTTGCAGAAAATCGGCGGGCTCGTCGCCGGTCGGGCGCGGGGCGACGGCGAACTCCCGTCCGTCCTCCAGCACCAGCCCGCGGATATCTATCGCCCGGCCGAAGGAATGTTCGCTGAGCCTTGCGTCGGCGACCCGGTTGCGCCCGCGGCAATGATAGGAGGCCGCGACCCGGATTTCGGCCACATCCGCACCCAAGGTGGAGCGGGTGAGCGGGTGGATCACCCCGGCGGCGAAGCGTGCCGCCACCAGCGCCGTGTCGCAGGACAGCACGGCCGGCGGCACCAGGGCCATGGCCCCCACCCGCGACAGCGACACCGGATCCTCGATGCCGCAGGCGCCGGGCGCCTCGATCTCCGGCAGCGGCTCGAACCGAGCGCCGAGGCGGGAGAGAGCCTGCGCGCAGGGGCTGGCCGCAGGCGCGATCCCCGCCGCCGCCGGCGCCTCCACCGGGGATAGCGGCGGCTTGGCCCGGGGCGTCGAAACCGGGTTGTCCCCGCCCTCCTGCGGCCGCGAGGCGATCTCGACCTCGGGTCGCGGTTGCGGCAGGGGCGGCGCCGCCACCGCCGTGCCGGCGAGGACAAGACCGGTCAGGAGCGCGAGCGGCGGGCGGAGCCACGCGGCAAATGCGATCCTGTCGAAAGGTGAGGTGTGCAAGGGCCTGTCCACGCTCCGCCTGCGGCGCGATCGGCCCGGCGTTCCCCGCAAGACTGGCCGCAAATCATGGCACCCGTTCGGCAATCTGTCGTCCGGCACAGGGTTTTCCCGCCGCCAACCGGCCGCCAACCGGCGGGCTTTCCCCGCGCCGGGCAGACGCCGGCCGCGCAGTGCGCGCGGTCCGGCGGCGCAACCGGCGGCCGGATCGCCGGATGGCGGGCCGACCATCGCGCGGGGATTTCCGGCCGGAAAATCGCGCGGGTACGCTTGCAAAAAATTGAGAGGAATTTTGCAAAATTCCCTCTCAAATCGGCCCGAAATTGCGTTTCGCCGCGCAAACCCGCTCAAAAGGCGATCGGCACCGTGAAAGTCCAGGTGTTGCGCCGGGCCTGCGGCGGGATCGGGGGAAAAGGCTGCGCCCGCTGCACCGTGCTCACCGCCTCGCGGTCGATCGCCTCGTTGCCGGAACTGCGCGCCACCCGCACGCCGGCAAGGCTGCCATTGCTGGCGACGACGAAGGCGATCAGCGCCTCGCCGCGCTGGCGCCCGACGCTGCCGCGCCGCTTGGCCCGGTTCACCTTGCGATAGATCTGGCCCATGTAGTTCGAGGCCTCGGCATTGCCGAACTCGCTGGACGTGCCGGCCCGCTCGGAGCCGCCGGCCTTGGCGGTGGCGTTCGACTGGCCGCCGGCGCCGCTGGTGCTCGCCGCCTTCGCGGCGCGGGCCGGCTTCTCCGTCTGCCGCTTGACCGTGTCGGACTTGCGGGCCGGCGCCGGCTGGCGGGTCTCGGCGACCTCGAGGTCGGCCGGGCGGGCTTGGGGCACCGGCACGGCGACGGTCGCCTCCAGCCGCTCGGTCGAGGGCACGGGCTCGGCCTCCTGCGGCGCGACGCTGGCCTGCACGGGCGCGGTCTCTGGCGCGGTCTCCGGCGGCGTCTCGTCCGGCCGTTCGACGGCGGTGGGAACGGCGGTCGCGGCAAGGCCGGGCGCCAGCGCCGCGATCTCCATCGGCACCGCCTCGGATGTCACCGCCTCGGATGTCACGGCTTCGGGCGTCAGGGCTTCGGCCGTGACCGGCTCGGTCGTCGCGGGTTCTGTCGGCGGCTCGACCGCCTCGACAAGCTCGTCCGGCGGCAGCGCCTCGCTGGTCGGCGCCTCGGGCGCCGCCTCCGCCTCGCTGACGCTCTCCACCAGCGCGGTCGCGTGCTCCACCGCCTTCACCCCTTCCGGGGCATCGACCGGCGTCACCACCTCGGTGGTCTCGCTGACGGCCTCGGTCACCTCGCCCTCGCTGCCGGCCTGCAAGGCGTCATAAAAGCCCTGGCCCAGTTCGGCCGAGAGAAAGGCGCTGCCGCCCTCCAGCTCCAGCCCCGGCTCGCCGCCCGCCAGCACGGCGATGGCGGCGGCATGAACCACGGTGGAAATCGCCAGGGCGGCGACGACATGATGCGGTCGCAGCTTCATCGCTCCACCCCGCTGGTGACGAGCGACACGCTGCCGGCGCCGGCCCGGTAGAGGTCCTCGGCGATTTCCAGGACGCGGGCCGCGCCAAGGTCGCGGTCGACGGCGAGCATGACGGGCGGCCCACTGGTGCCCCCCTCGCCCTCGCTCGCCTCGCCTGCCGGCACGCCCGGTGCGAGAGCCGCGAGATAGGCGGCAATATCGGTCGGCCGGCCGCGATAGGTGAGCGCGCCGTCCTTGTCGACGAACAGCGCGTCGGGCGGCGCCAGCGGCGGGGCGTCGACGGTCTCGGCCAGCGTCACCGACGGCTCGACCGGCGGCGCGAGCTGGCCGGCGATCAGGAAGAAGATCAGCATCAGAAAGACGATGTTGATCAGGGAAATGGTGCTTTCCGCCTGGCGCTTCGGCGGTTTCTGCCGGATCCGGATCATTTCGGCCTCGCCACGATCACCTTGAGCGCGTTGCCGCCGCGCAGCAGTTCCAGCGCGCTCACCAGATCCTGGGCGCGCGCGCCCTCGCGCGGGACCAGCAGCGCGGTCTTCGCGCCAGCCTCGATCAGCGCGGAAATGGCGGTGCCCGGCGCCCGCGGATCAATGAGGGTGCCGTTCACGGTGAGGCCGTCCGCATCGACGGTGGCGAAGATGTCCGGCCGCGCGGCCGCGCCGCCGGTGCCGCCGCCCGGCGCCGCCAGATCGACCTGCGCGAAGCGCGTGAAGGTCGACGACAGCATGAAGAACAGCAGCAACAGGAAGATGACGTCGATCAGCGACGTCAGCGACAGGCGGCGGCGGCGCGGGCTGGCAAAGTCAATGCGCATTGGCGACCCGCTCAAAGCCCCCCGCCTCAGTGTCCGCGAGCGGGTCGGCGGCGGCGGCGCGCGCGCCCCGCGCCTGTTGCAGCAGCACGGCCGAGGCCAGCGTCTCGATGGCGACCTTCTCGTCCTCAATGCGGGATTCCAGGAAGGTGACGACGAGGGAGACCGGCATGGCGACGGCCAGACCGGCGGCGGTGGTCAGCAGCGCCACCCAGATGCCGCCGGCGAGCAGCGACGGATCGACGGCGTTGCCGGCCTCCTGCAGCTTCTGGAAGGCCTCGATCATGCCGAGCACGGTGCCGAACAGGCCGAGCAGCGGCGCGATCTGGGCGATGGCGTCGAGCGCCTTCATGCCGCGATTGAACCCGTGCAGGCGGCGGGTCGCCGCCCGGGCGATCTCCTCCTCAACCAACGCCTTGTCGACAGTGCCGGCCTCGCCCGCCTGCAAGGCGATGGCGACCGCCTCCTCGGAGGCGCTGCGGATGTCGCCGAGCGCCTGCCAGGCCTCGCGGTGGCGGCCATGGCCCCACAGGCGCACGGCGGCCTCGGCCCGGCCCGGCCGGCCGACCCGCTCCAGCCAGAACTGGGCGAGCTTGAGGATCACCACTGCCAGCGCGACGACGGAGAGCACGGCGAGCAGGGCGACGACGGGGCCGCCAAGCTCCAGGAAGTCGGTGACGGGGCGCAGGATATCGGCAAAGGACATGGTCGGTTCCCAGCAGGGTTATCGGATCAGGGCTATCTCGGTGCGGCTCGACAGCGACAGCGCCGCCCGGCAATGCGCCGCCGCGCCCGCCTCGCCGCACTGGGCCGGCCCGTTGACGAGCAGGCGGCCGAGCCCCTCGCACGGGGCGCCGGCCAGGTCGAACTGGCGCACCGAGGTCTTGTCCTCCGGCAGCGCGCCGAAGTCGAACGTGGTCAGCCGGTCGACCAGCCCGTCGCTGTCGAACAGCACAAACTCGAATCGCGGCTGCGGCAGCTCGGCCCCGGTCGCATTGCGCACCACGAAGGTGAGCCGGCACCCGCCCGCGCCGTTGTCGACGGCGCGGTTCAGCTCAATGTGAAGTGCCGCCGGGGCCGCACCGTCAGCCGGAGCGTCCCCGGCGGCCCGCGCCGGGCCGCCCCACAGGGCGACGGCGGTCAAGGCCGCCGCCGCCGCGATTTCCAGTCTCAGTCCCATTCGTCTCTCCCGATCAGCCTACCAGCCGAGGGTCTTGGCCAGCGTCAACTTGAACGTGCGCCCCTTGGCATCGTCGCCGGCGAGGTTGTTACGATATTGCTTGTCGAACAAGTTCTCCACCGAGCCGCGCAGTTCGAACCCGGCCAACTGCCCCTCGCCCGGCTTCCAGTCGACGAAGAGACCGTGCACCGAATAGCCGCCATAGGCGCGGTTGGCGGTGGCACCGGTGCTCATCGACCCGGCGAACAGGCCGCGCCAGCCGAAGGACAGGTCGTAGTCCGGCAGACGGCCGCCGAGCGTCACCGCCAGCGTGTCGGCCGGGATGGTGTTGAGCGTCGCGCCGGTCGCCTTGTTCGTGCCGTGGACATGGCTGAAGGCGAGGCTGCCGAAGACATATTCCGAATCATAGGCCGCCTCGACCTCGACGCCCATGATCTCCGCATGGGTGACGTTGGTATAGTAGGGGACCGGCGTCGGCAGGCCGCGCGCCGGGTTGGCGACGATCATGTCCTTGAGATCGTTGTAGAAGCCCGTGGTCTTGATCTGCAGGCTGTCGTTCTTCTCGAAAAGGTCGAAGGTCGACACGGCGAAGCCGACCTCGACGCTGTTCGAGCTCTCCTTGGTCAGCCCGAGGCTGACGGTGCGCCCGCCCGGATAATTGCCGTCCGCCGGATTGGTCGAATAGAGCTCGTCCAGCGTCGGGACGCGCTCGGTATGGGCGAGCGAGCCGAACAGCGAGAACGTGTCATTCAGCTTGTACATCACCGCGATCTTCGGCGAGAAGGCGGTCTCGTTCTGCTTCCTGCCGCCGATGACGGCGGCCGCCGGATCGAGCTGGACGAAGTCGACGCGCACGCCGGGAATGAGGGTCAGCCGGTCGTTCCAGACGAATTCGTTCTGGGCGAAGAAGCCGAACTTGGTGTCCGTGCCTTCCGGATGGAAGGAGACGTCGCCGAAGCGGGTGGTGGCGATGCGCTCCTGGTAGCTGACCTGGGTGCCGAAGGTGAAGTAGTTGCGGATGCTGTCGCCGACATAGTCGAAGGTGTTCTCGACCCGGCCCGACCAGGTGCGGTAGCCGTATTCGCTGTCGAAGAACAACGGCGAGGGAATCGGTGCCGAGGCGTTGCTCTGCTTCACCTGCGTGTCCGAGAAGCTGAGGTTCAGCTTGAGGTTCAGCCAGGGATTGTCGCTGGCCGGGTTTTCATAGATGAGGGCCACCGTCTGGTCGGTGATGTCGCGGTCGATGGTGCCGAAGCCGAGCGTGCCGGTCAGCGAGTACTGGGCGTTGTCGTCCTCGCTCTGCCAACGCTCGTAGGACAGGCGCAGCGACTGCTCGTTGTTGTCGCCGAAGCGGTGGACGACCTTGGCAAGGCCGGAGAAGGCCTCGAAATCGGAGCCGACGACTGGCCGGCCGAGGCCGTTCTCATATTCGCCCGACCGGCGGAAGTTGCCGTTCAGCAACACCGAGGTCTGCTCGGAGAAGGCATAGGCGGCGGTGACCGAGGCCAGGGCGCCGTCCTTGTTGGAATCGTACATCGTCTTCAGACGCACGGCGCCGGTGTCGCCCGGCTTGATGAAGTCCTCCGGGTCCTTGGTGGTGAAATTGATCACGCCGCCGATGGCGCCCGATCCGTAAAGGGTGGACGAGGCCGGACCGCGCAGCACCTCGACCCGCTTGTAAAGCTCGGGATCGGAGAAGAACGAGCCCATGCGGTACTGTTCGTAGAACTTCACCGCGCCGTCGACGGAGACGATGATCTTGGATTCGTCCGAGGAGCCGAGATCGCCGATGCCGCGAATGTTGAAGGACTGGCCGCCGACGCGGTCACTGCCGACAACGGTGATGCCCGGCACCTGGCGGAAGATGTCGCCGATGGTCATCGGCTGCTCGGCGTCGATGTCCTCCTGGTCGAGGACGGTGACCGCCTGCGGCGTGTCGATCGCCACCTTCTCGACGCCGGCGCCGACGACGATGCGCTGCAAGGCCGTGCTGCGGGCCGGATCGCCCTCCGCCGGCACGTCCTGCGCAAGAGCGCCCGAAATTCCCGTCAGCGCGCAGAACGCGACGCCGCTCATCAAGACAGCGGCCCTGCCCGCCGCCGTCTTTTCAATCCTGTACGAGCCTGCCAGCCCCATTTGACAACTCCATCATGGTCGATCGCTCGCTGGCACGCGCTTGCTTGCTCGTCGTTTGGTGATAAAACTTGAGATAGTTACTCAGGTATTGATGTCGTTACAAAACATGAGTAATTGAGTCAAGTATGTGATCGGCCTTCCGGTCGCAGGAAATCCGTCCGGCACCCAGCCAGCCCCCCTTTTGCCCGGGATCGCCCGGCGGCGAAGGGCGCAAGCAAAGGTCCAAACCGACCGGCCGCAAGGATGCGAGACCGCCGCAAGGTGCGGTCCGCCCCGCCGTGGCCGCTGGCAACAAGGTGATCCCCCATGACCCGTGAAACCACCGACTTCGAACATGTCCGCCGGATGCGGGCCGAGAACCCCAAGATGCGCGAGCGCGACCTTGCCCGCATGCTCGGCCTCAGCGAGGCGGAGTTCGTCTCCGCCTTCTGCGGCCAGGGCGTCAGCCGCATCGACATCCGCTTCGACGAGATCTTCACGGGGCTGGGCGGCGTCGGCGAAGTGATGGCGCTGACCCGCAACGAGAGCGCGGTGCACGAGAAGATCGGCGTCTACGAGCGCTTCGTGCCGGGCAAGCGGGCGGCGATGATGCTGGGCGCGGACATCGACACGCGCATGTTCCCGACCGCCTGGGCGCACGGCTTCGCCGTCGCCAAGACCGGCGAGGACGGGGTCGAGCGCCTCAGCCTGCAGTTCTTCGACGCGCATGGCGATGCGGTCCACAAGGTGCATACGCGCCCCGGCACCGACATGGCCGCCTGGACCGCGCTGGTGGAGAGCCTGCTCGCCGACGACCAGGCGCCGGGCCTGCTGAGCGAAGTGACCCCGGCGGAAGGGTCGGCGCGCCCGGCGCTGGAGCGCGACAAGCAGGACGCGCTGCGCGAGCGCTGGCAGGCGCTGACCGACACGCATCAGTTCCACGGCATGCTGCGCGATCTCGACCTGCACCGGCTGAACGCGCTCACCCTGGCCGGCGACGACTATGCCTGGCCGCTGGCCGAGGGGGCGGTGCCGGCGATGATGCAGGCAGCGGCGGAGAGCGGCCAGCCGATCATGTGCTTCGTCGGCAATCGCGGCTGCATCCAGATCCATTCCGGGCCGATCGCCAAGATCGCGCCGATGGGGCCCTGGCTCAACGTGATGGATCCGGGCTTCCACCTGCATCTGCGCACCGACCACATCAAGGAGGCCTGGGCCGTGCGCAAGCCGACCAGCGACGGCAACGTCACCTCGGTCGAGGCCTATGACGCCGACGGCACGCTGGTCATCCAGTTCTTCGGCGTGCGCAAGGAAGGCCGCGCCGAGCGCGCCGACTGGCGCGGGCTGGTCGAGGGGCTGGCGCGCCCCGCGACCATCGCCGCCGAGTGACCCTCACCATGTCTGGACGGATGATGACCCTTCTTTCCCTGCGGCCAGGCGGCCGCGCGCTTCGCCGCATCGCCCTTGCGGCCGCCCTCGCCCTGCCCGCCACCCCGGCCTTTGCCGAGGAGGCCGCGGACATTTCGGCGGCGCAGCGGATCGTCGCCATCGGCGGCTCGGTGACCGAGATCGTCTATGCGCTCGGCGAGGAGGCCCGGCTGGTGGCGCGCGATTCCACCAGCGGCTTCCCGCCGGCGGCGGCCGAACTCCCCGATGTCGGCTATATGCGCGCGCTCTCGCCCGAGGGCGTGCTGTCGGTGCGGCCCGACGCGATCCTGATGCTGGAGGGCAGCGGCCCGCCGGAAGCCCTTGCCGTGCTGCGCGAGGCGGGCGTTCCTTACGTCTCGGTGCCCGAGAGCTTCGACCGCGCCGGCATCCTCGGCAAGATCGACCGGATCGGCGCGGCGATCGGCGCGGGCGACAAGGCGGCACAGCTCGCCGAAGAGGTGGGCGCCGCCCTGGACGAGGCCGTCGCCGAGGCCGCCGCGCGCGGCCGCGAGGCGCGCATCCTGTTCATCCTGTCGATGAATGGCGGGCGGATCCTTGCCTCGGGCACGGGAACGGCCGCCAACGGCATGATCGAGCTGGCCGGCGCGCAGAACGCCATGGGCGTGTTCGAGGGCTACAAGCAGATCAACGACGAGGCGGTGATCGCGGCGGCCCCCGACGTGATCCTGATGATCAGTCGCGGCGAGAACCACACCGCCTCCGCCGACGAGGTGTTCGGCAATGCGGCGCTGGCGCAGACCCCGGCCGGGCAGAACAAGCGGCTGATCCAGATGGACGGGCTCTATCTGATCGGCTTCGGCCCGCGCACCGGCGCTGCCGTGCGCGACCTGTCGGCGGCGCTCGCCGAGTTGGGTCTTTGACGATGAGCCTTTCCGCCTCGTCCCTGTCCGAACGGCTGCTGCCCGAGCGGGTCGTCGCGCAGGCCCGGCTCGGCGACCGCGAGCCGCTGGCGCGGCTGGTGATCGCCGGCCTCGCCATGCTGCTGGTCGCGGTGATGCTGTTCTCGCTGACCACCGGCGCGCTCGACATCCCCCTGTCGGCCGTCGTCAAGGCGCTGCTGGGCCAGGGCGAGGCGGCAAGCCCGGCGGAGCTGCGCGACCGCATCGTGCTGATGGATGTGCGGCTGCCGCGCGTCCTGCTCGGCGCGCTGGTCGGCGCCGCGCTCGCCGTCTCCGGCGCGGTGATGCAGGGCCTGTTCCGCAATCCGCTCGCCGATCCCGGCATTGTCGGCGTGTCGGCGGGCGCCGGCCTCGGCGCTGCCTCGATGATCGTGCTCGGCACCACGGCGCTGGCGCCGGTGGTGGCGGTGCTCGGCATCTATGCGCTGCCGCTCGCCGCCTTCTTCGGCGGGCTTGTTACCACCTTCACGCTCTACCGCATCGGCACGCGCGGCGGCATGACCTCCGTCGCGACGATGCTGCTCGCCGGTATCGCCCTGTCGGCGCTGGCGGGGGCGGCGACGGGCCTCCTCGTCTATATCGCCAGCGACCAGCAATTGCGGGACCTCAACTTCTGGGCGCTCGGCTCGCTGGCCGGCTCCAACTGGCAGAAGATCCTGGCGGCCGGGCCGATCATCGCCGTGGTGCTGGTCGGCGTGCCGTTCCTCGCCCACGGGCTCAACGGCCTGGTGCTGGGCGAGGCGGCGGCCGGGCATCTGGGCATCCGCGTGCAGCGGCTGAAGCGGGTCGCCATCGTCGCGGTGGCGGCGGCGACCGGCGCCTCGGTGGCGGTCAGCGGCGGCATCGGCTTCGTCGGCATCGTCGTGCCGCATCTGTTGCGGCTGACCATCGGCCCGGACCACCGGTTCCTGCTGCCGGCCTGCGCGCTCTTGGGCGGCAGCCTGCTGATCCTCGCCGACACGGTGAGCCGGACCATCGTCGCCCCGGCGGAACTGCCGATCGGCATTCTCACCGCGCTGGCCGGCGCGCCGTTCTTCCTGTGGATCCTGCTGCGGCGGAAAGGGCTGATCTATTCATGAGCATGGCTGCGACCCCTACTTTGGAGATCGAGGCGCTGAACGTCTCACTGGGCGGCACGCCGATCGTCCGCGATGTCTCCTTCGCCGCGAAGGCCGGCGCCGTGACGGTGGTCGTCGGGCCGAACGGCTCGGGCAAGAGCACGATGCTGAAGGCGGTGACCGGCGAGTTGCGCCACACCGGCCGGGTGCGGCTCAACGGGACCAAGGTCGACGGCCTGCCGCCGGAGGCGCTGGCCGGCTTGCGCGCAGTGCTGCCGCAGCACACCAGCCTGACCTTTCCGCTCACCGTCGCCGAAGTGGTGCGGCTCGGCATCCGCCGCGGCGCGCTGCCCTCCGCCTCCCCCCATCGGCGGATCTGCGAGGCGCTGGAGCGGGTCGATCTCGACGGCTTCGCGGCGCGCGCCTATCACTCGCTGTCGGGCGGCGAGCAGCAGCGGGTGCAGCTTGCCCGGGTGCTGTGCCAGGTCTGGGACCCCTGCCCCGGCGGCGTGCCGCGCTGGCTGTTCCTCGACGAGCCGATCTCCAGCCTCGACATCCGCCACCAGATCCTGATCATGGATGTCGCGGCCGACTATGCGCGCGCCGGCGGCGGCGTCGTCGCGGTGCTGCACGACCTCAACCTGACGGCGCTCTATGCCGACCATATCCTGGTGATGAAGACCGGCCGGCTGCTGTCGCAGGGCACGCCGAAAGAGGTCATTACCGACCGGCTGGTGTCGGAGGCGTTCGACCATCCGTTGCGGGTGTCGGCGGTGCCGGCGGGCGAGGTTCCCTTCATCCTGCCGCAGGCGGCGGGATCGGTCGCGGCGGTGCGCTGAAAATTTGTCGCCCTCTCAGGCCTGCCTTAGGCGACAGCCTGGCAGTCTTAGCCTGCCTCAGGCAACAGCCTGAAATTTCTTGCCTGCCTTAGGCAACAGCCTGGCAGTCCTGCCTGCCTTAGGCAACAGCCTGGCATTCTTAGCCTGCCTTAGGCAACAGCCTGGCAGTCTTGCCTGCCTTAGGCAACAGCCTGGCAGGTGGCACAGGTGCCGCGCAGTTCCACCGTCGACTTGCGCACGGCAAAGCCGACCTTGGCGGCAAGGTCGCGCAGATGGTGGGAGAACTCGCTGTCGTTGAGCTCGGTCACCTGGCCGCAGGTCTCGCAGATGGCGAAGGCGGCGGTCTCGTGGCCGTCGCAGTCGGGATGGCGGCAGGCGACGAAGGCGTTGAGGCTTTCCAGCCGATGCACGGCACCCATTTCCACCAGCTTGTCGAGCGCGCGATAGACCTGCGGCGGGGCGCGGAAGCCGTCGTCGCGCAACTGGTCGAGGATGGTATAGGCGCTGAGCGGCGCCTTGGCCCGCTCCAGCGCCGACAGGACCAGGCTCTGGTTGCGGGTGAGGCCGGCAGGGCTGTGGCCATGTCCGTGAGTGTGGCCGTGGCCGGACGAGGTGTCTCCGCTCATTGACTGCTACTCCCAGGGCGCGCGCGCCGTGCGCCGGCGCCGAACAGTTTCGGCAGCTTCTCCGCGAAGGGCGACAGGCTGGCGAGAAACAGCACCAGCGCCGCCACCACGATCGACGGTCCCGACGGCGTATCCCACTCCAGCGAGGCGAACAAGCCGCCGACGACGGCAACGGCGCCGACAAGCGCGGCGATCACTGCCATCTGCTCCGGGCCGGACGACAGGCGCCGGGCGGTCGCCGCCGGAATGATCAGCATGGCGGTGATCAGCAGCACCCCGACGATCTTCATCGAGATGGCAATGACGGTCGCCAGCAGGATCATGAAGATGAGGTTGGCCCGGTCGGGGCGCAAGCCCTCCGCCTCGGCAAGCTCGCGGCTGATCGTCGCCGCGAAGAGCGGCGTCCAGATCATGACCAGCACCGCCAGCACCGCCGCGCCGCCGACATAGACGGCGAGAATGTCGAACCGCGACACGGCGAGGATGTCGCCGAACAGGAAGCCCATCAGGTCGATCCGCACCCAGCTCATGAAGGCGAGCGCGACGAGGCCAAGCGCCAGCGAGGAATGGGCGAGCAGGCCGAGCAGCGAGTCCGACGAGAGCGAGGCGCGGCGCTGCAGCGCCAGCAGCGCCAGCGACACCAGCACCGAAACAGTGAAGACCGACAGCGTGATGTTGACCTGCATCAGGAAGGCGAGCGCGACGCCGAGGAGCGCGGCATGGGACAGCGTGTCGCCGAAATAGGCGAGCCGCCGCCAGACGACGAAACAGCCGAGCGGCCCGGCGACCAGCGCCACCCCGACCCCGGCGACAAGGGCGCGGGTGAAGAAGTCGTCAAGCATGGCGTCCTCCGGTCGCGGGCGAGGCATCGCCCCCCGCCGCATGGTCATGGCCGTGATGGTCATGGCCGTGATCGGGGTGATCGTGGTCGTGGTGGTGGTGGCCGTCGTCCGGGTGGCAATGTGTGGTGATGCTGCCGTCCGCATGCAGCACCCGCCCGTCCGCCAGATGGGTGTGGTCGTGATGGTGTTCGTAGACGGCGAGCGTCGCGTCGGCGCGGGCGCCGAAAAGCTGGCGATAGGCTTCGCTGGAGGCGACCGCCGTCGGCGCGCCCTGGCAGCAGACATGGCCGTTGAGACAGACGACATGGTCGGTCGCCGCCATCACCACATGCAGATCATGCGAGATCAAGAGGATGCCGCAGCCGATATCGTCGCGGATGCGGCGGATCAGGTCGTAGAGCGCGACCTCGCCGGAAAAGTCGACGCCCTGCACCGGCTCGTCGAGCACCAGGAGGTCGGGCTTGCGGGCCATGGCGCGGGAGAGCAGCGCGCGCTGGAACTCGCCGCCGGAAAGATTGCGCATCTCGGCCTGGCGCAGATGCGCAATGCCGGTCGCCTCCAGCACGCGGTCGGTCTCGCGCGAGGAAATGCGGCCGGTGAGCGACAGGAAGCGCTCGACGGAGAGCGGCAGCGTCCAGTCAATGCTGAGCTTCTGCGGCACATAGCCGACGACGAGGCCGGGGCAGCGCTCGGCCCGCCCCTCGCTCGGGGCAACGATGCCGAGCGCGGTCTTGGCGGTGGTCGACTTGCCCGAGCCGTTCGGCCCGATCAGGGTGACGATCTCGCCCCGGCGTACGGCAAGATCGACGCCGCGCACCAGCCATCGCCCGTCGCGAAACACGCCGGCGCCGGTCAGCCGCACGAGGTCCTCGCCGGTTCGGCGGCCGGCGGTTGCGGAAGGGGTCGTCAACATGAGGCGGGATCCTGGGTCACCCGGCCATCCTCCAACGGCGCCGCTGCGCCGGCAAGTCCCGCTCGCCTCGCGGCGCGGGACATTTTTCAACAGGGGGCTTGCGAGCCTGTATCCCACACGTTATAGCATAACACAACCCCGTGATCTTATAACATGCCAGCCTGAAACGGAGACTGTCCATGACGCTTGCCCAACGACTGCTGCTGTCCGCCTCGCTGCTCGTCGCGACGACCGCCGCAGGGCATGCCGCTCCGAAGGTGGTGGCCTCGATCAAGCCCGTGCATTCGCTGGTGGCAGCGGTGATGCAGGGCGTGGGCGAGCCCGCCCTGATCGTCGAAGGCGCCGGCTCGCCGCATACCTACAGCCTGAAGCCGTCGCAGGCCAAGGCCCTGCAGGAGGCCGACCTGATCTTCTGGATCGGCCACGAGCTGGAGGCCTTCCTGGAAAAGCCGGTGGAGACCATCGGCGCCAATGCCAAGGCGGTCGAGCTGATCGACGCGCATGGGCTGATCAAGCTGCCGTTCCGCGAGGGCGGCCCGTTCGAGGCGCATGACCACGGCGAGGACGAGGGGCACGCCGACGCCGGACACGATCATGCCCACGATCATGCCAAAGAGCACGCCAAGGACGATCACAAGCACGACCATGCCCACGATCACAAGCATGATCATGCGCATAGCCATGACCACGCGCACAGCCATGCGCATACGCATGACCACGGCCACAAGCACGAGACGGCGAAGGCCGCCGGTCATGACCATGCGCACGACCACGGTCATGCGCATGGCGCCTTCGACGCCCATGTCTGGCTCGACCCGGAAAACGCCAAGGCCATGGTGAGCGAGATCGCCGAGGCGCTGGCCGAGGCCGACCCGGACAATGCCGCGACCTACGAGGCCAATGCCGCCAGCACCATCGCGCGGCTGGAGGCGCTGCACGCCGACATCGACGCGCGGCTGGCGCCGGTGCGCGGCAAGGGCTTCATCGTGTTCCACGACGCCTACCAGTATTTCGAGAAGCGCTTCGACATCTCCGCCTCGGGCTCGATCACCGTCAGCCCGGAGGTGATGCCGGGGGCGGAGCGGATCACCGAGATCAAGGGCCGGATCGCCGAGCTCGGCGCGACCTGCGTGTTTTCCGAGCCGCAGTTCGAGCCGAAACTGATCCAGGTGGTGACCGAGGGCACGCCGGCCCGCGCAGGCGTGCTCGATCCGCTCGGCGCCGGCCTTGCCGATGGCCCGGACCTCTATTTCGGGCTGATCGACGGCCTTGCCACTTCGATTCAGGAGTGCCTCGGCGGCGCGAGCTGAGGCTTTCTCCTCCCCCCGAGGGGATGGGAGGCCGTGCCACTCTCTCAGGGTGTCGTCCCGGACGAGCGGCAGCGCAGAGCCGGGAGCCATTGGCACCCTCGGCGGGTGTGAGGCGGAGAGCGTTGGCGGAATTGCTCCTGCGCTTCAGCCCCTCCTGCGTCATCCCGGACGAGGCCGAAGGCCGACGATCCGGGATCGGGGAGCCACGGCGGTTGCGGGAGCGTTCGGGAGTGCCTTCGTGAGGCCCTCGGCTCTCCGATCCCGCATCTCCGCTTCGCTGCGTGCGGGATGACGAGAGGAGAGACTTGCGTGCGGGGGACCAGAGGACGGGGCGGTGCAAGGGACGCGACCGCTCTGGCAACCAATAGGCCCCGGGTCGCGCTCCGCTTGCCCGGGGTGACGGCCGAGGGGATGGGAGGTCGTGCCTCCCACTCGGACGTCATCCCGGCCGCAGGCGAAGCCGGAGAGCCGGGAGCCATTGGCGCCCTCGGCGGGCATGAGGTGGAGAGCGTTGGCGGAATTGCTCCTGCGCTTCAGCCTCTCCTGCGTCATCCCGGACGAGGCCGAAGGCCGATGATCCGGGATCGAGGAGGCAGGGCGGTTGCGGGGGCGTTCGGGAGTGCCTTCGTGAGGCCCTCGGCTCTCCGATCCCGCATCTCCGCTTCGCTGCGTGCGGGATGACGAAGGGAGGGGCTTGCGTGCGGGGGACCAGAGGAGAGCGCGGCGTCCGGAGGACGCGGGAGAGGTTCCGGTGTCCTCGCCGCCGCTCTGGGAGCCAATAGTCCCCGGGTCGCGGCTGCGCCTTGCCCGGTGTGACGGCCGAGAGGAGGCAAGGTCGTGCCTCCCACTCGGACGTCATCCCGGCCGCAGGCGAAGCCGAAGAGCCGGGAGCCATTGGCGCCCTCGGCGGGCATGAGGTGGAGAGCGTTGGCGGAATTGCTCCTGCGCTTCAGCCCCTCCTGCGTCATCCCGGACGAGGCCGAAGGCCGATGATCCGGGGTGACGGCCGAGGGGATGGGAGGTCGTTGCGGTTTAGGCCGCCTTTTTTTGGTACCACCACTGTTATGTAATAACATACGAGGACAAAATGAAACGCACCCTTCTTGCAACCGCCGCCCTGCTGCTGTTCGCCGGCAGCGCCGTCGACGCGGTGGCGCACGGCATCTGGATCGCCCAGCGTCACGGCGAGCTTGCCATCGTCTACGGCCACGGCGCCTCCGACGAGGCCTACGACCCGGCCAAGATCACCGCCGTTGCCGCCCATGACGGCGAACAGGCGGTGCCGGTCACTCCGGTGAACCGGGAGACCCATGCCCTGGTGCCGATGCCCGAGCGGGCACCGGTCCTGATCGCGACGATGGACAACGGCTATTGGAGCCAGGGAGCGGACGGCAAATGGGTCAACAAGCCCAAGTCCGAGGTGCCCGGCGCCAAGCAGGCCTCGCGCTCGCTGAAGCACACGGTGGCGATCCTGCGCCACACCCATGACGCCGCCCTGCCCAAGGGGCTGAGGCTGGAGATCGTGCCGGCCAAGGACCCGACGGAGCTGCATGCCGGCGATCCGCTGGAGGTGCTGGTGCTGCTGAACGGCGAACCGCTCGCCAATGCGCCGGTGACGACGGAATACACCACCGACTCCGAGGCCGAGCCGGTGCGCACGGGCGCCGACGGCAAGGCCACCATCGTGGTGCGCAACAACGGGCTGAACGTCGTCGCCGTGTCCGCCATCGAGGCGCCCGACGAGCCGGAGAAGGCCGACAGGATCAGCCATTTCTCCACGCTCTCGTTCAACCTCGGCCACCACGAGCACTGACCGGGCCCGACCGACACGCCATTGCGGGCCGGCGCCCCCTGCCGGCCCGCGACCAGCCAGGAGCTTCTTTCACGATGGACAATCGCCTCCCCGTTACCGTGCTGTCCGGCTTTCTGGGCGCCGGCAAGACCACCCTGCTCAACCACATTCTCAACAACCGCGAAGGGCTGCGTGTCGCCGTCATCGTCAACGACATGAGCGAGGTGAATATCGACGCCAGCCTGGTGCGCGAGGGCGGCGGCAACGTCTCGCGCACCCAGGAGCGGCTGGTCGAAATGACCAATGGCTGCATCTGCTGCACGCTGCGCGAGGACCTGTTGCGCGAGGTCAAGACGCTGGCCGGCGAAGGCCGCTTCGACCATCTGGTGATCGAATCCACCGGCATTGCCGAGCCGCTGCCGGTCGCCTCGACCTTCGAGTTCCGCGACGAGCATGGCGAGAGCCTGAGCGACGTGGCGCGGCTCGATTCGATGGTGACGGTGGTGGATGCGGCGAGCCTGCTGAAGGACTACGGCTCCACCGACTTCCTCACCGATCGCGGCGAATCGCTCGGCGAGGACGACGAGCGCACCCTGGTCGACCTGCTCGTCGACCAGATCGAGTTCGCCGACACGATCATCCTCAACAAGGTGAGCGATGCCCGCCCGCAGGACCTTGCCGCCGCGCGCCAGATCGTGCGCGGACTGAACCCGGACGCGGTGGTGATGGAGACCGACCGCTCCGCCGTTCCCTTGCGCGACGTGCTCGGCACCGGCCGCTTCGACTTCGACAAGGCGCATGAGCATCCGCTGTGGTTCAAGGAGCTGAACGGGTTCGCCGACCATGTGCCGGAAACGGAGGAATACGGCATCCGCTCCTTCGTCTACCGGGCACGCCAGCCCTTCGCGCCGCGCGCGCTGAACCGCTTCGTGCAGAAGAGCTGGCCGGGGGTGATCCGCGCCAAGGGCTTCTTCTGGCTGGCGACCCGGCCGCATTTCGTCGGCGAGATCAGCCAGGCGGGCGCCTTCGTCACCACCGAAAAGCGCGGGCTGTGGTGGTCGGCGGTGCCGCGCAAGCACTGGCCGGATTCGCCGGACTGGCGGCGGGCGATGGAGCCCTACATGCATCCGGTGTGGGGCGACCGGCGGCAGGAGATCGTCTTCATCGGCACGAGCGGCATGGATGAAGCGGCGATCCGCACGGAACTCGACGCGGCGTTGGTCGGGGCGGACGGCTTCCACCCGGAAGAGTGGACCGGGCTCGACGACCCGTTCCCCGCCTGGGGCAGCGCGGCGGCCTGAACCGGTCCTGACCTAAACCGGCGCTGCGGTCGGCCTTCGGCGATTGGTCTTGATGCGGTGCCCGTCATCTGCCAGTTTGGCGGCGATGGTTGCCGAAGGCCGAAGCGCCGGAGGCATGAAAAGGGAACACGGTGCGGCGTACCCATCAGGGGCCAAGACCGTGGCTGCCCCCGCAACTGTAAGCGGCCGGGGCCGACGTCCTTCAACGGGACGAATGGCCCAGGCCCTGCCGCACGATGCCACTGCCCGAAAGCCGGGCGGGAAGGCGCGGCCGGGCCGGACCCGCGAGCCAGGAGACCTGCCATCTCCCGCAACGACAACCGGACGGGGTGTTCCGGGAAGGTAGCCATGACACGCAACGAATCCCTCTTCGGCCCATCGGCGGCCCTTACCCGCAGCCTGCCGCGCCGGCACCGCATCACCGTGTGCACCACCTGCCGCGATCCGCAAACGCGCGAGCAGCCGGGCCTTCACCTGATCGAGACCTTGAGCGCCGCGCTTGCCGGGGACAGCGCCGCGCCGTTCGAGGTGGCGGGCGCGGCCTGCATGGCCGGCTGCTCGCACCCCTGCACGGTCGCCTATCAGGCCGAGGGCAAGGCGAGCTATCTCTTCGGCGACATCGAGCCGGCGCGCGACGTGGCAACGCTCCTCGCCTTCGCCCGGCAATATGCCGAGCTGGATGACGGCTGGTGCTCGTCGCTGCAGCGGCCCGAGGGGCTGAAGGGCAAGACGCTGGCGCGGATGCCGGCCCTCCCCGCTCCCGCCCTCGGGGCAGCGGACCGGAGGGACGGCGCATGAGCCATCGCAGCGGAACCCCGGTGGTGCTGGAGCTGCGAAAGGTCGGCTACCGGCCGCGCGGCGCGGATGCGCTCCTCTCCGACCTCTCGCTGCATGTGCATGACGGCGAGATCCTCGTCCTTGCCGGGCCGAACGGCGCCGGCAAGTCGACCTTGATCCGGCTGATCGCCGGGCTGAGCGAGCCGACCGGCGGCGAGATGCGGCTCGGCGGCCGGCCGTATCGCGACGTGCCGATCACCGAGCGCGCCCGCGTCATCGCCTATGTCGGCCAGAGCGAGGAAAGCTGCGACCGGCTGACCGTCTCGCAATATGTCTCGCTCGGCCACCTGCCGCATCACCGCGCCGGCGGGCGCGAGGCCGGCGCCCGCGCGACCGACGAGGCGCTGGCGCTCGCCGACCTGACGCGGCTTTCCGGCCGGCGGATGGGCGAGATTTCCGGCGGCGAACGCCAGCGGGCGAAGATCGCCCGCGCCGTCTGCCAGCGCCCGCGCCTGCTGGTGCTGGACGAGCCGACCAACCATCTCGATCCGCTGGCGCGCGGCGAATTGCTCAGCCTCGTCTCCGGCCTCGGCATCGCGGTGGTCGCGGCGCTGCACGACCTGACCCTGATCGAGGCCTTCGCCAGCCATGTGGCACTGATCCAGGGCGGGCAGCTCGTCGCGCACGGCCATCCGGTCGAGGTGCTGTCGAGCGAGCGGGTGCGCGCGGTGTTCAGCGTCGACCTCTACCGGATGCCGCATCCGGTGGAGGCGCGCCAGATCAGCGTGCTGGACATCCCCATCGAGGGGCGGTTCGGCGCGGGCACCTTGCCGGGCGACGCAGCCGTCCCGGCCGCATCCAGCGCTCCGCATCTGCGGGCGGTGGCAACGCGCGGCTGAGCCGCGCCCTCCCCTTTTCTCTGACGTTTCACGGTTTTTCATCCTCACGAGGAGTCTGTCCCCCATGAAGACCTATGCTCTCAAGCGCCTGACCCTGTTCGCCACTGCGATGACGTTTGCCGCGCCGGCGCTCGCCTTTCCCGTCACCGTCGACAATTGCGGCACGCCGCTGACCTTCGAGGCGGCGCCAGAGCGCATGGTGGTGCAGGACATCAACATGAGCGAGATGGCCTTCGCGCTCGGCCTGCAGGACCGGAT
The DNA here is from genome assembly GCF_900185735.1 of Stappia sp. P2PMeth1. Classification (NCBI taxonomy): domain Bacteria; kingdom Pseudomonadati; phylum Pseudomonadota; class Alphaproteobacteria; order Hyphomicrobiales; family Stappiaceae; genus Stappia; species Stappia sp. P2PMeth1. The sequence continues at coordinate 163,579 of NZ_FYAW01000017.1, read as the reverse complement.
GGTCGGCGTCAGCGGCATCAGCGGCTGGTACAAGACCAGCGAGGAGTTCGAGCGCAAGCGCGGCGACATCCCCGAGATCGCGCCGAAATATCCGACGCTGGAAAACCTCGTCGCCGCCAGCCCGGACCTGTTCTTCGCCGGCTGGTATTACGGCATGAAGCCGGGCGGCGACGTCACCCCCGACACGCTGGCGCCGCACGGCATCAAGACGCTGATCCTCACCGAAAGCTGCATCCATCTCGACAAGGCGCGGCCCGCCGCCTCGCTCGACCTGCTCTATGACGACATGCTGCGGCTCGGCACGATCTTCGGCAAGGAGGCGGAGGCGCAGGCGCTGGTCGATGGCTGGAAGGCGCGGATGGGGGAACTGGCCGAGCGCATCGGCGAGACCCGCGACATGAAGGTGTTCCTCTACGATTCCGGCGAGGACAAGCCGTTCACCGCCGGCCGCTATGCCATGCCGACGGCGATGATCGAGGCCGCCGGCGGGCGCAACGTCACCGCCGACATGGAGACGAGCTGGGGCACCACCTCGTGGGAGGCGGTGGCGGCGGCCGATCCGCAGTTCATCATCCTGCTCGACTACCAGGACGGCGGCGGGGCGGACAAGCTGCGCGCCTTCCTGGAAGCCCATCCGGTGATGAGCCAGACCGAGGCTGTCAAGAACGCCCGCTATCTGCCTCTGCGCTATGAGGAACTGACGCCGGGGCCGGCGAATGTCGACGGCATCGAGCAGCTCGCCCGGGCGATGCATCCGCAGGCGTTCTGAGCCATGCGGCTGGCGCTGGTCCTGACGGGAGGCCTGCTGGCGGTCATCGTGCTGCTGGTGGCCGCCATTGCCATCGGCTCGACGCCGCTGCCGATGCGCGCGGTGATCGAGGCGCTGGCCGGCGGCGACGGGCCGACGGCGCGCATCGTCATGGACCTGCGCCTGCCGCGCGCGCTGCTGGCGCTGCTGGTCGGGGCCGGGCTCGGCACGGTCGGCTGCCTGCTGCAGACGACGACGCGCAACGACCTCGCCGATCCGTTCCTGTTCGGCCTGTCCTCGGGCGCGGCGGCCGGCGCGGTGCTGGTGATCACCGTCACCGGCGACCTGCTCGGCCTGTGGACGCTGCCGCTCGCCGCCTTTGCCGGCGGCATGGCGGCATCAAGCATCGTGCTGGTGCTGATCGCAAGGCTCGGCGACCGGGGGCCGGCGCGGCTGGTGCTGGCGGGGCTCGCGGTCTCGTTCCTGTTCATGGCGCTGACCAATTACCTGGTCTTTGCCGGCGACCAGCGCGCCGCCCATTCGGTGCTGTTCTGGACGCTCGGCGGGCTCGGCCTTGCCCGCTGGGACCTGTTGCCGATCGCAGCCCTCGGCCTTGCCGCGATCCTCGGCTTCGCCTTCGCCCGCCACCGCAAGTTCGACGCGCTACTGGCCGGCGAGGACACCGCGCGCACGCTCGGCGTCGATGTGGTGGCGCTGCGGCGCACCACGTTTCTGGTCTGCGCCTTCGCGACGGCGGCCTTCGTGTCGATCAGCGGCGTCATCGGCTTCGTCGGGCTGATGGTGCCGCATATCGCCCGCGCGCTCGCCGGGCCGATGCATGGCCGCTTCGTGCCGGTGGCAGCAATCACCGGCGCGGCGCTGCTGCTGGTCAGCGACATCGCCGCGCGCACCCTGCTGGCGCCGCAGGAGCTGCCGATCGGCATCGTCACCACCTCGCTCGGCGCCGTCTTCGTGCTCGCCCTGCTGACCCGCGAGCCGTGAGCGCCCGCCTCAGCCGGGAACGCAGGACGTCACCTTCTTCAGGCAGCGCAGCGAGAAGCTGGACTTGGAATGGCGCAGGCCCGGGATCGGGAACAGCCGCTCGCGCAGGAACTCCTCCACCCCCTTGGTGCCGCTCGCCGCGACCTTGACGAAATAATCGCAGTCGCCGGCCATCAGATAGACCTCCAGCACCTCCGGGATCTCGGCCATCGCCTTGCCGAAGCCCTCCAGCGCTTCCGGATCGTGCCGCTCCAGCGAGACCTCGATCATCACCGTCTCGCCGACGCCGAGCGCCTCGTGGTCGAGCACCGCCGTGTAGCCGGAAATCACCCCCTCCTCCTCCAGCCGCCGTACCCGCTGCCAGCACGGGCTCGGCGACAGGCCGACCTCGCGCGCCAGTTCGGTGTTGGACAGACGCCCGTTGGCGACCAGCGCCTTGAGGATACGGCGGTCGATGTCATCAAGCTGTCGCGGCACAACAGTTTCCTCCTGCATATCGGCTCAGAGCAGAAGGATATTTCACTCCTCGGTCAAATCGAAGCAAATTCAGCATGAAATTTCGCCCATGGCGGGCAATACTATCGGAATACCCGGCAGTCGAACGCGCCCCGCCACGAGGGCAGCGAGACGCCGGCGGCATTGCAGGCGGGGAGGCGCCACCCATGGATTTCGCGCTGTCAGAGGAACAGACCCTCATTTTCGACATGGCCCGCGACTTTGGCCGGCAGGCCATCGCGCCCAATGCCTATGCCTGGGAAAAGGCCGGCACCATTCCCCGCGAGATGCTGCGCCAGGCGGGCGAACTCGGCTTCGGCGCGATCTACGTGCCGGAGGAGTATGGCGGCACCGGATTGACCCGGCTCGACGCGGTGCTGGTCTTCGAGGCGCTGGCCGAGGCCTGCCCCTCCGTCGCCGCCTTCATCTCGATCCACAACATGTGCGCCGGCATGATCGCCGCCTATGGCAGCGAAGACTTGCGCGCGCGCTACCTCGCCCCGCTCTCGACGATGGAGAGCATCGCCTCCTACTGCCTGACCGAGCCGGGCTCGGGATCGGACGCGGCGGCGCTGCGCACCCGCGCGACGCGCACGAACGAGGGCTATGTGCTGAACGGCAGCAAGGCCTTCATCTCCGGCGGCGGCTATTCCGACGTCTATGTGGTGATGTGCCGGACCGGCGAGGACGGGCCGAAGGGCATCTCGACGCTGGTGGTCGAGGACGGCAGCGAAGGGCTCTCCTTCGGCGCGGCGGAGCACAAGATGGGCTGGAAGGCGCAGCCGACCGCCCAGGTGCAGTTCGACGACTGCGCGGTGCCGGCGGAGAACCTGCTCGGCGAGGAAGGCAAGGGCTTCGCCTATGCGATGAAAGGCCTCGACGGCGGCCGGCTGAACATCGCCGCCTGCGCGCTTGGCGGCGCGCAAGGGGCGCTGACCGCGGCGACCCGCTACATGGGCGAGCGCAAGGCCTTCGGCAAGACCATCGACCAGTTCCAGGGGCTGCAGTTCCGCCTCGCCGACATGGAGACCGAATTGCAGGCCGCGCGCGTGTTCCTGCGCCAGGCGGCGTGGAAGCTGGATGAGGGCGCGGGCGACGCCACCAAATATTGCGCCATGGCCAAGCGCTTCGTCACCGATACCGCGTTCCGCGTCGCCAACGACGCGCTGCAGATGCTCGGCGGTTACGGCTATCTCGAGGATTACGGCATCGAGAAGATCGTCCGCGACCTGCGCGTGCACCAGATCCTGGAAGGCACCAACGAGATCATGCGCGTGATCGTCGCCCGTGCCATGCTGGCCGAGCGCGACCGTTCCTGAATTGCTCCTCGGTGCGCCGGGCGCGCCGACCGGAATTGCTACTGTCGACGAAGGAGTTTCCATGACCGCTCCACGACCGCTGTCCCTGCATGTCCCCGAGCCCGGCTGCCGGCCGGGCGACACGCCGGACTTTTCCGATTTCGAGATCCCGCGCGCCGGCGCGGTGCGCCGCCCGGCCATCGACGAGGCGCCGGAGGACATGCGCGACATGGCCTTCTCCGTCGTGCGCGTGCTGAACAAGGCCGGCGAGGCGGTCGGCCCCTGGGCCGGGCTGCTGGACGCCGAGGCGCTGCGCAAGGGCCTGCGCCACATGATGACGCTGCGCCAGTTCGACGAGCGGATGCTGAAGGCGCAGCGCCAGGGCAAGACCAGCTTCTACATGCAGCATCTGGGCGAGGAAGCGGTCTCCTGCGCCTTCCGCATGGCGCTGGAAGACGGCGACATGCACTTCCCCACCTACCGGCAGGCGGGGCTGCTGATCGCCGGCGGGTATCCGATGACCGACATGATGAACCAGATCTACTCCAACGCCGCCGACCCGCTGAAGGGGCGCCAACTGCCGGTGATGTATTCGGCGCGCGACCACGGCTTCTTCACCATCTCGGGCAATCTCGGCACCCAGTTCATCCAGGCGGTCGGCTGGGCGATGGCCTCGGCGATTTCCAACGACACGCGGATCGCCGCCGGCTGGATCGGCGACGGCTCGACCTCGGAGAGCGATTTCCACGCCGCGATGGTCTTCGCCTCCAGCTACAAGGCGCCGGTGATCCTCAACATCGTCAACAACCAGTGGGCGATCTCCACCTTTCAGGGGATGGCGCGGGGCGGCGCCGTCACCTTCGCCGCGCGCGGCCACGGTTTCGGCATCCCCTCGATCCGGGTCGACGGCAACGACTATCTCGCCGTCCATGCGGTGGCGAGCTGGGCGGCGGAGCGGGCCCGCTCGGGCCTTGGCCCGACCTTGATCGAGCATGTCACCTATCGCGCCGGCGGGCACTCGACCTCGGACGATCCCTCCGCCTATCGCTCGAAGGAGGAGTTCAGCGCCTGGCCGCTCGGCGAGCCCATCGACCGCTTGAAGCGGCACCTCGTCACCATCGGCGAATGGTCGGAGGAGCGCCACACCCAGGCGCTGGCCGAGATCACCGACGAGGTGCGCGCCTGCCAGAAGCAGGCGGAGGCCAACGGCACGCTGATCTCCGGGCGCAAGCCCTCGCCGCGGGCGATGTTCGACGATGTCTATGCTGAGATGCCGCCGCATCTCCAGCGCCAGCGCCAGGAAGCGGGGTTCTGACATGGCACGGATGACCATGATCGAGGCGATCCGCAACGCCCACGATCTCGCCATGGAGCGGGACAAGCGGGTCGTCGTGTTCGGCGAGGATGTCGGCTATTTCGGCGGCGTCTTCCGTTGCACCGCCGGGCTGCAGAAGAAATACGGCAGCAACCGCTGCTTCGACGCGCCGATCAGCGAGAACGGCATCGTCGGCGCCGCCGTCGGCATGTGCGCCTATGGCCTGAAGCCGGTCGTCGAGATCCAGTTCGCCGACTACATGTACCCGGCCTACGACCAGATCGTCAGCGAGGCGGCGCGCATGCGCCACCGCTCCGCCGGGCAGTTCACCTGCCCGATGGTGATCCGCATGCCGACGGGCGGCGGCATCTTCGGCGGCCAGACCCACAGCCAGAGCCCGGAGGCGCTGTTCACCCATGTCGCCGGCCTGAAGGTGGTGGTGCCGTCCAACCCGCGCGATGCCAAGGGCCTGCTGCTCGCCGCCATCGAGGATCCGGATCCGGTGATCTTCCTGGAGCCGAAGCGGCTCTATAACGGCCCCTTCGACGGCCATCACGACCGGCCCGTCGTCTCGTGGAAGAACCACGAGCTCGGCGATGTCAGCGAGGACTATTTCACCGTGCCGCTGGGCAAGGCGAAGATCCGCCGGGAAGGCTCGGCGCTGACCGTGCTGGCCTATGGCACCATGGTCTTCGTCGCCCAGGCGGCGGCGGAGGAAGCGGGCGTCGACGCGGAGATCATCGACCTGCGCACGCTGCTGCCGCTGGATCTGGAGACCATCGAGGCCTCGGTGAAGAAGACCGGGCGCTGCGTCATCATCCACGAGGCGACCAAGACCTCCGGCTTCGGCGCGGAGCTGAGCGCGGTGGTGCAGGAGAGCTGCTTCTATCATCTGGAGGCGCCGATCGTCCGCGTGACGGGCTGGGACACGCCTTATCCGCATGCGCAGGAGTGGACCTATTTTCCGGGTCCCGAGCGGATCAAGCGCGCCTTCGCGCAGGTTCTGGAGGGCTGAGTCCATGGGTATCTTCACCATCACCCTTCCCGATATCGGCGAAGGCATCGCCGAGGCGGAACTGACCGAGTGGAACGTCGCCATCGGCGACGAGGTCCAGGACGAGGACGTGCTCGGCACCGTGATGACCGACAAGGCCGCCGTCGAGATCCCCTCCACCGTTGCCGGCAAAGTCGTATGGCTGTGCGGCGAACCGGGCGACGTGATCGCCATCGGCGCGAAATTCATCCAGATCGAGGTCGAGGGCGAGGGCAACGACGCTGCCGCGACCGAGGCGCCCAAGGCGGCGGCGGCGAAGACCGAGGCCGAGGCGCCCGCCCCGGAAAAGCCCGCGCCGGCCAAGGAAAAATCCGAAGCCAAGGCCCAGCCCCAATTGCAGTCCCAGCCGCAGGCGAGCCGGCCGTCGGCCGCGCATCGTCCGCTGGCGGCCGGCGAAAAGCCGCTGGCCTCGCCGGCCGTGCGCCGGCGCGCCCAGGACGCCGGCATCGACCTGCGCATGGTCGGCGGATCGGGCCCGGCGGGCCGCATCCTGCACGAGGATCTCGACGCCTATATCGAGCACGGGCCGCCGACCGCGCGCCAGAGCGGGCGCATGCCGGCGCTCGGCACCCGCGATATCAAGGTGGTCGGAATGCGCCGGCGCATCGCCGAGAAGATGGCGCTGTCGAAGGCGCGCATCCCGCATATCACCATCGTCGAGGAAGTCGACGTCACCGCCGTGGAGGAGCTGCGCGGCCAGCTCAACGCGGTGCATGCGGCGGGCCGCGGCAAGCTGACCCTCTTGCCCTTCGTCATGCGCGCCATCGTCATGGCGGTGCGCGAGCAGCCGGAGATGAACGCGCTCTATGACGACGAGGCCGGCGTGGTGCGCCAGTACGACGCCGTGCATATCGGCATCGCCACGCAGACGCCGGCGGGGCTGACCGTACCGGTCGCCCGCCACACGGAGGCGCGCTCGGTCTGGGACTGCGCGGCCGAAGTGGTGCGCCTTGCCGAGGCCGCGCGCGAGGGCAAGGCGAGCCGCGAGGAGCTGTCCGGCTCGACCATCACCATCACCTCGCTCGGGCCGCTCGGCGCCATCGCCACGACGCCGATCATCAACCACCCGGAGGTGGCGATCGTCGGCATCAACAAGATGGCGGTGCGGCCCTTGTGGGACGGCAAGGAGTTCCAGCCACGCAAGGTGATGAACATCTCCTGCTCCTTCGATCACCGCGTGATCGACGGCTGGGACGCCGCCGTCTTCGTCCAGAAGCTGAAGTCGCTGCTGGAAACCCCTGCCCTGATGTTCGTCGAGGACTGAGCCCATGAGCGACATGACCTGCAAGCTGCTGATCATCGGCGCCGGTCCCGGCGGCTATGTCTGCGGCATCCGCGCCGGCCAGCTCGGCATCGACACCGTCATCGTCGACGAGCAGAAGCCGGGCGGCACCTGCCTCAATGTCGGCTGCATCCCCTCCAAGGCGCTGATCCACGCGGCCGAGGAGTTCCACAAGCTGTCGCAGTTCGGCGGCAGCTCGCCACTCGGCATCACGGTGGCTTCGCCGAAGATCGACCTGTCCGCCACCATCGACTGGAAGAACGGCATCGTCGCCCGGCTGAATGCCGGCGTCGCCGGCCTCTTGAAGAAGTCCGGCGTGCGGCTGTTCGCCGGCAAGGCGACCTTCCAGGACGGCAAGACCGTCAAGGTGACGACCGGCGACACTTCCGTGCAGATCCGCGCCGAACAGGTGGTGATCGCCACCGGATCGGCGCCGGTGGAACTGCCGTTCCTGCCGTTCGGCGGCAAGGTGATAGGCTCCAGCGAGGCGCTGTCGCTGCGCGCCGTGCCGGAGAGGCTCTGCGTCGTCGGCGGCGGCTATATCGGCCTCGAAATCGGCACCGCCTTCGCCAAACTCGGCGCAAAGGTGACCGTGGTCGAGGCGGCCGAGCGGATCCTGCCGCAATATGACAGCGCCCTCACCCGCCCCGTGCTGAAGTCGCTGCAGGCGCTCGGCATCGAGGTGCTGCTGGCGACCAAGGCGAAGGGGCTCGGCGACAAGGGCCTCAAGGTCGAGAGCGCCGAGGGCAGCGAACGCGAGATCGCCGCCGACAAGGTGCTGGTCACCGTCGGCCGCCGGCCGCGCTCCGACAGCGCCAATATCGCCAGCCTGGGGCTGGCCACCGACGGGCCGTTCCTGCGCGTCGACGACCGCTGCCGCACCTCGATGCAGGGCGTCTTCGCCGTCGGCGACGTCACCGGCGAGCCGATGCTGGCGCACCGCGCCATGGCGCAGGGCGAGATGGTGGCCGAGATCGTCGCCGGCCACGCGCGGAGCTGGGACAAGCGCTGCATCCCGGCGGTGTGCTTCACCGACCCGGAGATCGTCACCTGCGGCCTGTCGCCGGACGAGGCGAAGAAACAGGGCGGCGCGGTGACGACGGGGCAGTTCCCCTTCGCCGCCAATGGCCGCGCCATGACGATGGAGGCGGAGGACGGCTTCGTGCGCGTCGTCGCGCGCAAGGAGGACGGCTTGATCCTCGGGCTGCAGGCGGTCGGCCGCGGCGTTTCGGAACTCTCCGCGGCGTTCTCCATCGCCATCGAGATGGGCGCGCGGATCGACGACATCGGCGCGGTGATCCATGCCCACCCGACCCAGAGCGAAGGCTTGCAGGAAGCGTGCCTCGCCGCGCTCGGCCACGCGCTGCACATCTGACGGCACGGCGGCGGGGGCGGCCTCACGGGCCGCGCTTCCTGTCCTTGAAACGAAAATGGCCCGCGCCCCTTCCGGGACGCGGGCCTTTCCTGCGGCGGGGCGGGCGGGCCGTTGGAACCTGCGGCGCGGTTCCGTGACGCCCCTCCCGGCTCGTCGCGATCCGCCGGCCCGCATCTTGCGAAACCGGCGGGGGAGCTCGTGTTGTCTGTCGCCGGCCTCTAAATCCCGGCGGACAGGAATCCGCCATCGACCACCAGCACCTCGCCGGTGACGAAGCTGGCGGCCGGCGACAGCAAGAAGCCGATTGCCTCGGCGACCTCCTCCGGCGCGCCGTAGCGGCGCTGCGGAATGCGGTCGATCCAGGCCTGGCGCGCGGCATCGCTGTGCAGCCCGTCGAGCAGCGGCGTGCTGATCGGCCCCGGCGCCACCGCGTTGACGCGGATGCCGAGCGCGGTGAGTTCGCCCGCCATCACCTTGGTCATCGTCACCACCGCGCCCTTGGAGGCGCCATAGGCGGTGCGCAGCGAATTGCCGATCAGGCCCGACACGGAGGCGATGTTGACGATGGCGGCATCCGGCTCGCGCTCGGCCGCCACGAAGGCGCGCACGGCGAGGAAGGTGCCGACGACGTTGACGTCGAGCACCAGGCGCATCAGCTCCGCGTCGGTCTCGCGGAACGGCACGGCGCGGGCGATGCCGGCGGAATTGACGAGGCCCGACAGCGGCCGGCCGAACCGCTCCTGGATGCCCTCGAAGGCGAGTTGCAGGCTGCCCTCGTCGCGAATGTCGGCGCGGGCGCCGAACAGGCGGTCGGTGGCGCCGTCGCCCTCAGCGGAAAGGTCGGCAATCGCCTTGTCGAGCGCCTCGCGCGACATGTCGAGCAGGGCGACCTCGGCGCCGCGCGCCAGCAGCCAGCGGGCGGCGGCAAGGCCGATGCCCGAGGCCCCGCCGGTGACGATATAGCAGCGGTCCTCCAGCGACCGTAATCCGAGTGTCATACGCTCATGTCTCCCAGTTCCCCATACGTTCAGCCCCCATGCGTGCGCCCCCCATGCCGGCGGCCTGCGCCTCGCCGGCCGCCACCGTTCTCGCCAAGACTGTGTCCGCCAGTTCCGTTTCGCCAGGATGACAGGACCGCGCGCCGTCCGGCAGCCACTCTTCCAGCACCAGTTCGAAGGTCACGCAGACCGGATTGTGGCCGGAGACGAAGCGGCCGCCGCTGATCGCGCCGTTCGGCTCGGCGAGCACGCCGTGCAGCACCGCGACCGGCGTGCCGTCCGCATCCGCCTCGACCATGCCGCTCATGCCGATCACCTCCACCGCCGGGCCGCGCACCACCTTGATATGGCCGGAGGAAAAGGCGACGCAGGCATCGGTCAGGCTGCCGAGCCCGGCGCGCAGGAAACAATGGGCGAGCCCCTCGCTGAGGCAGATCTTCTCCACCGCCTGGACGAGATCCTCGTTGGGGTGGACGCGGGCATAGACGGTGCGGCCGGTGCGCCCGCTGACAAGCATCACCTCTGCGCTCATTGTCCTCCTCCTGAACGATCCAGCGGCCGGAACAGGGTGTGGTTGGTCTCCGCATCGGGAAGCTGGCGGATGTCGAACCCGTCGAACACCGTCATGCGGACCCGAACGCCCTCGCCGCCGATGCGGCTGGCGGCCGTGTCGAGATGGCCGCCGAACACCCGGCCCTCATGCGGTTCGGCGAACCAGGCATGGCAATGCAGCAGCGGCGCGCCGTCGGCGCCGATCCCCAGCGTCGCCGCCCCGCCAAAGACGCGAACAGGGCCGGCGTCCCGCATCGGCGTATAGGTCACCACCTGCGCGCCGCCGGGATCGGGCGCGGCAAGGCAGTAGATGCAGGGCTCCAGTACCCCCGACAGCAGTTCGAAGGCGGCCGGCCGCCACTCCCCGCCGGTCGCCGCGCGCATCGCCGCCACGAACGCCTCGACCAGCGGCGCGCCGGGGGCAAGGCGCACCAGACTGGAGCGCGCGCCCTGCCTGGCATCGCGGCCGAGGGTGATCCGTTCCCGCGCCACCGGCCCCGGCTGGCGCAGCAGGCGGGAGGCTGCGGGAAGGCCCCGGGTAAGTCCAGGGGCAAGACCGGCGGGCGCCCTCACCTCGCCCCCTCCAGAACCGGCGCTTCGGCGAGACGGCTTTCCAGCAGCTCGCGCACGGTCTTCTTGGTGATCTTGCCGTAGCCGGAGCGCGGCAGCGCGTCGAAGACGACGAAGCGCTTGGGGATCTTGTAGCCGGCGATACGGGTCGCAAGATCGGCCTTGAGCTGCTCCGGCGTGATCTCGGCGCCCGGCTGCAGCACGATGGCGGCAACGCCGACCTCGCCCCATTTCTCGTCCGGCATGCCGACGACGCAGGCCTCGGCGATGGCCGGATGGGCGACCAGCTTCTCCTCGATCTCCAGCGGATAGATGTTGGAGCCGCCGGAGATGAACATGTCGGAGGCGCGCCCGGTGATGAACAGGAAGCCGTTCTCGTCGAAATGGCCGATGTCGCCGGTGCGGAACCAGCCGTCGCGGAAGGCCTCCGCATTGGCCTTCTCGTTGCGGTAGTAACCGTTGAACACCGCCGGGCCGATGACGCAGATCTCGCCGTTTTCCAGCGGCGGCAGCGGTCTGCCGTCCATGTCCTGGATCTCGATCTGCATGCCGGTGCGGGCATAGCCGCAGGTGCCGACGCGCACGCCCGGCCCATCTTCCGGATCGTGCAGATGCGGCGGCAGCACGGTGATGTTGCCGGTCACCTCGCCAAGGCCGAAATACTGCACCAGGCAGCGGCCGAGCTTGCGCAGCGCCGTCTTCTGGTGCTCGCGCAGCATCGGCGCGCCGGCATAGATGACATGACGCAGCGAGGAATGGTCGTAGCGGTCCACCGCCGGGTCGCTGACCAGCGCGGTCAGGATGCTCGGCACGGTGAACATGTTGGAGACGCGGTGGCGCTCGATCAGGCGGAACGCCTCGTCGGCGTCGAGGCTGCGCGAGGCGGTCAGCACGGTGGTGACGCAGCGCGCCACCTGGATGAGCTGGTGAATGCCGGCCCCATGCGACAGCGGCGCGACGACCAGCGAGGCATCGTCCGAGGTGGTGCCCGGCATCAGGTCGGCGAGGTGGTTGGTGATGACGAAGGCCATCTGCCCGTGGGCGAGCACCGCCGCCTTCGGCTTGCCGGTGCTGCCCGAGGTGAAGAAGAACCAGCAGGGATCGTCCCGCTCGACCGGCGCTGCCCGCAAGGGCGCGCCGCGCCCCGCCGCCACCAGATCGGCATGGACATGCTCGCCGTCGCGCCCCTCACCGATGCAGATGACGATCCGCGCCCCGGCGTCCCGCGCCGCATCGGCATGGGCGGCGAATTCCGGCTCGTAGATGATGGCTTTCGCCTGCGAGGAACTGGCGATATGGGCGACGTCGTCCGGCAGGATGCGGAAATTCGTCGGCACCCAGACGGCGCCGAGCTTGAACACCGCGAACATCGTCTCGAACATCTCGACCGAGTTGCGCGACTGGACGATGACCTTGTCGCCGAAGCCGAGGCCGAGCCCGGCGAGCGCACGGGCAAAGGCATCGACGCGGGCGTTCATCTGCGCCCAGGTCACGCTGCGCTCGCCATGCACCACCGCCAGCCGCTCCGGATGGCGGCGGGCGGCCTCGGTGAGCAGGTCGCCGAGGTTCATCACCCGGTTGGACATGCGCTCGGCGCCTTCCACCCTCATTTCAGCCGCTCCAGGATCGAGACATAGTTGGCAACGGCCGCCCCGCCCATGTTGAAGACGCCGGCAAGCTCCGCGCGGGGAAGCTGCATGTCGCCGGCTTCGCCGCAAAGCTGCATCGCCGCCATCACATGCTGCGAGACGCCGGTGGCGCCGATCGGATGGCCCTTGGACTTCAGCCCGCCGGACGGGTTCACCGGCAGGCGGCCGCCGAAGGCGGAAATGCCCTCGTCGATGATCCGGTGGCCCTCGCCCTCGCGGGCCAGACCCATCGCCTCATATTCCAGCAGTTCGGCGATGGTGAAACAGTCATGGGTCTCGACGAAGGAGAGATCGGCGACGCCGACCTTGGCCCGTTCATAGGCAGAATTCCAAGCGCGCGCAGCGCCTTCGAAGGAGGTCTTCGAGCGGCGGCTGAGCGGCAGGAAGTCGTTCACATGCTCGGCGGCACGGAAATACACCGCGCGCGGGGCGGTGGTCAGGGCGGTATCGGTGTCGGCGATCACCATCGCCGCCGCGCCGTCGGAGATCAGCGAGCAGTCGGTGCGGCGCAGCGGGCCGGCGACGATCGGGTTCTTCTCCGAGACCTCGTTGCAGAAGTCGAAGTCGAAGGGCTTGCGCATATGGGCGTAAGGATTGGCCATGCCGTTGGCGTGGTTCTTGGCGGCGATCCGGGCAAGGCTGGCGCGCCGGTCGCCATGGGCCTGGAAATAGGCCTGGGCGATGTTGGCGAAGACGCCGGCAAAGCCGCCCTCCACCTCCGCCTCCTCCTTGCGATAGGAGGCGCCGAGCAGGATGTCGCCGACCTCGGGCGTCGGGGTCGCGGTCATCTTCTCGACGCCGACGACCAGTACGCGGCGGGCACGTCCACTCTCGATCTGGCGGAGGCCGGCATGGATTGCCGCCGAGCCGGTGGCGCAGGCGTTTTCCACCCGCGTTGCCGGGGTGAAGCGCAGCTCCGGCACCGCGAGGGCGACCAGCGAGGCCTGGAAATCCTGTTTCGCAAAGCCATTGTTGAAGGTGCCGAGGAAGATCGCGTCGATCTCCGAGGGACCGACATCGGCATGCCGGAGACAGTCGCCGACGACTTCGGCAATCAGCTCCTCCGCCCCTGCCGCATCCGATTTGCCGAACCTGGAATGGGCCCAGCCGATCATGCAGGCTGCCATCGCGCTCCTCCCTGCGACATTTCACCAGCATCTTCACTATAGAGCCGGAATTCCGGCTGATCTTGTCTTTTTGAGCCGCCCGAATAGACTATCGCGCATGAAACTCGCGCGCTGTCGCGCAGCCGGAGCTGAACCATGCAGCCGCTCGACGATACCGATCTGAAGATCCTCCGCGTGCTGCAGCAGGACGGCTCCCTCTCGGTGACCGAAGTGGCCGAGCGAGTCGGCCTGTCGCAATCGCCCTGCTCGCGCCGGATCAACCGGATGATCGAGGACAAGGTGATCCTCGGCCGCTCGATCATCCTCGACCGCCGCAAGCTCGGTTTCGACGCGACCATCCTGGTGCGCATCAAGCTGTCCGGCCATGGCCGCCAGTCGATCTCGGTGTTCCAGGAGGCGGCGCTGAAGATCCCGGAAATCCAGGTGGTGCAACTGATGCTCGGCGAGTTCGACTTCAACCTGCGCGTCGTGGTGCGGGACATGGATCACTTCCAGACCCTGTTGCGCGAAAAGCTGGTGATGCTGCCGGGCCTGCACGAAATCCAGAGCACGGTGATCCTCGAAGAAACCAAATACACCACGCATCTGCCAATATGACTGCCGAATATCCGGCTCCGAACGCCCGTTTAGCCACTTTTAATATTATATATATTGATATCATTATTATAATTGAACTATGAACAGCAGGGCAATAAGGTCTCTCTACAGGAACGGCGCAGCGAAACGCGCTCCGGAACACCTGCGGCCTCGTGGCGGAATGGCGACGCAAGGGATTGCAACTCCCTAAATCCTGGTTCGACTCCAGGCGAGGCCTCCACTCCCTTCCCTTGCAACGATCTCCTTGCAGCGATCGCCTTGCACAGCTCTCCCCGCGGCGATCCCGGCTCAGGCGGGCTGCGGCGTGCGCTCCTCGCAGGCGTCCTCCTGCCGCCGGCGCAGGGCCTGGCGGTCGATCTTGCCGGTGGAGGTGCGCGGCAGCAGGTCGACCGGCACGAAGCGCTCCGGCACCATGTAGTTGGGCAGCAAGGCGAGGCAGTGCCGCTTCAGCGTGCGCGCGTCCGGCGCCTCGCGCTCCGCGATGAAACAGGCGGTCAGCGTGCGGGTGCCTTCCGCGTCGAGCTCGTCGATCACCGCCACCTCGCTGATGGCGTCGTGGCGCAGCATCGCCTCCTCGACCTCGCCGATATTGACGCGGAAGCCGCGGATCTTCACCTGGGAATCCCGCCGACCGACATAGTGGAGCATGCCGCCCTCGCCGATGCGCACCAGGTCGCCGGTGCGGTAGATCGGATCGGGGTAAAGGTCGTGGCGCGGGTCCTGGACGAACTTCGCCGCCGTCATCGCCGGATCGCCCCAATAGCCCTTGGCCAGCGTCGGCCCGCGGGCGCAGAGCTCGCCGACGGCGCCCTCCTCCGACAGCACCTCGCCCGCCTCGCCCAGCACCAGGACCTCCATATGGGCGCAAGGCACGCCGATGGGCAGCGGCCCGTCGCCCGGCAGCTTGGTCAGCGCGTGGCAGGTGACGTCGTTGATCTCGGTGGCGCCGTAGATGTTGTGATAGCGCGCCTTCGGCAGGCGGGACATCAGATCGCGCAGCTCCGCCGGCGGATAGGGTTCGCCGGCAAAGAAGATCAGCCGCAACTGGTCGAATTCCGGGCCCGGATCGCCGAGCTGGCGGGCGATCATCCGCAGCACGGACGGCACCGACTGCCATACGGTCACGCGGCTTTCGGCGATGAAGCGCACCAGATCCGTCGCCATGAAGGACAGGCCCTGCGGCACCAGATGCACGCAGGCGCCATGCGCCAGCGCCGTCCACACGTCGAACAGCGACAGGTCGAAATGCAGCGGCGAATGCGAGGCGACCCGGTCCTGTGCCTGAAGCTCGAAATACGCCCCCGCCCAGTCGGAAAAGGCGACGATGGCCCGGTGGCTGATCATCACGCCCTTGGGGCGGCCGGTCGAGCCGGAGGTGTAGAGGATATAGGCGAGGTCCTCGTCGATGATCTTCGACGGCGGCGGCGCGGCCGCCTCGCCCCTCTCCTCGCCACTCTCTTCGCCTTCCGGCTCCAGCATCACCGAAGCGATGCCGCGCGCGTCCGGCGACAGCGCCAGCGGCACACCGCCCGTCACCAGCACCGGCGGCAGTTCGCACCCTTCCGCCGCCAGCGCCTCCAGCCGCTTGGCCTTGGTCCCTGAGGAGATCAGCATCGACGGTTCGCAGTCCTGCAGGATGCCGGCAAGGCGCGGCGCCGGCCCGGTCGGGTCGAGCGGCACGCAGATCGCGTCGGCCATCATCACGCCGAGCAGCGCGCCGACCGCCTCCGGCGACTTGTCGAGCCAGACCGCGACCCGGTCGTCGCGGCGCACGCCGCCGGCATGCAGGGCGCGGGCGATGCGGACGGCAAAGTCCTGCAGCTCCGCCCGCGTCCAGGTCGTGCCCTCGAAGACGATGGCGGCGGCCTCCGGTGCCTGCCGCGCCAGAGCCTCGAGCAGTCGCGGAATGATGCGCGCCATCGTCGTCGTCTCCTATCCCTTTGTTTTTACGCAATTCCGGACGGAAAACCGGTTCCCACTTTTCCTGGAATTGCTTCAGATGTCGTAGCGGCCCATCAGCCAGCCGAAATACTGGAAGCGGGGGCCCAGGAAGCGCTCGGCCTTGCCCCACATCTCGTCGTCGGTGATGTCGCTGGGATACTTGCGCCCGACGGCGCTGCGCTCGAACAGCGGCCGCAGCAGGGTCAGCGCCAGGATGTAGAAGAGGTCGTGGTCCATCTTGTAGGACTTGCGCCGGTCGCCGTCCCAGCCGCCGAGAATGTCGTCGCGGTGCTTGGTGAGCAGCGCCAGATGCGGGATGAAATAGCCCCACATCCGGCGCGAGATGGCGCGGATCTCGGCCTCCGGCACGTCGGGGAAATAGCCGGCGATCTTCGCCGCGATCGGATCGAACTCCATCAGGTTATGAATCGTGTATTTGCCGAGCGCGGTCGGATAGCCGAGCTTGCCGACCATCCGGTAGATGGCGCTGGCGAGGTCGCGCCAGGCCTGCATCGCCTTTGCCGCCTCCGGCAGGTGGTTGATGTCCTGCACGGAATCGAGGTCGATCAGGAACAGCCGCTTGCTCTCGACCGAGTAGACGAAATTGCCCCAGTCGCCGGAATAGCGGTAGAGCTCGGCCAGGGAGAAGTCGTGCAGCAGCTTGCCGGCCTCGCGGGCGAGCTTGCAGATGACGGCAAGGCGGACGCGCTCGTCGTCGGGGTCGCCCTCGACGCCGAGCGCCGCGCGGATGTCGTCGTAATGGGCGTCGAAGGCCGGATCGCTGCCGCGCGCCATGCCGGCGCCGAACAGGATCTCCGAGATGCGGTACGCGGCGGCGCCGGGCGACAGCGTCAGCACCGCGCCCATCGGCTGGCCCTGGAAGGTCAGGTTGCCGCCATACTCGATCACCGCCAGCGGCGCGATGGTCGGCACGCCGTGGCGCACCAGCCGCTCGGCCGACCAGAACTCGCGATGCGCCCGCTCGTGGACGATGCCGCCGATCGGGCTCGGCGAGCTGTAGGCATACTTGTACTCGCCCTCGTTCGAGATGCCGAAATGCGGATAGGTGACGAGATATTCCAAGAGGTCGGTCAGCGGCGGCACCGGATCGTTGCCGGCATCGTCATGCAGCTTGTTGGAATATTCCGCGTCGCCCGGCAGGATCGGGTTCCACAGGCCGACGCCCTTCAGCTTCGCCGCATGGAAGGTGACCGAGGGGTCGTCCTTCAGCGCGATCGGCTCGTTGAGGCTTTCCCAGGAGCCGCGGCCGCGCCGGGTGAAGGTCGGCACATGGCCGTTCCAACTGGCGATGTCGAGCAGGCGCTGGAACTCGCCGTCCGAAATGGTCAGGCCGTCGAACTGGTGGGTGATCCGGTAGTCCAGCTTCTGGTGAGCGTTGATGTTCATCGAATAGCGTCCTGAATGAAAAGGAAAAGCCGGGTCAGGCATAGGCGATCAGGCATAGGTTCGGGCGCCGAAGATGGCCGAGCCGACGCGCACGCTGGTGGCGCCGTAGATCACCGCCTTCTCGTAGTCGCCGGACATGCCCATGGAGCGGCGGGCGAGCCCCGCCTTGTCGGCAAGCGCGGCCAGCAGCTCGAAATGCGGCGCGGGGTCCTCGCCTGCGGGGGGAATGCACATCAGCCCCTCGATGGTCAGCCCATACTCGTCGCGGCAGCGCTCGACAAAGGCGATGGCCTCGTCCGGATCGATGCCGGCCTTCTGCGGCTCGCGCCCGGTATTGACCTGCACATAGAGCCGCGGGCTGCGGCCCTGGCGGGCGATCTCGCGGGAAATCTCGGCGGCGATCTTCTCCCGGTCGACGGACTCGATCACGTCGAACAGGGCGACCGCGTCCTTCGCCTTGTTGGATTGCAGCGGCCCGAGCAGGCGCAGCTCGATGTCGGGATATTCGGCCTTCAGCGCCGGCCATTTCTCCTGCGCCTCCTGCACCTTGTTCTCGCCGAACACGCGGGCTCCGGCAGCGATCACCGGGCGGATCGCGTCAGCGTCGAAGGTCTTGCTGACGGCGACCAGCGTCACCGGGCCGGGATCGCCCTCGCGCACTTCCTCCGCCGCAGCGATCTTCTGCAGGACTGCGGTCAGCCGCTCCACCGATTGATCCTTGGTCATGGTCGTCACTCTCTGTGTCGGTTGTGGATAAGAAGGCCTCACACGCCCACGCCGAACAGGCGCGGCACCAGCAGCGTCAGGATGGGAAACAGCGCGCACAGCACCACGATCACCACATGGGCAAAGGCGAAGGGCAGCGATTCCCGCACCGCGCTTTCGTAGGGGGCGTTGGCTATTCGCGCGGCGGTCATCAGCGTCAGGCCGACAGGCGGGGTGATGTTGCCGAGGTTCAGCGCCAGCAGCATCACCATGCCCGCATGCAGCGGGTGGAAGCCGAGCTCGACCAGCGCCGGCGCCAGCACCGGCACGGCGATGATGATCGCCGGCAGCACGTCGATGAACATGCCGATGACGACGAGCAGCGCTGCGACCGCGAGGATCTGCACCACCGGGTTGTCGCTCATGGTGGCGATGGTCTCGGCCGCATGGCGGGCGATGCCGGAGCGGGTGACGAACCAGCCGAGCACGTTGGAGGCGCCGAGCAGCAGGAACACCACGCCGCTGAAGCTGACGGTGGAGACCAGCGACTCCCACAGGTCCCTCCGGGTCAGCCGGCGATAGGCGAAGCCGCCGAGCGCGAGCGCATAGATGCAGGCGATCACCGAGGCCTCGGTCACCGTGGTCAGGCCGGTCAGCACGCCGCCGAGAATGACCAGCGGAATGCCCATGGCGGCGAGCGCGCTGATGCCGGTCGAGACGATCACCGAGAGCATCACCCGCTGGTGGCTGGCATAGCCGCGCTTCCACGAGATGATGCCGCTGACGATCAGCATGGCGAGGCCCATCATCAGCCCCGGCACGATGCCGGCGGCGAAGAGGCCGAGGATCGAGATGTCGCGCAAGGTGGCGGCATAGGCGATCATGATGATGCTGGGCGGGATGATCGGCCCGACGATGGCCGAGCAGGCGGTGACGGCGGCGCAATAGGCGGCGCTGTAGCCCTCCTTGCGCATGGAGGGGATGAGCGTGCGCCCGATCGCTGCCGTCTCGGTCACCGCCGCGCCGGTCAGCCCGGCGAACATCAGGCAGGTGGTGACGTTGACATGCGACAGCGCGCCGGGCACCCGGCCGAACAGCGAACTGGCGAAGGCGATCAGCCGCTCGGTCAAGCCGGCGCGGTTCATGATCTCGGCGGTGATGATGAAATAGGGCACGGCGATCAGCACGTAGCCGGAGACGCCGGAATAGAAGCGGTCGGCGAGAATGCCGAGGAAATCCGCCCCGCCGATGGAATAGGCGCCGATCATGCCGGCCGCGGTCAGCACCAGGCCGAGCGGCAGGCCGATGAACATCAGCACGACAAAGGCGAGAGAGGCGCTCATCCCGCGACCTCCGCGACGCGGCGCGCCGGCGTCGGTCCGGCCGCTTCCGCCAGGCCCGGCGGCGATATGCCCGCCTCGGCCGGTCCGTCGCCGTAATCCAGCCCCGCCTCGGCGGCCTCGATCTCCTCCGCCGCCGCGCCGATGGCGCCGCGCTCTTCCAAAAGGGCCATGCCGTCGACGAGGTGCAGGCACAGGATCGCGCCGGCCACCGGCACGGAGGCCGCCGTCCAGTGATGCGCCACCTGCAGGCTGGAGGAGATGATGTAGAGGTTGCTCGCCTCGCGGAAGAAGCCGAACCCGTACCACAGCAGCGCCAGGGCGAAGAGGCCGATGGCGGCAAGGTTGATGCCCTGCGCCAGCCGTGCGGCCCAGCGAGGCAGCATCCGCGCCACCGCGAGGATGGCGATATGCTCGCCATACTTGAAGGCGACGGTGATGCTGAGCATGCCGAGCCAGGGCAGGAACAGGCGGAACAGCGAGGGCCGGGTATTGGCATAGGCGAAGGCGAGCGGGCCGCTGTCGAACAGCGAGGCCTGGCCGAGCCGGTGGGCCAGCGCCAGCCCCATCTCCAGCACGATGCCCGCCGCCGAGATGACCAGCATCACGGCGAGCAGCAGGGCGCAGACGACGATGGTCGCACGGTTGACCGCGTCGCTGGCCCGGCGCAGGGCGCCGACAAGCGCTCCCGGCCCAAGGGTGGAAGTCGTGCTCATGGGGTGTCTTCCCGGTCGGCTCGGCTGAAACGGGCGCGGCGCGGCGGTGGCCGGCCGCGACGGGCGGGGATGCGCGGGCACGCCCGGCCTCCCCGCCCTTCCGGTCAGTCGAGATAGATCTCGATCGCGGAGCGGTTCAGGTCGGCATGGATGCGCTCGACCTCGGCGCGCAACTCGTCATAGAGCGCCGCCTTCTCGCCGAATTCCTTCACCAGCCACTCGCGATAGATCGGCTGCGCGATCTCCCGCATCCGCTGCTTCTCGGCATCGGAGAGGATGTGGCACTGCTCGAACTTCTTGCAGGAGTTGACCCAGCCGACGACGGTGATCTGCGCGGCGATGCCATGCGCCATGGCGACCGCCTCGCGCGCGGCGGCGACGATGATCCTCTGGTAGTCTTCGGGCAGTTGCGAGAACCAGGCCTCGCTGACGCTCCAGGTGATGGTGTTGTAGACGTGGCCGCTCCAGGTGGTGAAATTGGTCACGTCGTAGAGCTTGAAGATGTCGTTGACGCCCGGCGCATGGAAATGACCGTCGACGAGGCCGGTGGCGAGACCGGTCTGCAACTCGCCCCAGGGCAGCGGCGTCGGCGAGGCGCCGAGCGCGCGCATGATCGTCATATGCGCCTGGTTCTCCTCGACGCGGATGCGCAGGCCCTGCAGGTCCTCGACCTTGGTGATCAGCCGCTTGTTGTTGGCGAAGGCGACGAAGCCGCCGCCGTCGTCGAGCGTGCCGAGGTAGCGCAAGCCGCTTTCCTTGACCATCGGCTTCATGAACGCGGCGAACCACGGGCTGTCGAAGAAGGTCCAGGCCGTCCGGTAGTCCGGGAACAGGAACGGCGAGGTGATCATCTCGTAGTTGCGGTAGAAGGAGGCCTGCGTGCCCGAGCCGAGCATGACCGACTGGATGGTCTTGCCGGCGCGGGTCTGCTGCGCCGCCTCGACCTCGCCGCCGAGGGCGCCGTTGCCGAAGACCTGCACGTCGATGTCGCCGTTGGTGGCGCTCTCGACAAGTTGCTCGAAATGCTTGAGGGCCGGCGCCGTCTCGTTGTTGGTGAGATCGTCCGGGTAGAGATGGGCGATGGTCATGGTGTAGCGGGCGGCCTCGGCCGGGCTGGTCCAGCCGGCCGCGAGCGCCAGCGCCAGGACGCCGGTCAGCAGCAGTCCGCGCAGACCGGCGCGGCCGGACGAGCTGCCTTGCGCGCGGCTGCGAATTGCCTGCGCAGTACCCTTGTTACTTATACGTGGGAAGCAACAACAACAGTCTCCGACCGACATAATTCCCCTCCTCAAGCGAATATTATTCTATTCGATTGTAAGTTGAGGATAGGAAACCGCCCTTTTCCGGTCTAATTCTATTTTGCTATTTCTTGTGACTGTCGCAACGTAAATCGAGAGCGGCGCATAAACGCCAGCGGCCGGGGCCTTGCGACCCCGGCTTGACGTCCGGTCTCCGGCGTCCGGTCCATGATGTCCGGTCCATGACGTCCGGTCTGCACTCTCTCCAGGCGCCGGCAGCCCCGCCGCGCCTGCGAAAACCGGCCCGTCCGGCCTCCGGCACCCTCCTCCCATCAAAACGGGGTGCGGAAACCGGACGGGCGGCCCCCCCCCTGGGGCTGAGGTGGGGGCTGGGGCTGGGCTGGGCCGAGCCGAGGCTGAGGCGGGTGGACGAGCGGGGGCCGAGCCGAAGTTCGGGCCGGCGGCGCCCTACCCGGTCACCGCGCCCTTGTTGGCGGGCCGCGCCAGTTGCGCGAACTTGCCGAGCACGCCGCTGCGGTAGCGCGGCTCCGGCTGGCGCCAGTTGGCGCGGCGGCGGGCCAGTTCCTCGTCGTCCACCTCGAGCTGCAGCAGTTGGCGCGAGGCATCGATGGTGATCGTGTCGCCCTCCTCCACCAGGGCGATGGTGCCGCCCTCATAGGCTTCCGGCGTGACATGGCCGACCAGCATGCCCCAGGAGCCGCCCGAGAAGCGGCCGTCGGTGATCAGCCCGACATCGGCGCCAAGGCCGCGGCCGATGATCGCCGAGGTCGGGGCCAGCATTTCCGGCATGCCCGGGCCGCCGCGCGGGCCGAGATAGCGCAGCACCAGCACGTCGCCGGGGCGGATGCGGTCGGACAGGATCGCGTCCATCGCCGACTGCTCGTCGTCGAAGACGCGGGCCGGGCCGGTGATCGAGGTCGACTTCAGGCCGGTGATCTTGGCGACGGCCCCGTCTTCGGCGAGGTTGCCGCGCAGCACCGCCAGATGGCCCTCGCGATAGAGCGCCTTGTCGATCGGCAGGATGACGTCCTGGTCGGCGGAGGGTTCGTCCGGCACATGCGCCAGTTCCTCGGCCAGCGTGCGCCCGGTGACGGTCATGCAGTCGCCATGCAGCAGGCCGGCATTCAGCAGGATCTTCAGCACCTGCGGAATGCCGCCGGCCTTGTGCAGGTCGACCGCCATGTATTTGCCCGAGGGTTTCAGGTCGCAGATCACCGGCACCTTGCGGCGCACCCGCTCGAAATCGTCGAGCGTCCACTCGACCTCGGCGGCGTGACAGATGGCGAGGTAATGCAGCACCGCGTTGGTGGAGCCGCCGGTTGCCATCACCAGGGTGATGGCGTTCTCGACGCTCTCGCGGGTGACGATGTCGCGCGCCTTCAGCCCCTTCTTCACCGCCTCGACGAGGACGCGGGCGGACTCGGCGGTGGACTCGAACTTCTCCTGGTCGATATTGGCCATGGTCGAGGAATAGAGCAGCGACATGCCGAGCGCCTCGAAGGACGAGGCCATGGTGTTGGCGGTGTACATGCCGCCACAGGCGCCGGTGGTCGGACAGGCGTTGCGCTCGATGCCCTCGAAATCCTCCTCGCTCATGCGGCCGGCCTTGATGGCGCCGACCGCCTCGAAGGCGGAGATCACCGACAGGTCCTGGCCCTTCCACTTGCCCGGCTTGATCGTGCCGCCATAGACATAGACCGCCGGCACATTGGCGCGGACGATGCCGATCATGCCGCCGGGCTTGTTCTTGTCGCAGCCGCCGATCACCAGCACGCCGTCCATCCACTGGCCCTGCACCGTCATCTCGACACAGTCGGCGATCACCTCGCGCGAGATCAGCGAGTATTTCATGCCCTCGGTGCCCATCGACATGCCGTCGGAAATGGTGGGCACGCCGAAGAGCTGCGGATTGGCGCCCGCCTCCTTGATCGCCTTCACCGCCACGTCGGCAAGCGGCTGCAGGCCGGCATTGCAGGGCGTGATCGTCGAATGCCCGTTGGCAATGCCGATCATCGGGTTGTCGAAATCTTCCTTGGTATAGCCGAGGCCATAGAACATGGCCCTGTTCGGCGAACGCTCGATCCCTTGCGAAATCGTCTTCGAACGCTCGTTATATGCCACCCGCAATCCTCCCTGGACATCCCGCGGCGCCGGTCCGCCGCCGTCCCGGCCCTCCCGCGGGCCGGCTCCCGATCCAGATGCGCACCGCCGGTCCGGCCGGACTTGCCGGAACAGTGCCGGAGATCGGCGCAACCGCCTCAAATCCCACGCTGTTTCCCATCCGGATAAGGTGTGCCCATCAGCCTCCAGGCGACGGTATCGCCTCGTCATTCATTTCAGAAATATATTTCTGAGAGAGTATTAAGACGTTTTTCGACCTAATCGCGCTGCGTTCCGCCCCCGCCGACAGCGGCGGCGCCGACCCTCCCGAGCCGGCGCCCCCGTGTGCTGCTTGCGCGTTCGAACTGCAAAAGGGCGGCCGCTTCAGTCGATCCGGCCGGCGTGACCGTGGCCCTGGCCGTTGAGGTCGTGGCGGGCCTGCACCATCGCCGCCTCGGGCAGGCCGAGACCGGGAGCGCCCCCGCCCCGGCCCTGGCCGATCCCGCCGTCCTCGTCGCCGGCATGTTCGCCGAGGCCGCGGGCGATCTCGACCAGGCGCAGCACCGTCGGCGAGGGGTCCTCCTTGCGCCAGACGAGGCCGGTCTCGATCACCGGCGGCTTGCCCTCCAGGCCGACATAGCGCACCCCCATGCGGCCCAGCCGGCGCAGCGAGCCGGGCACCAGCGCGAACCCCATCCCGGCCGAGACCAGGCTGATGATGGTCTGCATCTGGATGGCTTCCTGGCCGATGACCGGCTCGATGCCATGGGACGCGAAATAGGTGGTGATGATGTCGTGGAAGGCCGGGGCCGAGCGCCGCGGGAACAGCACCAGCGGCTCCTCGGCGACATCCTCGATCTTCAGCCGGCCGCTGACGATCTCCACGCGCCCGGCCCGCACCCACTCCTCCGGCACCGCCGCCACCAGCGGCTCGTGCAGCAGCGGCAGGTAGGACAGCGAGGCATGCAGGGTCTGGTGCATGGGGATGATCAGGCCGGCATTGATCTCGCCCTGCATCAGGGCCTCGACCTGCAGGTCGCTGGTCATCTCCTTCAGCGTCACCTTCACCTCCGGATAGGTGGCGCCATAAAGGCTGATCAGTTCGGGAAGCAGGTTGTAGTCGGCGGTCGTCACGAAGCCGAGCTTGAGCGAGCCGATCTCGCCGCGGGCGAGCTGACGCGCCAGCGCCGGCAGGGCCTCCACCTCCTGCAGCAGCTTGCTCACATGCGACAGAAGGTGCTCGCCGACCGGGGTCAGCGCCACGTTCCGCTTCGTCCGCTTGAACAGCGTGACGGACAATTCCTCCTCCAACGCCAGAATGGCCTGACTGAGCGGAGGTTGCGTCATACAGAGCCGCTCCGCGGCCCTGCCGAAATGCAACTCCTCCGCAACCGTTACAAAGAACTTGAGCCTTCTCAGATTCATTGCTTGCCTTCTGCTCCCTAGGATTGGCCGATTTTTGCTGTCCCCAAAAATTCGAACGCAAACCTTTATATGGCAAAAATATATATTTCTCGACACGAACGGAAAGTTGTATTTCGGTTGTAATTAAAATTAGTTTCTCGTCCTACGCGATAGTGCAATAAAGGAACTAGTTTTTGTCGCCAAGAAGGCCGAAACGGGAGGGCATCATGACATATGAATTTCATATCTGTACCACCGAGAACTCGACCTTAAGCTTGCGATACGAGTAGTCGCCTCGCTCCTGTCACGATTACCAATGTTGTTTTCGTCAGCGAGCAACACCCGCCGCGGGCACGACCCGGCTCCGCGGAGGCGCCGGCACGGGCCGGGTTTCGCGCCCGCGCCTTTCCCGACGACCCGTCCCCGCCATCCAACCACCTGCCGGGGCGGCGCGCAAACGGCACGCCCCGCAAGGCATCGGCCGCCGGGCCCTATCGCACCACCCCGACGCAAACCCCGACGCAAACCCCCAACGCAAAACCCCGACGCAAAACGAGGAGCGCAGATGGACTTCAGCTTCACTCCCGAGCAGGAGGCCTTCAAGGAGAAGGTCGTCCGCTTCGCCAAGGACGAGCTCAACGAGGGCGACCTCAAGCAGCGCGATGCCGAGTGCATCCTCTCGCGCGACCTGTGGCGCAAGATCGCCGGCTTCGGCATCCTCGGCCTGCCCTTCGAGAAGGTCTATGGCGGCGCCGAACAGGACATCATCACCACGGTGCTGGCGATGGAGGCGCTCGGCTACGGCTGCCGCGACAACGGCCTGCTGTTCAGCATGAACGGCCAGATGTGGACCGTGCAGATGCCGATCGCCCAGTTCGGCACGCCGGAGCAGAAGGAGAAGTATCTGCGCGGGCTGATTTCCGGCGAGCTGATCGGCGCCCACGGCATCACCGAGGCCGAGGCCGGCTCCGACGTGATGAGCCTCGGCACCACCGCGACCCGCGACGGCGACCACTATGTGCTGAACGGCGCCAAGGTGTTCTGTACCAACGGGCCGGTCGCGGATGTCTTCGTCATCTTCGCCACCGTCGACAAGAGCGCCGGCTCGCTCGGCCTCACCGGCTTCGTCGTCGACCGCGACACGCCGGGCCTGACGGTCAGCCCGAACCGCCGCAAGATGGGGCTGCGCACCTCGCCGATGGCCTGGCTGACGCTGGAGGACTGCCGCGTGCCGGTTGCCGCGCGCATCGGCAAGGAGGGCCAGGGCGGGCGCATCTTCAACAACTCGATGGAGTGGGAGCGCAGCTCGATCCTCGCCAATCTCGTCGGTGCGATGGAGCATCAGGTCGAACAATGCGTCGCCCATGCCAACAAGCGCACCCAGTTCCGCAAGCCGATCGGCAAGTTCCAGTCGGTGTCCAACCGCATCGTCGACATGAAGCTGCGGCACGAGACCTCGCGGCTGCTGCTCTACAAGGTCGCTTGGCTGAAGAAGACCAAGGGCAGTTGCCCGATGGAGGCGGCGCTCGCCAAGCTCTACCTGAGCGAGGCCTGGGTCGCCTCCTGCCAGAACTCCGTCGTCATCCATGGCGGCTACGGCTACATGGCCGATTACGAGGTGGAGCGCGACTTCCGCGATGCGGTCGGCAGCCTGCTCTATTCCGGCACCTCGGACATCCAGCGCACCATCGCCGCCCGCGCCCTCGGCCTGTGAGGGGCGCCCGTCCGGCCTCCGCGCCGGACGGGGCCGCACTCGCCGCCCAAAGCCCGCCTGTCACTTCTGCGGATATCGCCTGCTGGAATACATATAACTCAATAGAAATTCAGTAATACCGACGATATTGACTTGCCATATTTGCTCAATAAGCTCCTTCCGTTAGGAAAATTTCCCAAATTTCAAAGACTATCTTTTCAGTCACTGTGCATATCACAAGGGCGAGACTGCAAAAGCGGCCGCCCGAACGGAGTTGCCAACCGTCGCCGTGTCCCATGCCGGGCGCGCGACAGCCTGAGGAGGAAGGCTCGTGACTGCAATCGACCTGATGAGCGTACACAACACCCTGCTCGCCTATCTGCTGGAAAATTCGGGCGTCAACGTCTCGGGCGGCATCGACCCGGAAGAGAACCTGCTGGACAGCGGCATTCTCGACTCGCTCGGCATCGCCGAGATCACCGAATACATGGAGAAGGAATTCGCCATCGTCATCGACGAGGACGAGATCACCTCGCAGAACTACAAGACGCTCAGCGCGCTCTCCGGTTTCTGTCACAGCAAGATCACGTCGGCCGCGGCGTAAGGACCCTGTCCTTCCCTGCCACGGCGTCCGAGGAATGGCGACCATGACACGCATCAAGGCTGACCTGATCCTGGTCCATGCACCGGCGATCTTCGACTTCCGCAACCGGGACGACTTCGTGCTCGGCTGGTATGCCAGCCAGGAGAGCAGCAACGTCACCCCGATCTTCGAAATGCACCCGCTCGGCTTCCTGTCGATCAAGAGCTTCCTGGCCGAGCGCGGGCTGGACGTGAAGATCGTCAACCTGGCCTCGCTGATGCTGAAGCATCCGACGCTCGACGTGGAGAAGCTGTTCCAGCATCTCGACGCCCCCGCCTTCGGCATCGACCTGCACTGGCTGCCGCATTGCCAGGGCTCGATCGAGGTCGCCGGGGTGCTGAAGAAGGTGCATCCGGAGAGCTTCGTCGTCTTCGGCGGCATCGTCTCCACCTATTATGCCCGCGAGATGATGCAGTATCCGCAGATCGACGGCGTCATCCGCGGATACGACACGCTGGAGCCGCTGGCGGACCTCGTCGGCCAGCTCAAGCGCGGCGTGCGCGGGCGCCTCGACGTCCAGAACATGGTCTACAAGGACAAGGGGGAAGTCGTCGACAACGGCCATTCCTACACGCCCGACGTGCTCAACGACGTGGCGATCGACTGGTCGAAGATGTTCCCCAAGACCGATAACCTGCTGAACATGCCGAACCTGATGGTGCTGCCGAACACCGGCTGCCAGCAGAGCTGCGGCTGGTGCTCGGGCTCGCGCTGGGCCTATCAGCGGATGATGAATGTGGAGAAGAAGACCGTCTTCCACCGCCGCTCGGAGCAGCTCGCGCGGGAGATCACCACCTTCCCCAAGACCGAGTCGCCGCTCAGCGTCTACACGCTGCAGGCCTATTCGGAATCGGCCCCGCGCCTGCTCTCCTACCTGGAGGCGGTCAACGACAGCGGCGTCGTCAGTTCGGTTTCCTT
Source organism: Stappia sp. P2PMeth1 (assembly GCF_900185735.1). Lineage (NCBI taxonomy): Bacteria > Pseudomonadati > Pseudomonadota > Alphaproteobacteria > Hyphomicrobiales > Stappiaceae > Stappia > Stappia sp. P2PMeth1. Next base: position 135,391 of record NZ_FYAW01000017.1, on the reverse strand, counting down.
CGAGCAGTTCCGCCTGACCAAGCCCTCGGTGCTCAAGCAGATGGCCGAGGTCGCGCCGAACCTCGACATCTATATCAACCTGTCGCCGCAGTCGCATGACGTGGAGATCAGCCGGCTGACCGGGCGCGGCACCTATACCAACGAGGAGATGGAGGACTGGATCGCCGCCGCGCTCGATGTCGGCATCAAGGGCTTCTATCTCTGGTACACGATCGGCATGCCGAAGCAGACCCATGCCTCTGTCATGGAGACGGTCGCCTATTCGCGCCGGCTGATGCAGCGCTTCCCGAACGACAAGGTGATCCCGACGATCTTCGGCATGGTGCCGTTCCTCGATCCGGGCTGCCAGTGGTTCGAGCAGCCCGAAGAGCACGGCTACACGGTGTTCCACCGCGATCTTGAATCCCATCGCAAGTCGCTCACCCAGCCGCGCTGGCGCGACGCGATGAACTACGAGACCAAGTGGATGAAGCGCGACGAGTTCCTGCCCAGCATGTACGAGGCGATGCAGGTCATGGCCAACGACAAGGCGGAATTCGGCCGCATCACCAAGCGCTCGATCAGAATCGTCAACGACCGCATCGACCACCTGCGCCACCTCACCGGCTCCATCGACCGGGCCTATGAGCTCGACGGCGGCCTGCCTGCCTCGCTGCGCCAGGAGATCGGCCGGCACAACGACGAGATCCTCTCCTACGCGGCCGATGTCGCGCTGGTGAAGAAGCCGCTGTCGGGCCGCTGGTACGACGATCACACGGTGCCGGCGGAGATCATCGAGGCCTGCACCGGCACCGCCCGGGCCGCCTGAGCGGGCCCCTTTCGAAGGGCCGACCGAGCGGCCCCGCGCCCCCACCGGCCGCGCCGCCCTTCCCGACCTTGCCCGCCGGCCGTCAGGCCTTGCGGGCAAGCGGCCGGCGGCGCGGCGCGCCCCTCTCTCCCAGCCAGGAGCCGGAGCCATGACCCGCGACAGCGCCAGAGACAGCATTAGAGACAGCATCAGAGACCACTCCACAGAACCCGTCGGCCTGCTTGCCGCCGCCCACCATCTGCCCGAGCGCATCTGCACGCTCGACGAGATCGTCGCCCGCGAGACGGGGCCGGTCGATGTCACCGCCGCCGCACGGCTCGGCGTCGGCAGCGTCCATGTCTTCGAAGGCGAGAGCCCGACCGACATGGCCCTTGCCGTGTCGCGCAAGGTGCTGGAGGCGGCCGGCCTCTCGCCCCTCGACCTCGATGCGATCATCGACTTCTCGATGATGCCGCAGCGCTATGTCGAGCCGGCCTGGTCGATGAGCAACGAGCTGCAGGCGGAGCTCGGCGCCAAGCGCGCCTTCACCCTCGGCTATAGCGGCGGCCATTCGTCGAACCTGCATGCGGCGATCAAGTTCGCCCGCGCGCTGATCCTCGCCAATGACGACGTCAACCGGGTGCTGCTGGTCGCCGCCGACCAGGCGATTGCCGGCAACCGGGTGATCGCCGGTCTGGACGCCCCGCTCACCGTGCTGGGGGATGGGGCCAGCGCCGTCATCGTCGCGCGCGGGGCGGGCCGCGCCGCCATCCTCGGCACCGCCCTGCGCTCGACCGGCGCGCTGCACGACGTGCTCAACATTCCCGGCGGCGGCATGAAGCACCCGACCCGGCTCGACCTCTACCGGCTGACGCTGGATGCGGCCAAGCATGACCGCGCCGACCGCACCAATGAGCTCAAGGGGCTGGTCGACAGGCTGCTCGCCCGCCACGGACTGTCGGGGGGCGACATTTCCCGCACCATCACCGCCAACATCTCGGCGGCGGACGCACAGGCCGTCGGCGACAGCCTTTGCACCGGCGCGCGGCTGGTGCCGGCGGGCTTTGCCTCGCGCGGCCACCTGCACGGCTCGGACCTCGTCCTCAACCTGCTGGAACTGGAGGAGGAGGCGCCGCCCGCCGGCAGCCATGTGCTGCTGGCCACCCATGGCCACGGCTTTCTCTACGGCGCCACCTTGCTGCAATACTGACAGGGAGATCCAGATGGACCACGTCGGCATCCTTTCCGAAGCCTTCTACCTGCCGCCCGACAAGAAGCTGGTGGCGGACGTCTTCCGCGACGAGGACGTGCCCTTCGGCACCCTGTCGAAGAACATCGACTTCCAGCGCGACATCGGCATCCACGACATCCATGTCACCGACGAGTTGCCCTCGGTGCTGGCGGTCGAGGCCGCGCGCCGCGCCCTCGACCAGGCCGGGGTGGCGCCCGGTGAGGTCGACCTCGTCGTCGACTTCACCTCGATCCCGGAGGACTATGTCGGGCCGACCTGGTCGGCTGCCGGCCTCGTGCAGCAGGAGCTGGGGCTGGACAATGCCTTCGCCACCGCCGTCAACACCGGCGGCTGCGCCAGCTATCATCTGGCGCTGAAGACCGTCGTCTCCTTGATGCTCGCCGACGACGACGTCACGACGGCGCTGCTCTTTGCCGGCGACCGCACGCCGGACCTCAACAAGACCTATTACCCGATCACCGTGGCGAGCGACGGCGGCAGCGCCCTGGTGCTGCGCAGGAACGCGACCCGCGCGCGCATCCTCGGCGTCGAGACCATCTCCATCGGCCGGCTGCACGACGTATGGTATGTGCCGGGCCTGCAGAACCGCCAGCCGAACGAGGAAGTGACCGAACGGCTGCTGCACATGTATGCCAAGATGGACAAGTTCAACGAGGGCGTCATCCCGATCAACTTCCGCATGTTCGGCAAGGTGATGACCCAGTTGCTCGACAAGCTGGGCCTCACCTTCGACGATGTCGACTATTACGTCTATCCGACCTTCTCGACCTGGGATCAGGCCTATTTCATGAAGAAATTCGGCCTGCCGAAGGAAAAGGTCTACACCAGCGCGCTGAAGCATCGCGGCCATGTGCAGGAAAGCGACATGGTCATCAACTATGCGGAAGCGGTGGAGCAGAACCTCATCCGCACCGGCGACAAGGTGATGGTCGTCTCCAATGGCGCGGGCTTCGCCTGGTCGGCGGCCCTCATCCACCATTGAGCGCCCCCGCTCCGGACGGCGAACTTCTGGTCCGGCGACAGGGCCGCGCCGGGCGGATCACGCTGAACCGCCCCCGCGCCCTCAACCTCTTGAGCGAGGCGATGCTTGCCGGCATCGCCTCAGCCCTTCAGGATTGGCGCGCCGACCCGGCTCTTGAGCTGGTCGTCATCGATGCGGTCGGCGGGCGGGCGTTTTGCGCCGGCGGCGACATTGCCGCCGTGCATGGCCGGATCGCCCGCGGCGATATCGAGGGCGCGCGCGGCCACTGCCTTGCCGAATACCGTCTCGACCTTGCCCTGGCACGCTACCCCAAGCCCGTCGTCACCCTGATCGACGGCGTCGCCATGGGCGGCGGGCTGGGTTTCGCGCTGCACGCCAGCCATCCCATCGCCAGCGAGCGGGCGAGCTTCGCCATGCCGGAATGCGGCATCGGCTGGATCCCCGATTCCGGCGCAACGCATCTTCTCAGCTCCCTCCCCGCTCCGCTTGCCGCCTTCATCGCCCTCACCGGCGAGAAGCTCACTGCCGAGGCCGCCGCCGCGCTCGGCTTCGTGCGCTACCGGACCGCCTCGGAGCAGATGCCGGCGCTGGCCGAGGCGCTGTGCGAAGACGGCCTCGCCGCCCTGCCCGCCGCCCTGCCCGCCCCCCTGCCCGCGTCACTAACGGACTGCGCTGCTGCCCTGCCCGGCTTCGGCCCGGAGCTGGAGCACGCCTTTGCCGCTCCTGACGTGCCGGAGATCCTCGTCCGGCTGGAAAAAACCGGCGGCGAGGCTTGCGCGCGGGCGGCAAAGGCCCTCCTCAAGGCCTCGCCGCTGGCGCTGGCGCTGACCCTGGAGGCGCTCGCCCGCGCCCGCCGACACGGCGGCCTGGAGGCCGCGCTCGGGTTCGAATACGAGATAATAAGCCGGCTCATGGTCCATGCGGATTTTTCGGAAGGCATCCGCGCCGCGATGATCGACCGCGACCGCCGCCCGGCCTGGACGCATGCCGCGACACACCGCTTTTCGGCCGCCGAGCTCGCGCCGTTCCTGCCCACTGCCGGCGCGCCCTTGCCGCCGCTCGGCGAGCGTTGAAAATCAGTCGCAAAGGCACCTGAACCCTGCGGAATTATATATTTCCCCCGCTTCCGGGGGGGCTTTAGATTTCCCCTGCAAGGTGCAGAAAATCCAACAACGATACGGGGTTGCACCCGGATCGCCGTCGCTCGCGCGCGGTGTTCCGGCGCACGCCCGCCCCTTCCCGCCTTGCCGTCGTTTCACGGCATTTCGCCGAGGGAAGCCTCGTCAACCGGCGACCGTTTCCGCAAACGCATTCGGGAAACAGACAATGACCTCAGTCCAATCGACACAACGTTCCTCCTTGATGGACAACTGGCCGACGCTCGCGGTCGCCGCGCTCGGCTCGTTCCTCGTCATTCTCGACGTGACGGTGGTCGCCATCGCGCTGCCCTCCATCGAGCGGGACCTGAAGGCGAGCTTCTCCGAGCTCCAGTGGATCATCAACGCCTACAACATCGCCTATACCTCGGTGCTGATCGCCGTCGGCGCCCTGGCCGACTGGTTCGGCCGCCGCCGGGTGATGGTGATCGGCCTCGCGCTGTTCGGCGCCACCTCGCTGATCGTCGGCCTTGCCGACACGCCGACAGCCCTGATCTGGGGCCGCGTCGCGCAAGGCCTGTCGGCCTCGGCCATGCTGATCCTCGGCGTCGCGCTGATCTCCAACGCCTTCCAGGGCGCCGAGCGGGCCCAGGCCTTCGCCCTGTGGGGCGTGTCGATCGGCTGCGGCGCGGCCTTCGGCCCGATCGTCGGCGGCATTCTCGTCGACCTGTTGAGCTGGCGCTGGATCTTCCTGCTCAACGTGCCGATCGTCGCGGTGCTGATCACCCTGTGCTACTGGCGCGTGGAGGAATCCTCCGACGACAAGGCGGGCGGCCTCGACTGGCCGGGCATCCTCACCTTCACCGGCGCGCTGGCGTGCCTCTCCTATGCGGTGATCGAGGGCGGCGAGCGCGGCTGGGGCAGCAACACCATCGTCGCGGCCATGGCCGGCGCCGTGGTGCTGTTCCTGCTGTTCGTGTGGATCGAGACCAGCGTTAGGAAGCCGGCCTTCGACCTGCGCCTGTTCCGCATCCCGACCTTCACCGGCATCCAGCTCGTCTGCGTGCTCAACAGCATCACCTTCTGGGTCATGCTGGTCTACCTGCCGATCTACTTCCAGGTGGTGCATGACATGTCGGCGTCCTCGGCCGGCCTGATGCTGCTGCCGATGACGGTGCCGCTGCTGCTCGTCGCCCCGCTCGGCGCCCGCCTCGCCTCGCCGGAGCGGTTCGGCGTGCGCGGGCTGATCGCCTTCGGCTGCGCGCTGATCGCCGCCGGCTTCCTGTGGCTCGCCATCGCTCCCCCGGCCGAGGTGGTGCTGTGGGTCGTCGCCTTCGTGCTGCTCGGCATCGGCACCGGCCTCATCAACGGCGAATTGTCCAATGTCGCCACCGCCGTCGTGCCGCCGGAGCGGGCGGGCGTCGCTTCGGGCGTCAACATCACCTTCCGCCACGGCTCCTTCACCCTGTCGATCTCGGTGTTCGGCGCCATCCTGCTGTCGGCGATCACGCTGCAGCTCGGCGGCACGGGCGAGCTTGCCGCCGGGCTCGGCGACGGCCTCGCCAATACGGCGAACTTCATCGCCCGCGGCGACTTCGCCGGCGCCGTTGCCAATGCGCCGGTCGAGGTCCAGCCGGCGCTCACCGAATTCGGCCGGGCGAGCTTCGCCTCCGCCTTCTCGGTGCTGATGTGGATCGTCGCCCTGCTTTCGGTTCTTGCCATCGTCATCTCTGGTCTGATGATCCGGCGGCGCGACTTGCTGGCGGGCCCCGAGGCCCAGGCAGCCGCGGCGGCGGGCGAGTAACCGAAAGGCCGTCCGCCGCTTCAGCGGAGCCCGGTCCGCTTTGCCAAAAGCGGGCCGGGTTGCGGCGGAAGGCTCCTCCCCGAAACAAACTTAGGGCGCGTCTTCATCTCGAAGGCGCGCCCCTTTTCATTCCGGCAACAAGAGGTGGCGGAGCGTCAGCTCCAATAGGTCAGCGGCTCATCGTCGCCGCGATAGCCGACGAAGCAGGACATCGTCACCCGGCGCGCGCCGACGCCCGGCGTCACCCCGTGGATCAGCAGCGAGTTGAACAGCACCAGGTCGCCGTTCTGCGGCCGGATCACCAGCCGCGGCTCGCCCAGCACCTCGCGGTCGAGCCCGTCGCGGGTCTCCTGCTCCTTGTCCTGCTCCGGCGTCGGCTCGCTCAGCCACAGTTCCAATTCGCCCCCCTCCGGCGGCATGTCGAGATAGATGTTGACCGCGAGCTGGCCGGTCAGGTCCGACGTGCCGCTGGTCAGCATCCGCGCCAGCCGGTCGTTATGCGGCAGCATCTTGGCGCCCGGATCGATCACCCGGCAGGTGCCGACGAAGCTCTTGCGCCCGTCGATCGACTGGATGGTGGCGCCGGCCGGCCAGACCTCCTCCAGCAGCAGGCGGAAATGGTCGAGCGGCGTCAGGCTCGGATAGATCAGGTCGCGGATGCCCCAGATCGAGCGCAGCGCCTCGCTGTGATAGCGTTCGGCATTGTCCGCGTCCTTGCCGACATCGACATAGCCCATGCCGAGCCGCTTCAGCGCGTTCTGCACCTTGTAGGCCTCGAGACCCGCATCGCCGGCGACGCGGTCGGCGAAGGTGGCCGCCAGATCCTCCGGATAGAAGCCCGGCACATGGATCGCGTCGATGTTCTTGGCGATCAGCTTGCGAATGCTGTCCGCGTTAAGCTCCTTCGAAATCTCAACAGCCTTCAACATCGTATTTCCCTTCCCGGATAGGCAGAAATGACGAGCCGTTTGCTTTCGAGCAAGGATCGAAAGACGGCACGCCTCCAGTATTCCAGAGAGGGTTTCTTGTCACAAAGTCCGTTTTCATATCTGCGCAACCAGCGCGAGACAGAAGAAAACAGGCCTCAGCCGGGGCCGAGGAAATAGGTGCCGATATGCCCCATCGCCCGGCGCAGCATGCCGGGCTGCGCGCCGTCGCTGCCGCCCGTCAGCGGATTGGGCAGCGTGCCGGCATATTCGAACCCCTTGTCGGGATCGTTGGGGTCGAGAAGCTGCTGGTTGTCGCGCAGTTGCAGCCGGTTGATGCAGTTGCGCGGAAACTCCGGCACGAAGACGTCGTGGCGGGCGAACTTCTCGGCATAGTGCGGCTGCGCCGCTTGATAGGCGCGCACGCACTCGCCGACCAGCGCCCAGAACCTTGCCTCGGGCAGCACCTGCCGCTCGTCGAGGATCGCCGCCAGATGGCGGAAGTAGCAGTCGAAGACATCGGTGAAGATGCCGTCGAGCCGCACCGCATCGTCCAGCACCACGCAGTTGCGCCGCACCACCGGCGGCAGCGTCGCGCCGCTGTTGAGGATGCGCATCTCCTCGGCCAGGTCCTTCATGACGATGCGCGTCGGCGCGTCGTTCTCCAGAATGAGGATGACGTTCTCGCCATGCGGCATGAAGATGATGTCATAGGCGTAGTAGCAGTGCAGCACCGGCGCCAGATACGCCTTGAGATAGCGGCGGATCCACTCCTCCGCCCCCAGCCGCGAGCGCTCGATCAGGCTCGCCGTCAGCGCATCCCCTTGCGGATCGAGATGCAGCAGCGCTGCCATCGTCATCAGCCGCTCGCCGGGGCGGATCAGGTTGACCGGGCTTTCCCGCCACAGGGCGGCGAGCACGTGCTTGTAAGGAGAATCCGCCGCCAGCCCTTCCTCGTAATAGGGATTGCGGTAGCTGATCGTCGCCTGTTCGCAGATCAGGCAGAAGCCGTTGTCCTGCAGGTAGCGGTCGCGCGCCAGAAGGTTGCGCAGCCACTCGTTGATCTCCGGCGTCGTCTGCATGTCCTCCGGCGACAGGCCGCGTTGCAGCATGAAGCCCATGTTGAGGATCGACAGCGCCATCTTCACATAGCGCTTCGACGGCGCCGAGGCATTGAAGAAGGTGCGGATCGATTGCTGCGGCTGGTAGAGGTCGCGCGACAGGCCGAGATAGACGATGTTGCGCCGGGCGATCTCCGGGGCAAAGCTCATCGAGATGCGGTTGAACCACTGCCAGGGATGCACCGGCATGAAATAATAGCGCTCGGGGTCGAGCCCCTCGCCGGCAAGCTGCGCCCGGTAGTCGGCGACCGTCTCCGCCCCCAGTTCCTCGCTCATCAGGCGGTCGTGATCGATGCCGGCCATCGCGGTGAAGCGCGAATGCTCGCGGGAGACCGCGATCCAGACGATGGACAGCGGCCCGGCCGCCTCCGGCGCATAGAGCGGATAGTCGGCCGTGTCGAAGCCGAGCCGGCCATTGTTGGCGACGAAGGAGGGATGGCCCTCGGTCATGCCGGTCTCGATGGTCTGGAAATCGGCGCCGGCAAGGTCGGAGGCGCGGTGCGGCCTGGTCGCCGCCTTGTAGGCGCTGCCATAGAGAATGCTGCTGATCTCGTCGAGATAGACCGGCATCATCGCGTCGCGAATGCCGAGCTCGCGCTTGAACTCGATGATGAATTTCAGCGCGTCGAGCGGCGCCGGCTTGCCCCGCACCCGCTTTTCGATCGAGTGCGCGTCCACCTGCCAGTGGTCGAGCCGCATCCGCCTTGCGCGGAACGTATACTCGATGCCGAGCCCCGGCTGCTCCAGCACGTAGCGGCTGGCCGGGCCGGCGCCCGCCGGCTCAATCTCCCGGGGGCCAAGCAGCAGTTCGTGGGCGAACTCGGAGATCGCCTTGCGCACCAAGAGCCGGTTGGCCCACAGCCAGCGGTCGCTTTCCAGATGCGCCACCGCCCGCTCGTGCGGCGGCATGGTCTGCAACGCGGCGGTCATCGCGTCCATCGTCCGGCCCCGTCAACCGCCGGCCGAGACGGCGGCGGTGACCCCGTCCGCCGGCGCGGCGAAGCGCTGGAAGGCAAGGCTGCGCTCGATCGGATAATAGTCCTTGCCCAGCACCTCGCGGATGATGACCGAGTTGCGGTAGCAGGACTGGCCGAGATCCGGCGGCAGGTAGCTGTCGGCATGGATCTCCGCGTTCTGGACGAAGATCTCGCCGCCCTCCTTGTCGATGCTGCAATTGCGCGCCACCGCAAAGCGCCCCTCGCCGCACCAGTTGATGCGCTCCGAGATCGGCGCCAGATACTCCGGCACGCGGAAGCGGTAGCCGGTGCCGAGGATAAGCGCCTCGGTCTCCAGCTCGAAGGTCCGGTCCTCCTCGACCTGGCGGAAGGTGACGCGGAAGCTGTCGCTCGCCGCATCATGGGCGCAGGCCTCGACCTGCGAATTGGAGATCAGCATCATGTCGACCTCGCCGCCGAGCAGCTTGCGATAGCGCAGGTCGTAGATGTCGTTGATCAGCGACGGGTTGACGCCCTTGAAGATCGCCTGCATCGCCCGCACCAGCTCCTCGCGCTTCCCGCGCGAGAGCGAGAAGAAGTAGTCGGCATAGTCCGGCGTCGTCATCTGCAGGGTGAACTTGGTGAGTTCGCGCGGCACCAGGCGCGTCGAGCGCGTCACCCAGTTGAGCCGGTAGCCGTAGCGGTCGATGTCGCCGAGCAGGTCGTGATAGACCTCGGCCGCGCTCTGGCCCGAGCCGACCACGGTGATCGACCGCTTCTGCCGCACCGCCTCGCGGTTGCGCATATAGTCGGCGCTGTGCAGCAGCTTGTCGCGCAGCGGCTCGCAAGGCGCGGGATAGGCCGGCGACATGCCGGAGCCGAGCACGATGCGGCGCGCGCGCAGCACCTTGCGCTGGCCCATCCTGGTGTTGAGGCAGGTCACCCGGTAGTGGCCGGCCGCATCGTCATACTCGACCGCCTCCACCTCGCGGTTGAAGACGACATTGTCGAGCCGGCTCGCCGCCCAGCGGTAGTAGGTGTTGAATTCGTTGCGCAGCAGGAAGAAGTTTTCCGTGTCCAGCAGGAAGGCATAGAAGGCGTAGATCCGGCCGGTCTGCTTCAGGTAGTTGAGGAAGCTGAACGCGCTGGTCGGATCGGCCATCGTCACCAGATCGCACAGGAACGGCGTCTGCAGCGTCGCCGTTTCCAGCAGGGTTCCCTCGTGCCAGTTGAACTGGTCCTTCGCCTCCAGGAACAGGCAGTCGAGATCGCGGATCGGCTGGGTCAGGCAGGCGAGCCCGAGGTTGAACGGGCCGATGCCGATGCCGATGATGTCGAAGACCTGGCCTTCGGCGCTTTGCACGGATTGCGACGTCATTGAAACTCCTTCCGGCGACGCCAACCGGGACGCGGACGGCATCCGCGGCGGACGAAAAGACCTTAGCGACCCGGCAAAAGCAGTTGAAATATATTATATTCGGCCCATTCGGTGGCTTGGCGACTGATTGCCGCCGAACCTCGGCCCGCCTTGTCTGAGACGCTTTCCAGCGCGCCGGATGGCGTGATTTGCGAGATCCGGAGCGCAGCGTACGTTCGGGTACGTGAACCGGAAGCGCAGAAAATCGCGTCAGGCGGCCGCTGGAGGGCGTCTCTCAATACGAAGACGGCCGGCCGCCGGAAAAATCATGCGCCTCATGCCCCTCGATGGCGGGGCTGAAGATGCTGAGGCAGATCGCGGCATCGCGCACCACCATGCGGTGGGCATCGTTGCGGTTCATGATGAAGGCCGTTGCCCGCGCGCCATTGGTGTCGATCGGGTGGCTGCCGCTCTCCCAGACATATTCGCCGGTGCCCGAGACATAGTAGCAGCTCTCGAAATGGTGGCGGTATTGCAGCGGCGAGTCGGTATTGGCATTGCCGAGCGTCTGGCACAGGGCGAAGCCGAAGCCGTCGGCCTTGACCAGGAGCCGCCGGCTCTGACCATTGCCCCAGAAGACGTCGCGCTCGGTGCCGATGAACTCGTCGACATGGCGCACCAAAGCCTCCGCGCGGATCGCCTCCTGCGGCCCCTCGCCGCCGAAGACGGTACAGATGCGCATCTCGGTCTCGGCGACGAAGCTCACCTCGACCTCGGCGCGCGCGGCGACCAGCGTGCCGGGCGACACCCTTTCGCTGCGGCCGCCGACGGTCACCGTGCCGCAGCCAGAGAGGCAGAAATGCGCCTGTGCGGGAAATTCGCCGGCGGCATCGCGCGCCACCGTGTCGGCGGCGCCGGCGGCCAGCGTCGTGTCGTAGACCGCATGGCCCACCTGGTCGGTGCGCGCCACCACCTCGCGGGACACGGCATAGCGGAAAACCGGCGCATCGCCGGCAGCCTTGAAGGTACGGACGATCACGTTGGAGCCCTCCCGAAGCCCTCCGGCCGCCCCTTTACCGAAGCACGCCGGATCTGTTCTGGAACGGTATCGCGCTCGCCGCAAAAGGTATAAATCTAGTTTCGTCTTAGTCTTGTCTTGGAATCCTATCGGATACCGCTCATCCCCAAGGACAAGGTGAAATAATTCGCAAAACATCTTCAAGGCGGCGGCCTGCGATATCGAAGAGGCACCACCGTCGCCCCATCCTCGGCTGTTACCCGGCCGCCGTCATGCCGCCGCCATCGCCCCATCCACAGGCCGTCACCCCGGCCGCGCGCAGCGCAGAGCCGGGGTCTATTGGCTGCCGGAGCAGCAGCGGCGACGCGCCGGCACAACCCCAACACACGGAGTATCGTCGCCGCGCTCCTCCCTCTCCCCGCGTCATCCCGCGCTCCTCCCCCTCCCGCGTCATCCCGCGCACCGGCCCCTCCTAGCGTCATCCCGCACGAAGCGAAGCGAAGATGCGGGATCGGAGAGCCGAGGGCCTCGCGAAGGCACTCCCGCAAAACACCACAACCGCCGCGGCTCTCCGGTCCCGGATCTCGCGATGCTCGTCCGGGAAGACGCAAGGAGAGGCATTCCGCCCCACGCCGACTGAGGGTGCCAATGGGTCCCGGATCTTCGGCCTTCGGCCTCGTCCGGGACGACAGCCGAGAGGCAAGCACGGCCTCGCCCCACCCACCCCCGTCATGCCGCCGCCGTCATCGCCCCATCCACCGCCGTCATGCCGCCGCCGTCATCGCCCCATCCACAGGCCGTCATGCCGCCGCCATCGCCCCACCCACAGGCCGTCACCCCGGCCGCGCGCAGCGCAGAGCCGGGGGCTATTCGTTCCCAGAGCGGCGGCGGGAACGCACCCGCGCGAACCCAACACACAGAGTGTCCTCCTGCGCCCTCCCCCTCCCGCGTCATCCCGAGAAACCGGCGTGCAAGGGCGGGGTGAGCGGCGGCGCCATCCCCGCCGCGGGGCGCTCGCCTCTACCGCAGCGCGAAGGCGAGGATGCCGACGGCGAGCACCGCATTGAGCGCCCAGAACAGGGCGAGCCGGCGCAGGCGGGCGGTGCGCGGACGTGATATCGAGGGGCGCGGCTCAGTCATGCTGGAACCTTTCGCTGATGATCCGCCGAGGTGCGACACCGAGGCCGAGCAGCGCCGCCTCCACCGTCTCCATCATCGCCGGCGGGCCGCACAGCACATAGAGCCAGTCGCGGTGGCGGGGCTCGGCGAACAGGCGGGCGATCAGCGCCGCGTCGACCATGCCGCGCTCGCCCTGCCAGTCGTCCGGCGGCTCCAAGAGCACCTGCACCACCTGCGTGCGGTGCTGCCGGCGCAGGCGGGCGAGATCCTCCGTGCAGGCGATTTGGCCGGCATGGCGGTTGCCATAGACCAGCACCGTCGGGCGCGGGTCGGCGTCGAGTTCCAACTGCCGCAGCAGCCCCAGCATCGGCGCGATGCCGACGCCGCCGGCGATGCAGGCGATGCCCGTGCCGCCGCGCCCCTCCAGCACCAGGTTGCCGTGCGGCCCGTCGACATAGGCCGTGGTGCCGAGCGGGATGCCGCTGAGCGTTGCGGTGAAGTCGCCGAGTTCCTTGATGACGAAGCGCAGATCCCGCCCCTCGCCCGGCGCCGAGGCGATGGAGAACGGGTTCTCGCGCAGCGAGACGGCCGGCGCGCCGATGCGGATCCAGGCGAACTGGCCGGCCTTGTAGGCGATGCCGTCATGTCCGCTCGGGCTCAGCACCACCTCCCAGGTCCGTTCGGCGAGCTTGCGCAGGCCCGTCACCCGCCACGGCCGGCGCAGCGCCAGCAGCGGCTTCACCGCATAGACATGCAGCAGCGACAGCGCCGCGATCGCGGTCAGCACCGCCCACAGGCCGGAGAGCAGCGGGTCGGCGCTGTAGCGGCCGGCGTGGCGGGCATGGATCAGCACCAGCAGCGCGATGACCAGCGCGCCGAGACCGTGGGCGAGCCGCCAGGTCTCGTAGCGCCAGCCGATGCGGTCGCGGGCGATCGACAGCAGGACGAAGGCGGGCAGCAGCACGAAGGCGAGCACCCCGGTCACCAGCCCTTCGGCGGCGAAGGTCAGCGTCAACTGGCGGGTGGGGTCGAAGGGCAGTGGCCGGGCGAAGGGCAGCGTGTAGAGGAAGGGATGAACCAGGGCCAGCGCCAGCGCGGTGCGGGCGAAAAGCTGGTGAAAGCGCATGGTGACGTCGAGCCCGACGCGCCCGGAAATGCTGCGGAAGCGGCCCGACAGCACGAATTCGACCAGGAGGATGGCGAAGGCGACCATCGCCATGGCGCTGGCGATCTCGTCCATCACCGGGCGCGGCGGCCGCCCGCTGGCGGCGGCCAGGGCCAGCGGCGCCAGCGCCAGCACCACATAGGTCAGGATCAGCACAAAGGCAGGCATCGCGGCTCCCTCTCCGACGTGTCGATGATAGAGGTCCGGCGCCGCCGGGCAATGCGCGAAAACCGCTATCGCCGGCATTTCGCCGTGAAACTTGAAATCCGCGCCAACACCTCGACACAATGCGGCGCAATCACTGCTGGCAACGCCGCCCGCCGGCGGATTCGTTCAGGAGATTTGACGCATGCCGGTTTTCCGTTCCCTTGCCACGGCTGCGCTTGCGGTCGCGGTCGCTCTTGCCGCTCCGGCGGCCGCCGCCATGGAGATGCGGACGGAGCTGATCGAGATCCCGCGCGGCGAGCCCGGCACCCAGGTCTCCGGCATGGTCACCGGGGCGGAGTTCATCGAATACCTGCTGCCGGTGCTGGCCGGGCAGGAGGTCAGCATCGCCCTGTCCTCCTCCAGCCGCGCGCTGCACATGGGCATCGCCGAGCCGGGCGGCCGGCGCGAGGTCTTCGACGGCGCCCGCCAGGGCGCCAAGTTCGACGGCCGCGCCGACCAGTCCGGCGACTACCGCATCCGCGTGCGGCTTGCCGTCGACGGCGTCGCGCGCAACGAGCGGGCGCGCTTCGTGCTCACCGTCGCCTCCGTCCGGCCGGGCACGGCCCGCCCGCAGCCGCAGCAGCCTGGACGAGAGCCCGGTCGTGAACCGGGCCGCGAGCCGGGCCGCAATCCGGGCGAGCCGGAGTTCTGGCAGGTCACCGGCGTCGGCGCCCGCGACACGCTCAACATCCGCAGCGGCCCCAACACCGGCAATCCGGTGGTCGCGCGCGTCGCCGAGGGCGAGGTGCTGCGCAATCTCGGCTGCTACGCGATCAGCGGCCAGCGCTGGTGCCAGGTCGAGCGGGTAAACGGTCGCGACGGCGGCTGGGCCTCGGCCACCTATCTGCGCGAGGCCAGCCTTCGCCCCGGCCGTCCCGGCGAGGACCGTCCCGACCGCCCCGGCCGGCCGACCAGTCCGACCATCGTCATGGAAGACGGCGGCCCGGACTTCTGGCAGGTGACCGGCATCGGCGGGCGCGACTATCTCAACGTGCGCAGCGGACCGGGCACCGGCCACCCGATCGTCGCGCGCCTGTCGGATGGCGATGTGCTGCGCAATCTCGGCTGCGGCCGGCTGGCGGGCGAGCGCTGGTGCCGCATCGAGCGGCGCAATGGCGAGGACAATGGCTGGGTCGTCGGCAGCTTCCTGCGCGAGGCGAGCGGGCGCCCGACGCGTCCCGATGTCGGTCGTCCCGATATCGGTCGGCCGGGCGAGCCGCAGCGCCAGAGCTATTTCGAAGTGACCGGCCTCAGCGCCAACGGGCTGCTCAATGTGCGCGGCGGTCCCGGCACCCAGTTCCCGGTGCTCGGCCGCGTCGCCAATGGCGACGTGCTGATCGACCGGGGTTGCCGCGCCGTCGGCGGCCAGACCTGGTGCCGGATCGAGCTGATGAACGGCGAGGACAGCGGCTGGGTCTCGGCCACCTATGTGCGCCAGACGCGGCTGCGGCAGGGGCGCAGCCGCTGGCGGTAAAAAAGGGCTGGCGGATCACCGCCAGCCGGCACTGGATGAAAGACGACTTCGGCGCCCGGGCCTTACGCCCGGGCGTCGGCCGTTTCGGCAAGGCGCTTCAGCGCGCCGAACAGGTGGTCGAGCCTGTCGATGACGAGGTCGGCGCCCAGCTCCTCCACCGGCACCGCCGTGTAGCCGCCGCGCACCAGCACCACCTTCATGCCGGCGGCCCGCGCGCTGCCGACATCGGCGCCGCTGTCGCCCACCATCACCGTCGTCGCCGGCACCGCCCCGAGCTGGGCCGCCGCATGCAGCAGCATGTCCGGCTCCGGCTTGCGCGCCGCGCAGGTGTCGCCGCCGACCACCACCGGCACCACGGCGTCGAGGCCGAAATGCGTCAGGATCGTGCGGGAAAAACCCTCCGGCTTGTTGGTGACGACGGCAAGGCCGAACCCGGACGCCGAGCCCTCTGCCAGCACCTCCATCGCGCCGGGCAGCAGCGACGTGCGCCCCGTCAGGTTGTCGCCGTAAAAGTCCATCATCCGCGCCACCAGCACAGCCAGCGCCTCAGCGTCCAGCGTCCGGCCGCGCGCGGCCAGCGCCCGTTCCACCAGCTTGGGGATGCCGTGGCCGATCATCCGGCGCACCTCGTCGACCTCCAGCGCCGCATGGCCCTCGCTGTCCAGCAGCAGGTTGGTCGCCGCCGCGATGTCGGGAACGCTGTCGACCAGCGTGCCGTCGAGATCGAAAAGCAGGGCCGTCAGCCCCGAAACGTCCTGAATGCCCAAGGCACCCCTCCCTTGCCGGTTTATTCGAGGCGCAGAGACAAGCACGAACCGGCGGCGGGGTCGAGAGCCCCACCTGTCGCACCACGGGAAATGCCCGGAAAACCGCGCCGCGTCCCGGCAAGGCACAGCAGCAAGACACCGACGGCGCGGCGGAGGGAGGTGCTCCGCCGCGCCGCCGTGTTCGGGCGGATAGGGCGCGCTCAGCCTCCCGCCACACCGCTGTCGATGTAGCGGGAGAGCACCGGGCGCACGCCCTCCGCCCACAGCGCGCCGAGGTCGCGCGCGAAGGCATCGGCAAAGGGCCGCTCGCGGCCGAGATCGCCGAAGACCGGCGTGAAATCGAGGAAGGCCTGCGGCGTACCGCGCGCTTCCAGCGCCCGCCGGGTCAGCTCGGCGGCGCGCTCGTCGGCGATCCCGATGGCGCTGCCGTCCTCCGCCGTACCGGCGCAAGTGCGGCACCACAGCGCCACTTCCAGCGCCAGGCCCGAAAGGTCGGCTCCGGCCTCCAGCCGGTCGCGCACCGTCGGCAGGATGAATTTCGGCTGCCGGTTCGACCCGTCGAGGCACAGGCGCGGGATCGTGTCGCCGACCTCAGGGTTGGAGAAGCGCGCGGCGATCAGCTCGAAATAGGCGGCGAAGTCGACGCCCTCGATCGGCGGCACCGTCGGGATGATCTCCGCATGGGCGAGCTTTCTCAAGAAGCCGGCGATCAGCGGATCGGCCATCGCGTCATGGACGAACTGGTAGCCGAGCAGCGCCGACGGATAGGCAATCGCCGCATGGCCGCCATTGAGGATCCGGAGCTTCATCAACTCGTAGGGCGCGACATCCTCGACGAACTCGACGCCCACCTCCTCCAGCCGCGGCCGGCCGGCGGAAAAGCGATCCTCCATCACCCATTGGCGGAACGGCTCGCAGGCGACGGGAGCTTCATCCTCGATGCCGAAGCGCTCGCGCAGCAGGGCCATCTCGCGTTCCGAGGTCGCCGGGGTGATGCAGTCGACCATGCTGCTCGGAAAGGCGACGCTCTCCGCCACCCAGTCGGCGAGGTCGGGATCGCTCATCCGGGCAAGGCCGAGCACGGTGGTGCGGGCGACATGGCCGTTTTCCGGCAGGTTGTCGCAGGACATCACGGTGAAGGGCGCGGTGCCGGCGGCGCGGCGGCGGCGCAGCGCCTTCAGCAGGATGCCGAACACCGTCGCCGGCGCGTCCGGGTTCGCCGCATCAGTGACCATCTCCGGATGGGTCGCATCGAAGCCGCCGGTGGTGGCGTCGACATAATAGCCGCCTTCCGTGATCGTCAGCGAGACGATGCGGATTTCGGGCCGCTCCAGCACGGCGACGATGGCCGCCGGATCGACCTCCGCGAAGTCGATCATCGCGCCGGTGACGCGCGCGGTCAGCCCGCCGGGGTCGAGCTCGACCACGGTGGAGAGCCAGTCCTGCCGCTGCAGCCGCGCGCGCATCGCCGCGTCATGCGGCTTGACGCCGGCGCCGATCACCGCCCAGTCGCGGTCGAGGCCGCGGTTGAACAGGCGGTCGAGATAGACGATCTGATGCGCCCGGTGGAAATTGCCGACGCCCAAGTGCACGATGCCGGCCGTCAGATCTTCGCGGGCATAGGCCGGCACATCCGCCCCGGCAATCTCGGACAGGGTCGATAGGGACAGGCTGGTGGTCGCTTTAATCACTGGGGCCTCAGGGTCATGCTCTCTGGTGCCGGCGCGCGGGAGGGCGCGCGGCGCTGCGTGTTCGCTCATCGGTCTCGTCATCCGTTTGCCGGCTCAGCTCATCCAGTTGCCGCCGTCGACGTTGTAGGTCTGCGCCACGACGTAGTCGCTCTCCGGCCCGGCGAGGAAGATCGCCATGCCGGTCAGGTCCTCCGCCGTTCCCATCCGCCCGAAGGGCACGGCCGCGCCGACGAGGCGCTTCTTCTCGCCGGGCGCCCTGCCCTCGTATCTGGCGAAAAGCGCGTCCACCCCGTCCCAGTGCTCGCCGTCGACGACGCCGGGCGCGATGGCATTGACGTTGATGCGGTGGCGGATCAGGTCGAGCCCCGCCGACTGGGTCAGGCTGATCACCGCCGCCTTGGTGGCGCAATAGACGGCGACCAGCGGCTCGCCGCGCCGTCCGGCCTGGCTCGCCATGTTGATGATCTTGCCGCCGCGCCCGCGCGCGATCATCGCCCGCGCCGCCGCCTGCATGGTGAACAGGCAGCCGGCCACATTGACCGCGACCAGCCGGTCGAAGCTCGCGCGGGTGATCTCGACGATCGGCGCCAGGTCGAACAGCGCGGCGTTATTGACGAGGATGTCGATGCCGCCGAGCGCCGCGTCGACTTCCGCCACCGCGCGCTCGATGGAGGCCTGGTCGGCGACGTCGAGATGCACGGCCATCGCGCCGTTGCCGATGGCCTCGGCCGCCTGCCGTGCGCCATCGAGGTTGATGTCGGCGATGGCGACCCTGGCGCCCTCGCGGGCATAGGCCTCGCCAAAGGCGCGGCCGATGCCGCGCGCCGCGCCGGTGATCAGGGCGCTGCGTCCTTCCAGCCGTCTCATCGCAGCGCCAGCCCGTTGGCGTCGAAGCGGTGCAGGTGTTCGGGAAGCGGCGCAAGCGCCACCTCGTCGCCATGGCGCCAGGCCGCCTCGCCGGCCACCCGCACCGTCAGCGGGTCCTGTCCCTCGACATGCACATGCAGGAAGGTGTCGGAGCCCAGATGCTCGGCGACGCCGACCCGGCCGCGCCAGAGCCCGCCGCTCTCGGTGATGGCGAGGTGCTCGGGGCGGATGCCGATCGTGTGGGCGCCGTGCTCGGCGGCCGCCGCGCCGGTGATCACGTTCATCTTCGGCGAGCCGATGAAACAGGCGACGAAGAGATTGGCCGGGTTGCGGTAGAGCTCCAGCGGCGAGCCGACCTGCTCGATATGGCCGGCCCGCAGCACCACGATCTTGTCGGCCATGGTCATCGCCTCGACCTGGTCGTGGGTGACATAGATCATCGTCGTCTTCAGCGACTGGTGCAGTTCGGAGATTTCCAGCCGCATGTTGACGCGCAAGGCCGCGTCGAGATTGGACAGCGGCTCGTCGAACAGGAAGGCCTCCGGCTCGCGCACGATGGCGCGGCCGATGGCGACGCGCTGACGCTGGCCGCCGGACAACTGCCCCGGCCGCCGGTCGAGATAGTCGGTGAGGTTCAGCGTCTTCGCCGCCGCCAGCACCCGCCGCTCCTGCTCGGCCGGGTCCATCTTCGCCATCTTCAGCGGGAAGGCGATGTTCTTGCGCACGCTCATATGCGGATAGAGCGCGTAGGACTGGAACACCATGGCGAGCCGTCGCCGCGCCGGCGGCAGGTCGGTCGCGGGCTTGCCGTCGATGACGATCTCGCCCGACGAGACGTCTTCCAGCCCGGCGATCAGCCGCAAGAGGGTCGACTTGCCGCAGCCGGAGGGGCCGACGAAGACGACGAATTCGCCGTCCTCGATCTCCAGGTCCAGCGGCGGGATCACCGCCACGTCGCCGAAGCTCTTGGTCACCTTGGAAAGGGTAATCCTGCCCATCGTTCGGGTCCTTACTTGACTGCGCCGAAGGTGAGGCCGCGCACCAACTGCTTCTGGCTGAACCAGCCGAGGATCAGGATCGGCGCGATGGCGAGCGTCGAGGCGGCGGAAAGCTTGGCGTAGAACAGCCCTTCCGGGCTCGAATAGCTGGCGATGAAGGCGGTCAGGGGCGCGGCCTTTGCCGCCGTCAGGTTCAGCGTCCAGAAGGCCTCGTTCCACGCCAGGATGATGTTGAGCAGCAGCGTCGAGGCGATGCCCGGCACCGCCATCGGCGTCAGCACATGCACCACCTCGTCCCAGAGCGAGGCCCCGTCCATGCGCGCCGCCTCCAGGATCTCGCCGGGGATCTCCTTGAAATAGGTGAACAGCATCCAGACGATGATCGGCAGGTTGATCAGGGTCAGCACCACGATCAGGCCGATGCGGGTGTCGAGCAGGCCGAAGTCGCGGAAGATCAGGTAGATCGGCACCAAGACGCCGACCGGCGGCAGCATCTTGGTGGAGAGCATCCACATCAATATGTCCTTGGTGCGCCTCGCCGGCACGAAGGCCATCGACCAGGCGGCCGGAATGGCGATCAAGAGGCCGAGCAGGGTCGAACCCAGCGAGATCACCACCGAATTCATGAAATGCAGGAAGTAGTCGGAGCGCGCGTTGACCTCGACATAGTTTTCCAGCGTCCAGCGGAAGGCGAACAGAGACGGCGGCGAGGCGATGGCCTCGGCCTCCGTCTTGAAGCTGGTCAGGATCGTCCAGAGGATCGGGAAGAAGATCGCGAGCCCGACGCTCCAGGCAGCGAGCGTGACGAGGATCTTGCGGGTGCCGGTGGCTCGACGCGCCATGGTCAGGCCTCCAGGTTCTTGCCGATCATCCGCATCAGGAAGATCGCGACGATGTTGGCGAGGATCACAGCGACGATGCCGCCGGCGGAGCCGCCGCCCACGTCGAACTGCAGCAGCGACTGGGCGTAGACGAGATAGGTGATGTTGGTGGAGGCGTAGCCCGGCCCGCCATTGGTGGTCACCAGGATCTCGGCGAAGACCGACAGCAGGAAGATGGTCTGGATCAGGATGACGACGGTGATCGCCCGCGACATGTGCGGCAGCACGATGAAGCGGAAGCGGTCGAGCGCGCTCGCCCCGTCCATCTCCGCCGCCTCAAGCTGCTCCTTGTCGAGCGATTGCAGCGCGGTCAGCAGGATCAGGGTCGCGAAGGGCAGCCACTGCCAGGCGACGATCAGGATGATCGAGGCGAGCGGGGCATGGGCGAGGAAGTCGAAGGGCGGCAGCCCCAGCGCCTTGGCCAGGTGCGCGAAGAGCCCGTTGACCGGGTTCATGAACATGTTCTTCCACACCAGCGCCGAGACGGTCGGCATGACGAAGAACGGCGCGATCACCAGCACCCGGACGATCCCCTGCCCCCACATCGGCTGGTCGAGCAAAAGGGCAAGGCCGACGCCGCCGCCGATGGTGATGACCAGCACCCCGCCGACCAGCAGCAGCGTGTTGACCAGCGCCTCGGTGAAGGCGGGATCGGACAGGAAGAACTCGTAATTGCCGAAGCCGATGAACTCCTCCATCCCCGGCATCAGGAGATTGTAGCTGAGGAAGGAGAAGTAGACCGTCATCGACAGCGGGACGATCATCCAGCCGAGCAGCAGGATCACGGCCGGCGAGATCATCACGCGCGCGGCGGCACGCGAATGGGCGGTAGCCATCGGTTCAGCCCCGGGTCAGGTGGTCGGGTCTTGGGAAGGGCGGACCGGCCCGCATGCGCGCGCCGGTCCTCGTCCTTGGCGCAGGCTTACTTGATGTAGCCGGCGCGGCGCATGGTGCGCTCGGTCGCCTGCTGCGCGTTCTGCAGCGCCTGCTCGGCCGAGACCGATCCGGCAAGGGCGGCGGCGAACTGCTGGCCGACCGCCGTGCCGATGCCCTGGAACTCGGGGATCGCGACGAACTGCACGCCGACATACGGCACCTCGTCGACGGTCGGCTGCTGCGGGTCGGCGGCGTTGATGCTGTCCAGCGTCATCTTGGCGAAGGGCGCGGCCTCCAGGTAGTTCGCGTTCTCGTAGAGCGAGGTGCGGGTGCCCGGCGGCACATTGGCCCAGCCTTCCTTGGAGGCGACCAGTTCCAGATAGTCCTTGGACGTCGCCCAGCCGATGAAGGTCTTGGCCGCCTCGGTCTTCTGGGAGCCGGCGGGAATCGCGAGGTTCCAGGCCCACAGCCAGTTGCCGCGCTTGCCGAGCCCGTTGTCGGGGGCGAGCGCGAAGCCGACCTGCTCGGCGACCTGGCTGTCGTTCGGATTGGTCACGAAGGACGCGGCCACCGTGGCGTCGATCCACATGCCGCACTTGCCGGTCTGGAACAGCGCCAGGTTCTCGTTGAAGCCGTTGCTGGAGGCGCCCGGAGGCCCGTAATTGTTCATCAGGTAGAGATAATCGGCGAGCGTCGCCTTCCAGGCCTCGCTGTCGAATTGCGGCTTCCAGTCCATGTCGAACCAGCGCGCGCCGTAGGAATTGGCCATGGCGCTGAGGAAGGCCATGTTCTCGCCCCAGCCGGCCTTGCCGCGCAGGCAGATGCCGTAGACCTCGTTGCCCTTGTCGGTCATCGCCGCGGCGGCTTCCTTGATGAAGTCCCAGGTCGGGGCGTCCGGCATGGTCAGCCCGGCCTTCTCCATCAGGTCCTGGCGATACATCACCATCGAGCTCTCGCCGTAGAACGGCGCGGCATAGAGCTTGCCGTCGACGGTCAGGCCGCCGCGGATCGCCGGCAGCAGGTCGTCGACATCGTAGTCGGCGCCGAGATCGTCGAGCGCCACCAGCCAGCCCTGCTTCGCCCAGATCGGCGCCTCATAGGTGCCGATGGTCATCACGTCGTACTGGCCGCCCTTGGTGGCGATGTCGGTGGTGACGCGCTGGCGCAGCACGTTCTCCTCCAGCACCACCCATTCCAGCTCGATGCCCGGATGCTTGGCGGCGAAATCGTCCGTCAGCCGCTGCATCCGGATCATGTCGCCATTGTTGACCGTGGCGATGGTCAGCTTCTCGGCCAGCGCCGGCGAGACGGCGAGCGAAATGGCCGTCGCGCCCAGCAGGGCGCGGATGAATGTGGTCATGAACTCCTCCCAGATGCCTCATGGGCATTTGCTATGATTGCGGGCAAATACTCACAAAATGGGCAGGAGCCGTCAAGCAGGCGCGGCGCTTCCCGCGCCAACTTTCGTTGCTGCGCCGCAAAAAGTCTTTATTTCACAGGAGGTTGAAATCCGCTTCCGCGGGGGCACAGGATGCGCGCGAAGCGCTTCGCGCGCTGCAACCGCGGCCGCGCGCGCCCCGGATCTGTCAGGGAGCGACGGATCTTGCGCCGCGCTCAGCGCGCCAGCAGGCGCTCGGCGGTCAGTTCGTTGGTGATCAGCCCGTTCAGCAATTCGCCGCGCAGCGCGCCGAGGATCGCCTCGACCTTGGCCTCGCCGGCGGCGATGCCGATCACCGGCTTGTCGCGCGCCTTGCCGAGCGGGGCGCTGGCGACGAGATCGTTGGTCAGGCCCTCGATCAGCGCGCCGCCCCGGTCATAGACCCAACTGGTGATCTCGCCGACGGCCCCGGCCGCCGTCAGCGCCGCCATCTCGTCGCGGCTGATGAAGCCGTCGACGAAGAGCGGCGCGCTCTCGCCCATGTTGCCGACGCCGACAAAGGTCACGTCCGCGTCCTTGACCAGTTCCAGGATGTTGTGCACCGGCTCCTGGTTGTGCAGCAGCGCCCGCTCGGCCCTCGACCGTGCGAACACCGGCAGCGGCATCGGATAGTGGCGGGCGTTGACCCGGTCGGCCATGCGGATGATGACGTTATAGGCCGAGGCCGAGCCGTCCGACATCATGTTGCCGAGCAGCGAGACCACCTTGTGCTGCGGGCAGTCCATGGTCGGCAACTGGTCGACCGAGGCGCGCAGCGCCCGGCCGGTGCCGAAGGCGATGATCTTCGGCGCGCTCGACTTCAGGTGCCGCTCCATCTCGGCGGCCGCCGCCTGGGCGATGCCGACGATGGAGGCGGGCGTCGCCGGATCGCTCGGCACCACCTCGCAGATGCGCAAGGCAAATCGGTCGGCGAGATTGGCGGCCAGTTCCATGCAGCGGGCGATCGGGTGGTCGAGCCGCACCTTGATCAGCCGCTCGCTCACCGCCAGCGACACGAGCCGCTGCGCCGACTGGCGCGAGACGCCGAGCTTGCGGGCGATCTCGTCCTGGGTGTTGCCGGCGACATAGTAGAGCCAGCCGGCCCGCGCCGCCTCGTCGAGGCGGCTGACATCCGCATCGCCCTTGCCCGCCATCGCGCCTCAGCTCCCCTGCCCGGCCGGCTGCGGCGCCGTTGCCCGCCCGAGCGCCGGCGCCATCTCGAAAAACGCGCTCCACCGGTCGAAAACCGGCAGCGGCGGCTCGCCGGGCGCGGCATCGCCCGCGTCCAGATGGCTGCCGCCGATGAAATGCCACACCGCCATCTGTGCCGCCCGCGCCGCCTCCAGCCCCGGCAGGCTGTCCTCGATGACGAGGCAGCGCTCGGGGGCAACGCCACACTGCGCCGCCGCATGCAGGAAGAGATCCGGCGCCGGCTTGCCGCGCGCCACCTGCGAGGCGGTGAACACGGCCTCGCCGAAATAGCGGTCGAGCCCGGTCAGGTGCAGCGAGCGGCGCGCCCGCGGCGGGCTGCTGCTGGTGGCGACGCAGGCACCGACCGCCAGCCGGTCCAGCACCTCGAACACGCCGGCGACCGGCTTCAGCTCCGCCTCGAAGGCGACAAGCAGCCGCTCCCGATAGTCGCTCTCGAAGCTCTCCGGCAGGGCGACACGGAAGTCGTCGCGGATGCTCTGGGCAACGCGCGGAAAGCTGCGGCCGAGGAAATGCGCCTTGAAATAGGCGTGGTCGACCGTAACGCCGGCCTCCTTGAGCGCGGCCAGCAGCACCCTCTCGCTGATCGGCTCGCTGTCGACCAGCACGCCGTCGCAGTCGAAGATGACGAGGGCGATGTCGCGCCCGGCCAGCGGGTCGTCCAATCGCGAAGAAGTCGTGTCGATCGTCTGCACGCGGCGCGGCATCCCGTGTCATAGCCGCTTGTTGCGGCCTCCTGTCCGTTCTTCCTGACGATGCCGCGGCGGCCAAGTCAAGAGCCGGTGCCATCGCGGGTCGGCGTCCGGCGCGCCTGCGGCAGCCGCGGCGAATCTCCAAATCCATCACAACACATTGAAATTCATGATAATTTGCGGCATCGCCGCAAATATGCCACATTGCCCTTGCCGACCGGGGATGCGCGAGCAGGCCCGGTCCCGCTTTTGGAGCAAGATCAGGGCCCGCGCAGATCGGGCACTTCCAGCTCCCGCCGTTCGCCCGGATCGTCCGGGCGGCTGCTTTGCAACCCCGCATGCCGGCCACGGCCGGATCCGTGGTTCCTTGCCGGACGCAAGGGCCTCTTGCGGGTGCGAGCCAGACCTGTGGGCCCAGACCTGTGGGCCCAGACTTGCGGGCGATGTCGCCGGCAAGCCGGATCAGGTCGCACCGGACACCCCTTGGTGTGGTCGCTCGCAAATACAATCCGAACGGGCCGCAAGGCCCGCAAGACGTCAGGCATGTCCGGCAAGCGGCTTCCGTCGCGGATCGGCCGTGCCGCAACGACAGGAACACACCATGACCGACCAGACAGGCGCCACCGGCATCCCCGAACCGGAAGGCGCATCCGACATCATCGACACCGATTTCGAGATCGGCCAGGACAATCTGGAAGGCCAGCTTGGGCCCTTCGGCTTCGACATCCACAATCCGGTCTTCGTGATTTCCGGCCTGTCCGTCGTCGCTTTCGTCGTCTATGCGCTTGCCGCGCCCGAGCAGGCGGCCTCGTTCTTCGGCTGGCTGCGGCCGGCGCTGACCAGCACCTTCGACTGGTTCTTCCTGAGCGCGGCCAATGTCTTCGTGCTGTTCTGCCTGTTCCTGATCGTCAGCCCCTGGGGCAGCGTCCGGCTCGGCGGCAAGGAAGCCAGCCCCGACTACAGCTATGCCGGCTGGTTCGCGATGCTGTTCGCCGCCGGCATGGGCATCGGCCTGATGTTCTTCGGCGTGCTCGAGCCGGTCTATCACATGGCCATCTCGTCGCCGCTCGGCGTCCCCTCGCCGTTTGCGGCCGACGGCTCGATCATCCCGGAGAACGTCGAGGCGGCCAAGCAGATGGGGCTTGCGGCGACCATCTATCACTGGGGCCTGCACCCCTGGGCGATCTACGCCGTTGTGGCGCTGGCGCTGGCGCTGTTCAGCTACAACAAGGGCCTGCCGCTGTCGATCCGCTCGGCCTTCTATCCGATCTTCGGCGAGCGCGTGTGGGGCTGGACCGGCCATGTCATCGACACGCTGGCCGTGTTCGCGACGCTGTTCGGCCTTGCCACCTCGCTCGGCCTCGGCGCCCAGCAGGCCAATGCCGGCCTCGAACACGTCTACGGCATCCCCAACACACTCACCGTGCAGGTGATCCTGATCGCCGCCATTACCGGCATCGCGCTGGTTTCGGTGCTGCGCGGCCTCGATGGCGGCGTCAAGGTCCTGTCGGAGATCAACATGGTGATCGCCGCCGCGCTGCTGCTGTTCGTGCTGCTCGCCGGCCCGACGCTCGCGATCCTCAGCGACTTCGTCACCGGCCTCCTCGCCTATGGCGCCGATCTCGGCGGCCTGTCGAACCCGATCGGCCGCACCGACGACGACTACCGCCAGGGCTGGACGGCCTTCTACTGGGCCTGGTGGATCTCCTGGTCGCCCTTTGTCGGCATGTTCATCGCCCGGGTCAGCCGCGGCCGCACGGTGCGCGAGTTCATCACCTGCGTGCTGCTGATCCCCTCGCTGGTCTGCGTGCTGTGGATGGCGGTGTTCGGCGGCGTTGCCATCGACCAGGTCCTCTCCGACCCGGCGACCAGCGCGGTCAAGGCCAATGTGATCGACAGCTACAGCCCGGAACTGTCGCTCTTCGCCATGCTCGAGGGCCTGCCGCTCGCCTCCATCACCTCCACCATCGGCATCGTGCTGGTCATCGTGTTCTTCGTCACCTCGTCCGATTCGGGCTCGCTGGTGATCGACACGATCACCGCCGGCGGCAAGGTCGACGCGCCGGTGCCGCAGCGGGTGTTCTGGTGCACCTTTGAGGGGCTGGTGGCCATCGTGCTGCTGATCGGCGGCGGGCTCGGCGCCTTGCAGGCCATGGTCATCTCCACCGGCCTGCCCTTCACGCTCGTCCTGCTCTTGATGTGCGTGGCGATCTTCAAGGGTTTGCAGACCGAGGAGCGGTGACGCTTGGCTCCCCGGTCCCGGCTCGGCGCTGCCGCGCCGTCCGGGAAGACGCAAGGAGAGGCATCCTGCTTCACACCGACGCGCGCCCACCCCTGGGCTGTCGTCCCGGTTTCGGCGCAGCCGAAGACCGGGATCCAGTAACCACGAACGGTTCGGCTCAAGCCTCGGCGCTGCCGCGAGCGCCCCTCGTCGAGGGGCATCCGCTTTCGCAAACCCACCAGCCCGGCGGATACTGGATACCTGCCTTCGCAGGTATGACAGCCGTGGGGGTGGCGATGTGTTCCCGCCTCGATAGCGCCAAAGGCACCAATGGTTCCCGGATCTCCGGCTTCGCCGCGTCCGGGGATGGCGCACGCGGAACAGGATCGGACGAAAATTGATCTTGTCACGCCAACGCCCCGCCCTCTAGCATCGCAACCGATGGTTCCCGCGTGGCAAAGCCGGACGCGGGTGAAAAGGGAACACGGTGCGGCGTACCCAACAGGGGCCAAGACCGTGGCTGCCCCCGCAACTGTGAGCGGCGAGCGCTGTCCGAATGCCACTGGCCTTGAGCCGGGAAGGCGGACAGGCGCGAGGAACCGCGAGCCAGGAGACCTGCCATCGATCACGGCGCGTCGGGGGGCCCCTCGCGCCATCCTGTCCCTGGCTTCGCGCACGGTGGGTGCGCCAAGGAGGCTTGCATGCATATCGAACCCGGCGTCGTCGACGGCGCCAAGATCCTTCTCAGCGTGGCGACCGCCGCCGCCTCCGTCGGCCTGATCGGCAAGATGTCGCTCGACACGATCCGCCGCGACGGCGGCCTTGCCGCCCTCCTCGTCCGCTCGGTGATCGCCACCGCGCTGGTCTTCTGCTTCTTCGAAGTGCTGCCGACCAAGCCGGTCGGCGTCTCCGAGGTCCATATCATTCTCGGCTCGACGCTCTACCTGATGCTCGGCGCCGGTCCCGCCGGCATCGGCCTGGCGCTCGGCCTGCTCACCCAGGGCCTGTTCTTCGCGCCCGACGACCTGCCGCAATACGGCATGAACCTGACGACGCTGATCGTGCCGCTGTTCGCCATGAGCCTCCTGGCGCGCCGCATCATCCCGGCGAAGACCGCCTACAAGGACGTCAGCTACAAGCAGGCGCTGGCCCTTTCCACCAGCTACCAGGGCGGCATCGTCGCCTGGGTGGCGTTCTGGGCGTTCTATGGCGGCGGCTTCAGCGCCGAGAACCTTGCCGATGTCGGCAGCTTCGGCCTCGCCTATCTGACGGTGATCATCGTCGAACCGCTGGTCGACCTTGCCGTGCTCGCCGGCGCCAAGCTGCTCGACAAGGCCCGCACCGGCCTCGTCTTCCAGCAGCGCCTCTACCACGCCGCCGCCTGACGGCGCGCGTCGCCGGCCGCCGCGTGCGGCCGGCGACCTGACAAACTGCCTATCTGCCAAACTGCCAATCTGCCTGACTGAAAACCTGCCTGAAAAGCCTGCCTGACTGAACGACTGACAGGACCTGAAGCAATGGCGCGACCCATTCCGGGGCGCCGGATCGACTTGAGAAAAGGATCGACTGCATGACGAGGTTCACTTTTGCCCGGCGCGCCGCTGCCTTCGCTGCGACCGCCGCCGCCCTGGCGCTCACCGCGACGCCCGCCCTTGCCCATCTCCATCCGGGCGAGCACGGCTCCTTCGCCGCCGGCTTCAGCCATCCGCTGTTCGGCGCCGACCACATCCTGGCGATGGTCGCCGTCGGCCTGTGGGCCTGGCAGATCGGCGGCCGCGCCGTCTATATCGTGCCGGCCGCCTTCGTCGGCACCATGCTGCTCGGCTTCGTCCTGGCGCTGGCCGGCATCGCCCTTCCCTTCGTCGAACCGGCGATCCTTGCCTCGGTCGTCGCGCTCGGCCTGCTGGTGGCGCTCGCCGTGCGGCTGCCGGTTGCCGGCTCGGCCGCCGTCGTTGCCGCCTTCGCCCTGTTCCACGGCCATGCCCATGGCGGCGAGATCGGCGCGGCAACTGAGTTCGCCTATGGCGCCGGCTTCGCCCTCGCCACCGCCCTGCTGCATGCCGCCGGCATCGCGCTCGGCTATGGCCTCGGCAAGCTCGCCTCCTCGCGCGGCAACGCCGTCACGCGGGTGCTCGGCGGCCTGACGGCCCTCGCCGGTGCCGCGCTCGTCCTCGGTGGATAAACCGGTCCGGGCGGCGGGGACAACCTCGCCCCGCCTGCCCCACCTGCCCCGGCGAGGCGCGAAAATCGCCGCGTGAGCCGGCGTGACCACGGGTTTTCTCGATATTGAGAGGCCCGTCTCGAAATCCGGGCCGTTTGAGACGGAATTTTGCAAAATCCGTCTCGAAATTTCTCAAAAAACGGCACCACAAAATAGCTCGGACGAGCGGGACCTCGTCCGGGCGTTTTTTCTCAGGAAATTCAATCCATTGCGCCGGTCAGACAAGCCCTCGACGGCCGAAGGTCGTGCGGGCAGTGCCGCCGCCCGGCGGCACGCGGCGCTTTTCCACCACGACAGGCTGGCCCTGCGGCGGCAGGCCGCTCGCCGACATCGCAGTCCGGCTGCCGCTGCTGCTCTGGCCTGCAGCGTGCCGGCGGATCAACTCGTCGATCTCGTCCGCCGTCAGCCCGGATACTGCCCCGGAGCCTGCGTGGGCCTCGCCGCCCGAGCGCGACGGGCCGAAGCGATTGGCGCCCTGCGTTCCGGGGAAAAACAGGCAGAGCACAAACAGGACCGCCCCGCCGATCAGGGGGACAAAGAGCAGCATATACCACCAGGCGCTGCGGTCGATATCATGCAGTCGGCGCGATGACAGGCAGAAGTTCGCCCAGATCATGGCCAGCCCGATGACGATCATCAGGAGGGACACCCCCAGTGGCATCGGCCCGTACAGTTTCTTGTACGTGACCAAGAAAACGAGACTGCCAAAGGCGATGAGGAAGGTGAGGATCGAGCAGATCAGCCAGTCGATCCGTCCCATGCGCCCCTTCGGGCTGTAGAAATTCTCTAACATGCAATCACCTGCAACCAGAGCGTCAATGGCCGCAAGCTAGCATTGCGCAGGTGAGGACAAAATGACAGTTCTGCGCAATCTGCGATCTCGGTTAACCGGGGACTGCAACCGCTGCCTTTTTGCGGTTCGGCCTCGCTGTTACGCCTTGGCGTCGCGCTGCGCGATCCAGTCGTGGTCTGGGTGGTTCTTGAAGCGCCATTTGCGCAAGGGGCCGGCCATCACGTTCAGATAATACATCTGGTAGCCATAGGGCGCCCCGCAGGGGTGATGCCCTTTCGGGACCAGCACGACGTCGCCGTCCGACACCGCCATCGTCTCGTCGAGGCTGCCGTCCTCGGTGAAGACGCGCTGGATGCCGAAGCCCGTCGCCGGGTCGAGACGGTGGTAATAGGTCTCTTCCAGATAGGTCATGTCGGGGTAGTTGTCCTCGTCATGCCGATGCGGCGGGTAGGACGACCAATGGCCCTGCGGCGTGAAAACCTCCGTCACCAGCAGGCTGTCGGTGACGTCCTTGTCCTCCATCGCGATGGGGTGGATGTAGCGGGTATTGGTGCCCTTGCCGCGCGTCTCGAAACCGATGTTCTCGATCATCCCGGCCGCGTGCCCGCCGCTGCCCGGCGCGGTGCAGACGGCCAGCGTCAGCGCGGTCGTCGCCCTCGCCTCCCAGGTCGAGCCGTTCGGCACATAGAGGCAGTGCGGCGGCTTGCGCTCGAAGACGCTCATCCGCTCGCCCCGCTCGCCGAAGGCGACCCCGCCGGCGCTGAGTTCGGCCCGCCCCTCGACCAGCACCAGGATCGCCTCGCGCTCGCCCGTCGCCTCGCTCGCGCTCTCGCCCGGCGCCAGCCGGTAGAGCGTGAACCCGACATAGGACCAGCCGGCGCTCTGCGGCGTGATGTCGTGCACCTTGCCGTGCTTAGCCGTTGGTTTCACCAGCAGATCAGCCATGGCGTCCCTCTCCCGTCTCGTGTGTGTCGCGGCCCTGCGGCCCGCCTTATCCCCGGTCGAGGCCGGTCTCGCGGGCCATTGCTTTGAGCGCCTTCAGCCCCATCGACTGGTAGGTCACCGGGTCACGAACCTCCGGGTCCTGCTCCGCCTCGATGACCAGCCAGCCCGAATACTCGTGCTTCGCCGCGGTCTTCAGCACCGGCGCGAAATCGACCCCGCCTTCGGGGTCGCCCGGCACGGTGAAGACGCCCCGCCGCACGCCTTCGAGGAAGCTCAGCCCCTCCTCGCGAACCTCTGCCATTACATCCGGGCGCACGTTCTTGGCGTGGATATGTGAAACGCGGCCCATATGCTTTTCAGCGAGCCGCGCCGGATCGCCGCCGCCGAAATAGGCGTGGCCGGTGTCGAGCAGCAGCCGCGTCGCCGGGCCGGTCAGCTCCATCAGCGCGTCGATTTCCTCTTCGCTTTCAACGATGGTGCCCATGTGGTGATGGTAGACGAGGGGCACGCCTTGCGCCGCGCAATGGGCCGCGACCTGCTCCAGATCGGCGCAAAAGGCAGCGAATCGCTCCCGGTCGAGACGGGGCCGGTCGTTGACCGCGACAGTATCGTTGCCGTGGATAGCGTTGGAGGTCTCGCAGGCGATCAGCACCGGCGAGCCCATCGCCTTCAGCCGCGCCAGATGCGCGCCGATCGCCTCGATCTCGGCCTCGGCCGAGCGGGTCAGCAGTTGCAGCGAGTACCAAGCCGAGACGAATTTCAGCCCGTGCGGCGCCAGCGTTTTCGCCAATTCCGCCGGGTCGGTCGGAAACTTGTGGCCATTCTCGATGCCGTCGAAGCCGATCTCGGCGGCCTGCGACAGGCAGGTTTCAAGCGAAATATGGGCGCCGAGGCTCTGGTCGTCGTCGTTGGACCAGGCAATCGGATTGGTGCCGTAGAGGATCATCTGTTGCGCCTTCAAAGGGTCGAAGCGGGGTGAAGACTAGTCGACAAGGTTTTGTTTCTTCAGGGCATTTTCATAAGACGCACGGGCGGAGCGGACCGCATCCCTAGGCGAGACCTCCGGCACCGCAACGTCCCACCAGTGGCCGCCGGCCTCGGTCGTCGCCAGCGGATCGGTGTCGATGACGATGACATGGCTGCGCTCCGACGCCCGCGCCCGCACCAAGGCTGCCTCCAGCCCGGCAATGTCGTCGACCTTCTCGGCGATGGCGCCCATCGATGCGGCGTGGGCGGCGAAGTCGATGTCGCTCGGCACCACATGGCGGGCGGTGTCGAGCAGGTTGTTGAAGCTCTCGCCGCCGGTCGCCCGTTGCAGGCGGTTGATGCAGCCGAAGCCGCGATTGTCGAGCAGCACGACAATGAGCTTGCGGCCCAGCATCACCGAGGTCGCGAGCTCGGAATTCATCATCATATAGGAGCCGTCGCCGACCATGACGACGACCTCGCGCTCGGGCTGCGCCATCTTGGCGCCGAGCCCGCCGGCGATCTCGTAACCCATGCAGGAGAAGCCGTATTCCATGTGATAGCCCATCGGCCAGGAGGCCTTCCAGAGCTTGTGCAGCTCGCCCGGCAGGCCGCCGGACGCGCAGAAAACCACAGCGTTTTCAGCGACATTGCGCTGGACGGCGCCGATCACCTGGGCATCGCTCGGCAGCGCGTTGCCGTCGGGCGGCGGGGCTGTCGCGGCATCCACGGCGGCAATCCAATCACGCTTGAGGTCGGCCGGCGGGGCCGCGAAACGCTTGTCGCCAAGCGCCCGGCTCAGGGCCTCCAGCCCGTCGCGCGCATCGGCGCACAGCGGCACGGCGCCGTGCTTGGCCGCATCGTAGGGCGTGACATTGAGGCTGACGAGCTTGCGGCCCGGCCGGGCGAACAGCGACCAGGACCCGGTCGTGAAGTCCTGGAAGCGGGTGCCGACGCCGATCACCACATCGGCCTCGCGAGCGACCGCATTCGCCGCCGAGGAGCCGGTGACGCCGACCGAGCCGAGATTGAGCGGATGGTCCCAGGCGAGCGCCGACTTGCCGGCCTGGGTCTCGACGACCGGGATGCCATGGTCTTCAGCGAATCGGGCAAGTGCCTGATGTGCAAAGGAATAATGGACGCCGCCGCCGGCGACGATGACCGGACGCTCGGCCGAGGCGAGCAGGCGCGCCACCTCGTCAAGCTCCGCCGGGTCCGGCTGCGGCCGGCGCATGCGCCAGACCTTCGGCGCAAAGAAGCTTTCCGGCCAGTCGAACGCCTCGGTCTGCACGTCCTGGCAGAAGGCCAGGGTGACCGGGCCGCACTCGGCCGGATCGGTCATCGTGCGGAAGGCGCGCGGCAGCGCGGTCAAGAGCTGCTCGGGCCGGGCGATGCGGTCGAAATAGCGCGAGACGGGGCGGAAGCAGTCGTTGACGCTCAAGGTGCCGTCGCCGAAGTCCTCCAATTGCTGCAGCACCGGGTCGGGCGCACGCCCCGCGAAGACGTCGCCGGGCAGGAACAGCACCGGCAGGCGGTTGACATGGGCCATCGCCGCGGCGGTCAGCATGTTGGTGGCGCCGGGGCCGATGGAGGAGGTCACAGCCATCGTCCGGCGGCGGCCGAGCTGTTTGGCATAGGCGATGGCGGCATGGGCCATGCCCTGCTCGTTGTGGCCGCGCCAGGTCGGCAGCTCGTCGCGCACGCCGTAGAGCGCCTCGCCGAGGCCGGCGACATTGCCGTGGCCGAAGATCGCCCAGACGCCGGCGATGAAGGGCACCCCGTCCTCGTTCATCTGCCGGCAGAGATAGCGCACGGTGGCCTGCGCCGCCGTCAGCCGGATGGTGGTGGTCATGCCGCTCTCCCGTCTGCCGCCCTCGCCCGGTCCCAGGCCGCGCAAAGGATCTGGTATTTCGATGCCATCAGCGCGATCGCGCCCTCGTCGTCAAGCGTACCGCTCAGCCAACCCCGCGCCGCCTCGAAGAAAATGGTGCGCCCGACGGCGAAGCCCTTGACCAGCGGGAAGCGCGCGGCCTCGGCGAAGCTCGCCTCCAGCTCCTCCAGCGGCGCGTCGAGACCCAGCACGACGATGCCGCGAACATGCGGATCGTTCTCGGAAATCGCCGCGCAGGTGGCGGCCCAGGCGGCGGCGGAAACGGACGGCTCCAGCTTCCACCAGTCGGGATAGACGCCGATCTCGTAGAAGCGGCGAATGAGGGCGGCGGTGGTGTCGTCGCCGACCGGCCCGACCTTCGACGGGATCACCTCCAGCAGGAATTCAAGTCCATTGGCGCGGGCCGCCCGCGCCAGCCGCAGCACCGTCGCTTCCTGACCCGCGCGCATCGCCTCGTCGTCATCCGGATGGCAGAAGCACAGGACCTTGACCACATGGTCGGCCGGCCATTCGGCAAGGCCGGTACCGTAATCCGGGCCGATCTCCAGCTCCAGCGGCCGCGAGCCGGGCAGTTCCACCGGACGGCCGATCCACAGGCCAGTGCCGGCGGCGGCGAACAGCGCCGCCTCGCCGAGCCGGCCGTCGCTCAGGATGCCGTAGCCGGGCCGGCCGGCCTGCACCCGGCGGGCGGCGGCAAGGCAGAGCGTCTTGAAGGCGGGAATCCGGGCCGGATCGGCGCCGAGCTCGGCGGCGAGATCCTCGAGCTGCTTGCGGTGGTCGAAGGCGAAGACGCGCATTTGCGGCCAGTCGCCCTTGCGGGTGGTCGACCAGTGGATCTGCTCCAGCTCCGCATCCTTGCGCAGCGCCGGCACGCGCACGCCGCGCTGCAGGAAGAAACACAGCTCCTCCCAGCTCGGATAGGACGGCGTGCAGCCGTGGCGCGAGACGGCGAGCGCGCCGCAGGCATTGGCATAGGTGAGCGCCCGCTCCCAGCCCTCGTCGCGCAGCCAGCCGCGCAACAGGCCGGACATGAAGCCGTCGCCCGCGCCCAGCACGTTGAACACCTCGATGGGAAAGCCGGGGCCGGAGACGCCCTTGTCGAGATCATCGGCAATATCGCCCTCGAAGGCGACGGCGCCCATCGGCCCGCGCTTGCACACCAGCGTTGCGGCCGAGATCGCCCGCACGGCACGGAGGGCTGCCAGCGTGTCGGTGCTGCCGCCGGCGATGTGAAACTCCTCCTCCGTGCCGACGATCAGGTCGAAGAGAGGAAGATGCGACTGCAGCTTGGCGGTGACGGCGCGCGATTCGATGAAGCGGCTTTCGCCGGCACCGTGCCCGGCAAGACCCCAGAGATTGGGCCGATAGTCGATGTCGAGCGCGGTGCGGGCGCCGTTTTCGCGGGCAAGGCGCAGCGCCTTCAGCACCGCCGCCTCGGTGCGCGGGTTCGACAGATGGGTGCCGGTGACGGTGACGCAGCCGGCCTCGGCGATGAAGGCCGGGTCGATGTCGCCTTCCTCCAGCGCCATGTCGGCGCAGTTCTCGCGGTAGAAGATCAGCGGAAACTGCTCGCGGTCGCGAATGCCCAGGAGCACGAGCGCGGTCAGCCGCTCGGGATCGGTCTTGACGCCGCGCACGTCGACGCCCTCGCGCACCAGTTCCTCACGGATGAAGCGGCCCATGTGCTCGTCGCCGACGCGGGTGATAAGCGCGGAGCGCAGGCCCAGCCGGGCGGTGCCGGCGGCCATGTTGGTGGGCGAGCCGCCGATATACTTGGCGAATCCGCGCATGTCCTCCAGCCGGCCGCCGACCTGGGCGCCGTAGAGGTCGACCGAGGCGCGGCCGATGGTGATGACATCGAGCGGCCGCGCGTCCCGGCCCTGCTGCGAACTCATGGCAACCTCTCCCCGCCTGACCGATCCGGCCGATCGTCTCCGCACAGGTCCCGTCGTCCGACGCCGGCAGAGTCAAAACGGAACATAAATTCCATTTTCGCCCTTCGCAACCGCTTTGTCGAGCGAAAGCCACGCGGCGGATAGGTGGCAAAGCGCGGACGCCGCAGGCAAGGACGGCGCGGGCGGACACCGGCCCTTGAGGTTTTCCAGTTTGTTCCCAACACGCTAAGGAGATCTGCCGATCACGCTGACGCGCCCCCGCCGGCGGCGTGGCTGCACTGGCGGATCGCCTCGGGCGGCGGCGTCGACGAACGGGAGGATCTGGCCGGTGCACCGGTTTTCCGCTGGCAAAGACCCAGGCGACGGAGGGCACTCGCCCGCTTGCACAGGCGTGCAGCGTCTTCATATGGAATTTTTGTTCCAAATCGTATCGATCGGTTCCGCGCATGGTCCCGACGGCGATTTTCGTTGCAACGCAACATCAAACGTGGTCTATGCGTGGCAACGGCGTCCGCGTGGAGACACGAGCCTTTCGTGACCGGCGCCCCGACGCAACCTTCCTCCCGATCGTTGCCGACACCAAGCGCTGCTATCCGAGCGGCGGGCGACAAGGCCCGTTTCCGATGCCGGCGCCCCTCAAGGCAGCTCATCTGCGCAAGCTCCCTTCCCGACTGACACGGACCGCGACCGCGCGCCCATGATGGCGTGCCGGCGCGAGCAAGGAGTCCGCTTGACCACGTTCAACGACCTCGGCCTCGCCGAGCCGATCCTCAAGGCCCTTGTGGCCGAGGGCTATACCTCCCCGACGCCGATCCAGGCGCAGGGCATTCCCGCAATTCTGTCGGGCGCCGACGTGCTGGGCCTCGCCCAGACCGGCACCGGCAAGACCGCATCCTTCGTGCTGCCGCTGCTCCACCGCATCGTCGAGCAGGCCAGCCGGCCCGAGCCGAAGACCTGCGGCGCGCTGATTCTCGCGCCGACGCGCGAGCTCGCCGCCCAGATCGCCGACAGCATCCGCGCCTATGGGCAGAAGGTGCGCCATTCGGCCACCGTCGTCGTCGGCGGCGTCCGTCCCTTCCCGCAGGTGCGCAACATGGCGCGCGGCGTCGACATTCTCGTCGCAACGCCGGGCCGCCTGATCGACCATATGCAGGGCGGCGCCATCCGTCTCGACAAGACCACGACCGTGGTGCTGGACGAGGCCGACCACATGCTCGACCTCGGCTTCCTGCCGGCGATCCGCCAGATCCTGGCGAGCCTGCCGCGCGACCGCCAGACGGTGCTGCTGTCGGCGACCATGCCGAAGCCGATCCGCGCGCTGGCCGAGGACTTCCTGAACAACCCGCAGGAGATCGCGGTGGCTCCGGCCTCCAAGCCGATCGAACGCATCGAGCAGAAGGTTCTCCTGATCGAGCGCGACGCCAAGCGCCAGGCGCTGGTCGACGTGCTGCGCGACGACGAGATGGACCGCGCCATCGTCTTCACCCGCACCAAGCATGGCGCCGACAAGGTCACCAAGCAGTTGGAGCAGGCCGGCATCCAGGCCGCGGCGATCCATGGCAACAAGAGCCAGAGCCAGCGCCAGAAGGCGCTCGACAACTTCCGCTCCGGCCGCACGCCGGTGCTGGTGGCGACCGACATCGCCGCGCGCGGCATCGATGTCGACGGCGTCTCGCATGTCGTCAACTACGAGCTGCCGAACGTGCCGGAGGCCTATGTGCACCGGATCGGCCGCACCGCGCGCGCCGGCAAGAGCGGCATCGCCGTCTCGTTCTGCGACCGCGAGGAGCGTCCGTTCCTGCGCGACATCGAGAAGCTGATCGGCAAGGTGCTGGTGGAGCGCGAGGACGACGGCCCGGCACCGCGCAAGCAGTCGCGCGGCGGCGGCGGCCGTGGTCAGCAGCAGCAGCAGCGCCAGCCCTTCCGCCCGCGCGGCGAAGGCGGCGGCCGTGAGGACGGTCGCGGCGAGGCCCGTGGCTTCCGCGGCAATGGCAACGGCAATGGCGGTGCCCGCAAGGACAAGCCGGCCGGCCATGGCCAGCATGAGGGACGCAGCGACGGCTTCCGTGGCGGCCAGCAGCAGCGCAACGCCCGCCCGCAGGGCGCCAAGCCGCGCGACCACAGCGGCGAGCGCGGCCGTGTCCGCTCGTTCCAGCCCGCGTAACGCGGCAACGCCGAACCACGCTTGAAAACGAACGCCGGCGCGGGAGCCTCCCGCGCCGGCGTTTTGCGTTTCGGCGTTTTGCGTTTCGGCGGCTTTGGTCCAGGGGCCGCCCCTTCCCGCTTCAGTCGGCGGCGCGCACGAGCTGAGTCTGGGTGCCGAGGCCATCGATGCCGAGCGCCAGCCGGTCGCCGGCTTTCAGATAGACCGGCGACGGCTTGATGCCCATGCCGACGCCCGGCGGCGTGCCGGTGGAGATGACGTCGCCCGGATGCAGGCTCATCATCTGCGACAGGTAGGAGATCACTTTCGCCACGCCGAAGATCATGGTGGCGGTGGAGCCGGTCTGCATGCGCGTGCCGTTGAGATCGAGCCACAAGGACAGCGCCTGCGGGTCGGCCACCTCGTCGCGGGTGACGAGCCAGGGCCCCAGCGGGCCGAACGTGTCGGCCGACTTGCCCTTGGTCCACTGGCCGGCGCGCTTGATCTGGAAGTCGCGCTCGGAGACGTCGTTGGCGACGCAGTAACCCGCGACATGGGAGAGCGCCTCGGCCTCCGACACGTATTTCGCATGGCGGCCGATGACGACGGCAAGCTCCACCTCCCAGTCGGTGGCGACCGAACCGCGCGGCAGTTCGATCCCGTCGTCGGGGCCGCAGATCGCCGAGGTCGCCTTCATGAAAACGATGGGCTCGGGTGGCACGTCGAGGCCGGATTCGGCCGCATGGTCGGAATAGTTGAGGCCGATGCAGACGAACTTGCCGACCCCGCCGACGCAGGGACCGATGCGCGCCCCCTCCTCCACCAGCGGCAGCGTGGCCGGATCGAGCGCGGCAATGCGGGCCAGCCCCTCGTCGGAAAGGGTCGCGCCGGCGATATCCTCGACATGGGCGGACAGGTCGCGGATGCGGCCTTGCGCATCGACAAGGCCGGGGCGTTCAGCACCGGCGGGTCCATAGCGGACGAGTTTCATCAAAGGTCTCCTCAGGTGAGCGTGCAAACGGCGTCGCGCGATCATAGGCGGTTGAGGCAAAACGGCAATCGCCGCACGGGTCCGATCTCAGCGGCGCTCCGGCAAGGCATCCGGCGGGACCAGCGAATAGCTGGTCGAGCGGCCGCCGCCGGGATCGCGGGTGAGGATGCCGCGGGCGACGAGGTCGGTGATGTCGCGCAGCGCCGTATCGGGCGAGGTCTTCGTCAGCCTCGCCCATTTCGACGAGGTGAGCTTGCCGTCGAAGCCGTCGAGCAGCCGGTTCAGCACCTTGCGCTGGCGTTCACTGAGAGGTTCGCCGGCCAGCGCCTGCCAGAACGCCGCCTTGCGCAGCACGTCCTCGAGAATGCCGGCGGACTCATCGAGCGCGCGGTCGAGACAGGCGAGAAACCACAGCAGCCAGGGCGTGATGTCGAGGTCGCCCTTCTGGGTGCGCTCGAGGATCTCGTAATAGCCCTTGCGGTCCTGGCGGATCTGCGAGGAGAGGCTGTAGAAGCGCTGGCCGCTGCCTTCGGAGCGGGCAAGCGCCATGTCGCCGATGGCGCGCGCGATGCGGCCGTTGCCGTCCTCGAACGGGTGGATGGTGACGAACCACAGATGCGCGAGCGCCGCCCGCAGGACGGGATCGAGCCGGTCCGGGCTGTCGAACCAGTCGAGAAAAGCCTCCATCTCCGCCGCGACACGGGCAGCGGGCGGCGCCTCGAAATGGACCTTCTCGCGGCCGAAGGGGCCCGAGACGACCTGCATCGGGCCGGCCGCCTCGTCGCGCCAGCGGCCGACGGCGATGCGCAGCAGGCCGCTGCGGCCCGTCGGGAACAATGCCGCATGCCAGGCGAACAGGCGCTCGCTGGTCAGCGGCGCCTCGAACGCGCCGACCGCGTCCAGCGTCATCTCGACGACGCCCTCGACAGTGCGGTCGACCGGCGGCAGGCCGCCGATATCCATGCCGAGCCGGCGGGCGATGGAGGAGCGGACCTGACTGCGCTCCAGGATCTCGCCCTCGATCTCGCTCGACTTGACGACATCGGCCGTCAGGGTCTCCAGAACCGCCTCGGCGCGCAGTGCGAAGCCGAGCGCGTCCATGCGCCCGGTGAGCCGGCCCTGCCGGTGACGGACCGCCGCCAGCGGGCCGGAGACCGAAGCATGGTCGAAGCGAAACGTTGGCCAGTCGCCGAGCTGATGGATATAGGTCGCCATTTACCGCATCCTTTGCGGCGAATATACCGCACATTCGCCGCAACCGCAATTATTCGGCGCAAATCTTGCGGAGATAGGACCTCCTAATCACCGCAAGAGCAGGGCGTGCGGATCCCCGCACCACCCTTGCGAGTGATCGCTGCGACCTGCATTGTAGCCGGGCGAAACCCAAAGACCCCCGACAGCGACAGGGCCCCGCAGATGACCAGAGCACTCACCCACCTGATGTTTCAAGGCCATGCTCGCGCGGCACTCCGAACCTATGAGGCGGTGTTTCCGGATTTCACCATCGAAATGCTGGAACTCAACGACGAGAACACCGCTGCGGCCGGAACGGTGCGCATGGCAAAGGTATCGTTTGCCGGCCAGCGCCTCATCGTGATCGACAGCCCGATCCCGCACGACTTCGACTTCACGCCGTCCATGTCGCTGTTCGTCGAGATGGATAGCGTCGACGCACTGGACGGGGCCTTCGCCCAGCTTGCTGACGGCGGCACGGTCTTGATGCCGCCGGACAATTATGGCTTCAGCGACCGTTTCGGCTGGCTGACGGACCGGTTTGGCCTCTCCTGGCAACTGTCCCTGCCGCTATGAAGCACTCGGCCAAAGATTGCGAAGCAGCCCACCGGGCAACGCTGCCGCAGCGAGGCGGCCAAGGAGAGGGGCAGAGAGGACGGCGAAGCGGGCGGAGATGTGAGATGCCTGTTCTTGTCTTCGCAGTGTCGCTGCTGCTCGCCGCCTGCGCCTCGCCGCCGCCTGCAGACACCCATGTCTGTACCGAGACCCCGACCGGACTGGCCGAATGCCACCTGATCGAGCCGGCGCCGTAGGGCGACATTTCCAGCCCGACGCGAACGGCAGGCGAGAAGGGTCGGCGCGTCAGCCGCGCTGGCGGCGGCCGAGATAGATCAGAAACACGCCCAGGGCGACCGGCAGAAACAGATACTCGATCGTCTCCAGGGTGAAGCGCGGAAGAACCCTGCTGCAGCCGCTGGTGTTCATCTCGCAGCCGAAGCGATCGAGAAGCCACCAGATCCCGATGGCGGCAACGATGATGCCGATGCCGATGATCCGCAGAATACGCCGCCCCATGTCCGCTCCCATGTCCGCTCGTCCTTGACCGGTGACTGACAGGCCCACCGGACCCGCGCAAGGAAGGCCGGCCCCTCCGCCGGGCCACGTCCACATCCCCAATGCGGGACCGTGCAGCAAAAGAGGCAATCCGACAAGGGGTTCGCCCGGGCGCCTGCGCCGCGCCGGCTATGCGGCCGGGCGCGGCGGGCCGATGCCGGAGGGCTCCGGCGAGGCTGGCTCCGCCGGACCGGTGGCAAACCATGTCCGGCCGCGCCCTTCCCGCTTCGACCGGTACAGCGCCTCGTCGGCACTGCGGATGACCGTTCTGGAGGTCAGCGCGTCGTCCGGCCACCAGGCAACGCCGATGCTGGCGCCCACAGTGGCGCTGCCGCCCTCGAAGACGATTTCCGAACAGATGCCGGCAACGATGCGCTCGCACAGCGCCAGCACCGATCCACGGTCGAGCCCCTCGCGCAACAGCACGATGAACTCGTCGCCGCCGACCCGCGCGGCCATGCCGCGATCCCCGACCGCCGCCAGGATGCGACTGGCGACGGTCCGGATCACCAGATCTCCGACCGGATGGCCCCAGGTGTCGTTGACCTCCTTGAAACGGTCGAGGTCGATGCACAGGACCGCGCAGCGTTGCTGCTCGCTGTGCTGCAGCACCTGTTCGATCTCGCGTTCGAACTGCGCCCGGTTGGGCAGGCCGGTCAGGGCATCGTGATGGGCGAGAAAGCGGTTGCGCTCCTCGCTCTGCTGCAGGCGCAACAGGCTGCTGCCGAACCGCAGGGCGACGAAGCCGAGGGCGATGGCGACCAGCAGCAGCCCCCCGGCGAGAAGCGGCAGCGCCTGGCGCCAGATCACCGATGAGGGATAGGTCCGCATCCAGGTCACGGCGATTGCATCGGCGCCCCTGCTGCGCCCGACCCGGATCCAGTCGGCATCGGCCGGCACGTCGGCTGCCGGGAGAATGGCGAAATCCTGCAGGCCGAGCTTGCGGCCGATCTCCGAAAGGATCGGAGCGGACAGCGGCTTGAAGGTCAGCAGAATGTTGGCGTGGCCGTCAGGCAGCAGCGCGTCGTCGTCGGGCACGATGGCCTGGGCGACGATCATGGTGAGCTGGCCGTCGACGGGACGGATATCCGACACGAAGAGCGGCTGGTGGGACCGCACCGGATTGTAAGCCACCCTGAAGCCGCCGCCGGCCGGCTGCCGGTGCGTCTTGTAGGCGTCCCGCGCGAGCGCGACCAGGTCGGCGGCCAGTTCCACATACTTCACCGCCTCCGCCTCGGCGCGGACGTCCTCCTCGAAGATCAGCAGGCGAGGATTGCCGTCCGGCCCGACGATGACCGTGGTCTGGATGCCGAAATCCTCCCAGTGCCACTCGATGATCTCGTCGCGGACGAAGTCCCAGTCGATATGCGCGATCAGCGCGCGCACCGCCTCATCCCAGTGGGAAATGCGCGCCTGATCGAACACCAAGATCTCGACCTGGCGGTCGATCTCGTTGCGCACCAGATGGCGTTCGTCCCCGGCGCGGACATCGTCGGCAATGCGTCCGGCGCTGCCGAGCGTATGGGTGTTGGACAGCGCGAAGGCGATGACGACGGCCACGCAAAGGAGATAGACCGCAACCTTGAGGTTGCGTTTCCCCGTGTCCAGCCAGTGCGCCATTGATGGATTTCCCGTATTCTGCATGCGGCGACACTGGCAGGAAGACTTGAATCTTCGGCTAACCGACGTGGTTCCCGCCTCGTTAACGGCATCGCAACTGCGTCGACGTTGGAGCTTGATCTCGCGCAACGCGGGTCCTGCCTTGCTGTTCCACAATGTCGCCCGGCTGGGAAGGAATACGGCAACGGGGAGTCCAATGGGAAAGACGATGAAAGCCGCTGTGGTGCGCGCCTTCGGCGCGCCGCTCGACATTTGCGAGGTGACCAAACCGGAAGTGGCGCCCGGTAAGATCGTGGTGAAGATCGCCGCCAGCGGCGTCTGCCACACCGACCTGCACGCGGCCGAGGGCGACTGGCCGGTCAAGCCGCAGCCGCCCTTCATCCCGGGCCATGAGGGCGTCGGCACGGTCGCCGCCGTCGGGGCCGGCGTCACCAGCGTCAAGGAAGGCGACCGGGTCGGCGTGCCGTGGCTGCACACCGCCTGCGGCCATTGCCGACATTGCGTCGGCGGCTGGGAAACCCTGTGCTGCGACCAGCAGAACACCGGCTACAGCGTCAATGGCGGTTTCGCCGACTATGTGCTGGCCGATCCCAACTATGTCGGCCACCTGCCGGACGGGCTCGCCTTCGCGCCGGCCGCCCCGGTGCTGTGCGCCGGCGTCACGGTCTACAAGGGGCTGAAGGAGACCGAGGCGAAGCCCGGCCAGACCGTCGTCATCGTCGGTATCGGCGGGCTCGGCCACATGGCCGTGCAATATGCCAAGGCGATGGGAATGCATGTCATCGCCGTCGACATTTCCGAGGAGAAGCTGGCGCTGGCCCGCGCCCTCGGCGCCGACATGGCGTTCAACGCGCTGACCGAGGATGCGGTCGCCGAAGTGCAGAAAGGCGGCGGCGCGGAAGGCGTGCTGGTGACGGCGGTGTCGCCGAAGTCGTTCAGCCAGGGCTTCGCCATGCTCGGGCGCGGCGGCACGATGAGCCTCGTCGGCCTGCCGCCCGGCGACTTCCCGCTGCCGATCTTCGACACCGTGCTGACGCGCAAGACGATCCGCGGCTCCATCGTCGGCACCCGCAACGATCTCGCCGAATCGCTGGCCTTCGCCGCCGAAGGCAAGGTCGCCGCGCATTACTCCACGGATCGGCTGGAGAACGTCAACGCGATCTTCGACACGATGCGCGCCGGCAAGATCGACGGCCG
This sequence comes from Stappia sp. P2PMeth1, assembly GCF_900185735.1. Taxonomy (NCBI): domain Bacteria; kingdom Pseudomonadati; phylum Pseudomonadota; class Alphaproteobacteria; order Hyphomicrobiales; family Stappiaceae; genus Stappia; species Stappia sp. P2PMeth1. The sequence continues at coordinate 91,520 of NZ_FYAW01000017.1, read as the reverse complement.
CGTGGTGATGGAGATCTGAGAAAGCCGCTCAGCCGCGCTCCAGCGCGGCGAGCATGAACGAAGCGCGCTCGGCGACCGGGGCTTTCGGCAGCAGCCGGGTCTCGTAGCCGAGCGCGGGCAATTCGTTCGCCAGCCGCTCGTATTCTTCGGTCGCGGCGGCAAACCCGTGCCGGCGCTCGGCATCGCCCGCGTGGATCTCCGGCCAGGGCGGCGCCAGAAACACCAGCGGGCGATAGCGGTAGCGGCGGGCGAGCGGTGCAAGCACCCTGCGCCCGGTCGCGACCTGGAAGGCCGAGGCGGCGTCGATCACGCCGCGGTCGAAGAAGATCCAGCCCTCATCACCTGGCCGGCCATGCGCGCGGCGCCAGTCGGCGACGGCCATGCGGATCGCCCGCCGGGCAAAGGCCGCAAGGTCGATCCAGGGCAGTGCGCTGCCCTCTCCCGCCAGTTCCTCGCGGACAATACGCCGGCCGGGTTCTTCCACCGTGCGGTGGCCGCGGCGGGCAAGCTCTTCGATCAATGTGGACTTGCCGCCGCCGGAACAGCCGGTGACGAGCACGAAACGCTGATGCATGGGAAGGCTCTCTTGGGGGAAACGGGGACGGCGCATCGCGCGCCCTGCCCCGCTCCCTGGAGCCTACATCGCGTCGTAGTCGAGCACCACCGTGTCGGAGACCGGGCGCGACTGGCAGGTGAGGACGAAGCCGGCCTCGATCTCCCAGGGCTCGAGCGAATAGTTCACCGCCATGTCGACCTCGCCGGCCTCGACCTTGGCGCGGCAGGTGCAGCACATGCCGCCCTTGCAGGAATAGGGAACCTCGACGCCCGCACGCATCGCCGCATCGATGATGGTCTCGCCGGCGGCAACCGGAACCGTGACGCGGGCGCCGTCGATGATCAGCTCCGCGCGCGCCGCATGGGCGGTCTCGGCGGTCCTGTTGGCGGGCTTTGCCGCATGCGGGGCCGAGCCGTCGGCCGGCGTGAAGAACTCGCGGTGGATGCGCTCGCCCGCCACGCCGAGGCGCGACAGCACTTCGCTCGCCGTCTCGATCATCTCGCCCGGACCGCAGAGGAAGACGCCATCCGCCTCCGCCACCGGCAGCACATGGGTGAACAGGTGCTCCAGCTTTTCCGCGTCCAGCCGGCCGGAGAGGATCTCCACGTCCTGGGTCTCGCGCGACAGCACATGGAACACGCCGAAGCGGGTCGGGAAGAGGTCCTTCAGGTCCTCGATCTCTTCCTTGAAGATAATCGTCTGGGCGCTGCGGTTGCCGTAGAACAGGAAGAACTCGCTCTCCGGCTCGCGCGTCAGCACGGTGCGGATCATCGCCAGCACCGGCGTGATGCCGGAGCCGGCGGCGACCGCGACGAGCTGGCGCGGGCCACCCTGATGCGCCGGCAGGACGAAGCGGCCCGAGGGGGTCATCACGTCGATCTCGTCGCCGGCCGCCACGTTTTCGTTGGCGAAGGCGGAAAAGACGCCGCCGTCGATCTTCTTCACCGCGACGCGCAGCTCGCCGTCATCCTCGCCGGCGCAGATCGAATAGGACCGGCGCACTTCCTCGCCGCCGATCACCGCGCGCAGGGTGAGATACTGGCCGGCGGCGAAGCGATAGGCCTCACGCAGGCTCTCCGGCACGTCGAAGGAAATCGACACGGCCTCAGGCGTCTCGCGCCTCACTTCGCGGACCTTCAGCGCATGAAATCTCGGCGACATGCGGTTCTCCCTCAAAAGCTTCCGGCGGCATCCGTGGCCTGCCGGACAAGACGCCAGCTCAGTGGCACTTGAATCAGTGGCACTTGAAATAGTCGAACGGCTCGGCGCAGGAGCGGCAGCGCCACAGCGCCTTGCAGGCGGTGGAGCCGAACTCCGACACTTTCTCGGTGTCGTGCGAGCCGCAGCGCGGACAGGCGACCTCGTCGTCGCCGAACAGGGCGCGGCGCGAGGCCTTGCCGGCCGGCGGAGCGATGCCGTAGGCGCGCAGCTTCTCGCGCGCGTCCTCGCTCAGCCAGTCGGTGGTCCAGGCCGGCGACAGCACGGTGTTGACCCGCACCTTGCCGAAGCCTTCCGCCAACAGCGCGGTCTCGATGTCCATGGTGAAGACGGCCATCGCCGGGCAGCCGGTATAGGTCGGCGTGATGTCGACCTCGACCGTGCCGTCGGAGGTAATGCGCACGTCGCGCAGCACGCCGAGATCGCCGATGGTCAGCACCGGGACTTCCGGGTCCGGCACCCGCGCGGCGACCTCGAAGGCGCGCCGGCGGGCGCTCTCCCCCGCGATATCGTGCAGGCGCGAGCCCATCGCCGTCACCACCGCAGGCCCGGCCAGGCCCGCTGCATGTACTGCATTTCGGACAGGAGATGGCCGAAGCTCTCCGAATGACGGCCGGAGCGGCCGCCGGTCTGGAACCAGCCGTCGGGCGGCAGGCGCAGCGTCGCCTCGTCCAGCACCTCGCGCAAGGTGGCGTGCCACTCGTCGCGCAAGGTAGCCGGGTCGACCGCGATGCCGGCGGCGGCCAGCCGCTCGACCACACCGTCGACCTCGAACAGCTCGCCCGTATAGGGCCACAGATGATCGACGGCCGCCTGGGCGCGCTCATGGCTTTCGGTGGTGCCGTCGCCGAGGCGGATGGTCCACTCGGCCGAATGGCGCAGGTGATAGGCCGCTTCCTTCTCCGCCTTGGCGGCGATGGCGGCGAGCGTTGCATCTTTCGAGGCCTTCAGCTCGCGCCATAGCGGCAGCATGAAGGCGGAAAAGAAGAACTGGCGCAGGATGGTCTGCGCGAAATCGCCGTTCGGCTGCTCGACCAGCAGGCAATTGTTGAACTGGCGCTCGGGACGCAGGAAGCAGAGCTGGTCCTCGTCGCGGCCCTCGCCTTCCACCTCGCCGGCGTAAGTGTAGAGCGCGCGCGCCTGGCCGATATGATCGAGCGCGATATTGGCAAGGCCGATATCCTCCTCCAGCGTCGGCGCGTGGCCGCACCACTCGCCGAGGCGCTGGCCGAGAATGGCCGCATCGTCGGCAAGACGCAGGGTATAGGCGAAGAGATCGGCGGTCCGGTCGGTCGTGGTCATGGTGCCGTTCCCGCTCACATGTTGCCGACTTCTTCGGGGATCTCGTAGAAGGTCGGATGCCGGTAGATCTTCGAGGCGGTCGGCTCGAACATCACATCCTTCTCGGTCGGATCGGAGGCGACGATCGCCGAGGACGGCACCACCCAGATGGAGACGCCCTCGCCGCGGCGGGTATAGACGTCGCGCGCGGCCTGCAGCGCCATCTCCTCGTCGGCCGCATGCACCGACCCGCAATGGCGATGCGCCATGCCGGTGCGCGAACGGATGAAGACTTCCCAGAGCGGCGTGTTCTTCTCGGTCATGGTTCTCTCCCTCGGGCTCGCGGGCGGATGGCCGGCGCGAAGCCTCATGGTCCTGCGGAACGTCGTTGTGCCTGTCGCCCGGCGCGTGCCCCGTGCCGGGGTGTCGCTCACTCGGCGGCGATGCGGGCCGCCTCGCGGCGGTTGCGGCGCTTTTCGGCATAGGCAAGGGCCGCCTCGCGCACCCAAGCGCCCTCGTCGAAGGCCTTGCGGCGGGCAGCCAAACGCTCGCGGTTGCACGGGCCGTTGCCGGCGACGACGCGGGCGAACTCCTCCCAGTCGATCTCGCCATATTCCCAGTGGCCGGTGTCCTCGTTGAACTTCAGGTCCGGATCGGGAAGCGTCAGGCCGAGATAATGCGCCTGCGGCACGGTCGCGTCGACGAACTTCTGGCGCAGCTCGTCATTGGTGAAGCGCTTGATCTTCCAGGCCATCGACTGGGCGGAGTGCTTGGAGTCTGTGTCGGAGGGGCCGAACATCATCAGCGACGGCCACCACCAGCGGTTCAGCGCGTCCTGCACCATCTCCTTCTGCTCTTCCGACGAGCGGCACATCTCCAGCAGCAGCTCGTAGCCCTGGCGCTGGTGGAAGCTCTCTTCCTTGCACACGCGGATCATGGCGCGCGAATAGGGGCCGAAGGAGCAGCGGCAGAGCGGGATCTGGTTCATGATCGCCGCGCCGTCGACCAGCCAGCCGATGGCGCCGATATCGGCCCAGGTCAGGGTCGGATAGTTGAAGATGGAGGAGTATTTCGCCTTGCCGGAGAGAAGCTGCTCGGTCAGTTCCTCACGGGACACGCCCAGCGTCTCGGCGGCGGAATAGAGGTAGAGGCCGTGGCCGCCCTCGTCCTGCACCTTGGCGAGCAGCGCCGCCTTGCGCTTCAGGGTCGGGGCGCGGGTGATCCAGTTGCCCTCGGGCAGCATGCCGACGATCTCGGAATGGGCATGCTGGGAGATCTGGCGCACCAGGGTCTTGCGATAGGCCTCCGGCATCCAGTCGTTGGGCTCGATCTTCTCTTCCGCATCGACGCGGGCCTGGAAGGCGGCGAGCAGCGCGGCGTCCTCGCTGCGCTCGTCGGACGCATCACGGGCGTTCAGAGCCTGGGTGTACATGCGATCAACCCCTCCTCGGTTGCCATGCGGGACGCGCCAGCCGCGCGCCTTATCTGCTCGCATTATACGTGACGATATTTTTATATTTCAAGTATTTTTCGTCACACATTAACATATGCCAAATCCGTTCTCGCAAGTGGCTGATTTTGCGGAACTCCCCGCCTCAGCCGGCAGAGAAGCGGCGAAGTTCCGAGGCCTCCGGCGGCGGCAGGGGGCCGTCCGGGCCGCGCGCATGGGCGGCGATCCAGGCCTCGGCCGGCTTGCGCAACGCGCCGTAGAGCCGGGCCGCCAACCGGTTTGCGGCAAGACCCGGCCAGTCGGCGGGCAGCAGCGCGGGCGGCAGCATCGGATCACGCAGGATCAGCCGGCGATAGTCGTGGACGAGCAGGATGCGGCAGACCATCGCCGTCTCCGGCGACAGGCGCGCGTGCCCTGCACCGCCCTGCCCGCTCTCCAGCGCCTCGGCCAGCGGCGCATAGCGCCGGCAGAAGGACTGGTAGCGGCCGGCCAGCGGGGCAAGATCGAAGGCGCGGGCGACGAGATCGGCGTCGGACCCCGCCAGCACGGAGGCCGCCAGCGTCACCGCACCCTCCGCCGCCCCTTGCGGAAACTCGGGCCCGTCGAGCGGCGGGCTGGCCGGGGTGCCGAGCAGGATGCCGGGCGCCAGCAAGCCGTAGCCGGCCTTGCGGGCCGCCTCGCGCAGGCCGTTGCGGCCCTCCGTTTCGGGCAGCACGACGAGCCGCAGCTCCGCCGCGCGCGCCTCGCCTCCTTCCGGCGCAAGCCGGTAGATGCGCTGCGAGGCCGGGGTGAAGGTCGCGCGCCCGGCCGCCGACAGGGCGTAGAAGCTGAGCCGGCCCCGGCGCTCGCGCTCGACCCAGCCGTCGCGGGCAAGCCGCGAGAGCGCGGCGCGCACCGCCGCCGCATCGATGCGCATCAGCCCGAGCAGGTCCGACAGCGTGCCGGCCCAGACCTCGCCGCCGCGCGGGGCGACGAGATCGCCGAAGATCGTGACGATCAGCGACCAGACGCGCAGCGGCTGGGTCTCGTGCAGCCGGTCCAGCAGCGCGCCGGCGAGCGCCTCGACCTCCGCCGGAGCCTTGCCGGCCTCAGCCGGCGGCGTGGTGGGCATGCCAGTGCCAGGCGATGTCGATGCGCCGGGTGACCCAGACCTTCTCGTGCGAGGCGACATAGTCGAGGAAGCGGGCGAGCGCGGCAGCGCGCCCCGGACGGCCGACCAGGCGGCAGTGCAGGCCGATATTCATCATCTTCGGCGCACCGGCCTCGCCTTCCGCATAGAGCGTGTCGAACGTGTCCTTCAGATAGGTGAAGAACTGGTCGCCCGAGTTGAACCCCTGCGCCGTCGCGAAACGCATGTCGTTGGCATCGAGCGTGTAGGGAATGACGAGATGCGGGCCGGACGGCCCTTCCACCCAATAGGGCAGATCGTCGGCATAGCTGTCGGAATCATAGAGGAAGCCGCCCTCCTCCATCACGAGGTCGCGGGTGAACTCCGACGAGCGGCCGGTGTACCAGCCGAGCGGACGCGAGCCGGTGACCTCCTCATGGATGCGGATCGCCTCGGCCATGTGGCGCTTCTCGTCCTCGCGCGAGAAATCCTTGTAGTCGATCCATTTCAGCCCGTGCGAGGCGATTTCCCAGCCGGCCTCGTTCATGGCGGCGACCGCGTCCGGGTTGCGCTGCAGGGCGGTGGCGACGCCATAGACGGTGACGGGCATGGAGCGCTCGGTGAACATCCGCCACAGGCGCCAGAAGCCGGCGCGCGAGCCGTATTCGTAGATCGATTCCATGTTCATGTGGCGCTGGCGATGCCAGGGCGCGGCGCCGACGATCTCCGACAGGAAGGCTTCGGAATGGCTGTCGCCATGGAGGAGGCAGTTCTCGCCGCCCTCCTCGTAGTTGATGACGAACTGGACGGCGACGTTGGCGTCGTTCGGCCACTGCGGATTGGGCGTCTCGCGTCCGTAGCCGACGAGATCGCGCGGATAGGTGTCGCTCATTGGGACCGTCCGTTGCACGAGGGGACCAGGCCCGAAGCGGGCTGCTCAAGGCCGGAGGAAACCCAAAAGCGCGCGCCGATGCAAGGCTTTCGCGTCAGGAGCGGGGCCGGGCCGGTACGGATACGGGCACGGGCACCGGAGCGAGGGCCGGCTCGAGCGCACCCTTGACGTCGAGGCGCATGCGGCGGCCGCTGTCGTCGCCCGGCTCGGAGGGCAGCGCCATGATCGCCGCGCCCATGGCGGCCGAGCACAGGGTGATCATCAGGCCCGCCAGCAGCACCAGGATCGGCAGCCAGGGCTGGTCGGAGGCCAGGATCAGGCTGCGCAGCCCGCCGGTGTCGAGCCACAACAGCCCGCCGAGCACGATGGCGGCGGCGAAAGCACCGATCAGCCAGTTGATGGCCAGGAGCCGGAAGAAGGGCTGCGCCAGCAGGCGGGAGACGCCGCCGGGCCGCCGGGAAGGTTGCATGTCTTGCATGTCGGTCATGGATCCGCACTCTCGTTCGCGGCGTAAAGGCTGTCGGGCCATCGCTCCGGCCCCTTTGCAGGCCACCGTTCCCCGAAGATGGCGCAGACGACCGGAATGTCCACGCGGTCGACTGCCGCAGGCAGGGCTGCGCCCCGCCTTTCAAGGTCATCGGAAAAAGCTGCAGGCTACGAAAAATCCCTCACTGGCCGCTTGTGCCGCAGGGTCCGAAGCCTATATAAGGCGGAAGTATATCGATCCGATATATCCATAATCAAGAATATACCGAACCGGCACTGTCCGCAGCCAGCAGGCGCCCCCATCGGGCGAAAAACGCAAGCACGGTCGGGACGGACAGGCCATGAGAACGGAAGGACGGATCGCACCGCAAGGACCGCGACCCGCGACGGCCGGACAACAAGATCGCCCGCTTTTCGGCAGGGCGACGGGCCGCCATTCCCGGCGAGGGTGGAAGGGACCTGAGTATGAGCGTCAGAACACTGTGCCTTGCAATCCTGAATTTCGGAGACGCCACCGGCTATGAGATCCGCAAGCTCTCGACCGAAGGCAAGTACAGCTACTTCGTCGACGCCAGTTTCGGCTCGATCTATCCCGCGCTGGCGCGGCTGGAGGCCGAAGGGCTCGTCACGGTGCGCGAGGAGGCCCAGAGCGGCAAGCCCTCGCGCAAGGTCTATTCGATCACCGAGGCCGGCCGCGCCGAGTTCATCCGCGACCTCAGCCAACTGCCGGCGCCGGACATCTACCGCTCGCCGTTCCTGCTGGTCGCCATGTGCGCCGAAATGGTGGGGCCGGACGTCATCCGCAAGGCCATCGACGCGCGACTGGAGCATATGCGTGGGGATCTGGCCAAGCTCGAAGCCATTGCCGGCGAGCCCTGCGACCACCGTCCGGCAGCCCGCTTCATCCTGGAATACGGGCGCAGTTGCATGACCGAGGACATCCGCTTCCTGGAAGCGAACCGACACCGACTTGAAGACATCGCACGCGGCCTCCCTGCCCTCCCGCAGGCGGCCGAGTGACCGAAAACTCCCCGGAGATCACCGAATGAAGATCCGCTTCTCCTACGTTCTCGCGGTCGGCATCGTCGCCGGCGTCGCGGGCTGGATGTGGACGGGCACCTTTGTCGCGGGCGGCCTCGCCGATTCGCCGAATGCAACGCCGCCTCCCTCGCAGCGTGCGGAGGAAGCGGCGGCAAAGCCGTTCCGCGTCGCCGTGCGCGACATCGTCGCCGAACCGCGCCGTTCGGTCCTGGTGATCCGCGGCCGCACGGAAGCCGATGCCAAGGTCGAGGTTCGCGCCGAGACCAGCGGCCGGGTGTCCGAACGGCGGGTCCAGGAAGGGCAGCCGATCGCCAAGGACGACGTGCTTTGCGTGCTCGACAAGGGCGCGCGCGAGGCCAAGGTGCTGGAAGCCAAGGCGCTGCTTGCCCAGGCGGAGCTCGACCATACCGCCGCGACCCAGCTCAAGGAGAAGGGCTTCACCGCCCAGACCCGGGTTGCCGCGCTGCGCGCGGCGATGGACGCCGCCAGCGCCAAGCTGGAGGAGCAGGAGCTCGAGCTGGCCCGCACGATCATCAAGGCGCCGATTTCCGGCATTGTCGAGAGCCCGATGGTCAGTGTCGGCACGGTCCTCGCCATCGGCGGCATCTGCGCCACGATCATCGACGCCGACCCGATCCTGGCGATCGGCCAGGTGTCGGAGCGCGACGTGGGCAAGCTCGAGATCGGCCAGGAGGCAGAGGTGGAACTCGTCGCGGGCGGCACAGCCACCGGCAGGATCCGCTACATCGCGCCGGCCGCCGACTCGTCCACCCGCACCTTCCGTGTCGAGATCGTCATCGACAACAAGGATGGCGCGATCCGCGACGGCATCACCGCGACAGCCAGAGTGCCGCTGCGCGAGGAACGCGCCCACCAGCTCAGCTCCGGCGTGCTGACGCTGAATGACGCCGGCACGCTCGGCATCCGCGCCGTCGACGAGGCCAACCGCGTGGTCTTCCACCCGGTGATCGTGCTCGGCGGCGACATCGACGGCCTGTGGGTCGGCGGCCTGCCCGAGCAGGTGCGGCTGATCGTGACCGGTCAGGACTACGTAACCGACGGCCAGGTGGTCGAACCGGTGACCAGCACGGCGGAGGCCACGCAATGATCTCGATGCTCGAGACTGTCCTGCGACGGCCGAAGACCGTCCTCACCCTGATGGTGGTGATGGTCGCGGCCGGCATCATGGCCTATATCGGCGTGCCGAAAGAGGCCGATCCGGACATCGACATCCCGGTGTTCTACGTGTCGATCACCCAGCAGGGCATTTCGCCCGGCGACGCGGAGCGTCTGATCGCCAGGCCGATGGAAACCTCCCTGCGCGGCCTCGACGGGCTGAAGGAGATCACCACGATCTCCGGCGAAGGCCATGTCGGCGTCCTGCTGGAGTTCAACATCGACTTCGACAAGACCAAGGCGCTCGCCGACGTGCGGGACAAGGTCGATCAGGCCAAGGCGGAGCTGCCGTCGGAAGCCGACGAGCCGACCATCACCGAAACCAACTTCGCCTTGATGCCGACGATTTTCGTCACCCTGTCGGGCGACGTGCCGGAGCGCACGCTGTACCGGCACGCGCGGCGGCTGAAGAACGACATCGAGGCGATTCCGACCGTGCTGAAGGCGGACCTTTCCGGCCATCGGGAGGAACTGCTGGAAGTCATCATCGACAGCATGAAGCTGGAATCCTACCAGGTCACCCAGCAGGAACTGCTGACCTCGCTGGCGAACAACAACCAACTGGTGCCCGCCGGCTTCCTGGACAACGGCCAGGGCCGCTTCAACGTCAAGGTGCCGGGCCTCGTCGAGACCGCGGCCGACGTCTACACCCTGCCGATCAAGCAGAGCGGCGAAGGCGTCGTGACGCTCGGCGACATCGCCGAGATCCGCCGCACCTTCAAGGATCCGACCAGCTTCACCCGCGTCAACGGCCATCCGGCGATCTCCATCGACGTGGTCAAGCGCAAGGGCACCAACATCATCGAGAACAACGCGGCGGTGCGCGCGGTCGTGGCCTCGGTCACGAAGGACTGGCCGGAGACGATCCGGATCGACTTCATCCTCGACAAGTCGGAGGACATCTACGAAATCCTCGGCTCGCTGGAGGCCTCGATCCTGACCGCCATCTTCCTGGTGATGGTGGTCATCATCTGGGCGCTCGGCATCAAGTCGGCGCTGCTCGTCGGCATCGCCATTCCCGCCTCCTTCATGGTCGGTTTCCTGATCCTGCAGTCAGTGGGCATGACGGTGAACACGATGGTGATGTTCGGCCTGGTGCTGACCGTCGGCATGCTGGTCGACGGCGCCATCGTCATGGTCGAGTATGCCGACCGCAAGGTCGCCGAGGGCATGGAGGCGCAGGAGGCCTATATCCGCGCCTCGAAGCTGATGTTCTGGCCGATCGTGTCTTCGACGGCGACGACTCTGGCCGCCTTCCTGCCGATGCTGCTGTGGCCCGGCGTTGCCGGCGAGTTCATGAGCTACCTGCCGATCATGGTGATCATCGTGCTCAGCGCCTCGCTGCTGACCGCGCTGGTCTTCCTTCCCGCCACCGGCGCGGCGATGTCCGGCGCCATCTCCTGGGTCGGCCGCAATGCCGAATGGGTGATGGCCTTGCTGGTCGGGGCGGTGGTGGCCGTGCTGCTCGCCCATCCGGCGACGGCAGGCCTGCTGCCCCTGCCCTCGATGCTGGTTCTGCCGGTCGCCGCCGGCGCGGGCCTTGCCGCGGGACTTGCCGCCTATCGCGGCCTGGCGCCGCTGATCCGGCTGTCGCGCCGCCGGGCCCGGCGGAACGCGGCGGAAGAGCAGCACATGGCCCGGCTGCTGTCGGCGGGCGAGAAGTTCGACCCGCGCAAGATCCGTGGCTTCACCGGCCTCTATGTCCGGATGCTGGGCTTCTGCGCCGGTCGGCCGATCGGCAACGTGGTGACGCTGGTCGGTCTGGTGCTGCTGTCCGGCGGCATCCTGACCTACTTCATGGCCAACTCGCAGGGCGTCGAGTTCTTCGTCGAGGAGGAGCCGAACTCGGCCATCGTGCTGGTCTCGGCGCGCGGCAACTTCTCCGCCCGCGAGGCTCTGAACCTGGCGCTCGCCGTCGAGCGCGAGGTGATCGACGTCAAGGGCATCAAGAACGCGGTGATGTCGGTGACCACCGGCAGCAGTAGCGGCGGCGGCATGATGGGCGTGCAGGACAAGCCCGCCGACGTGATCGCCCAGATCAACCTGGAGTTCTCCGACTATTGCTGCCGGCGGAACTGGAAGCAGATCTCCGCCGAAATCCGCGAGCGCACGGCGAGCCTGCCGGGCATCTTCGTGGAAACCCGCGAGATCGAGGGCGGCCCGCCGACGGGCAAGGACGTCCGCCTGCAGATCACCTCCACCAGCTACAACGACCTGACGGCGGCGGTGGCCAAGGTGCGCACCCATGTCGACACGATGGAAAGCCTGCAGGACCGCGAGGACAGCCGGCCGCTGCCGGGCATCGAATGGCAGATCTCCATCGACCGCGAGCAGGCCGGCCGGTTCCAGGCCGGCATCGGCTCGGTCGGCTCGATGGTGCAGCTCGTCACCAACGGCGTGTTGATCGGCAAGTATCGGCCGGACGATTCGGAAGACGAGGTGGACATCCGCGTCCGCCTGCCGGAGACGGAGCGCACGCTCGACCGGTTCGATTCCCTGCGCCTGCAGACGCCGCTCGGCCAGGTGCCGCTGTCGAACTTCATCGACCGGGCACCGCAGCAGAAGGTGACGACGATCACCCGCCGCGACGGGCTCTATGCGATGGACGTGAAGGCCAATGTGGTGATGACCGACACGATCACCACCTCGGACGGCGTCACGCGGCCGCTGACCGCCAACGACAAGGTGGCGGAGTTGCAGGCCTGGCTCGACACCCAGCAATGGCCGGACAATGTCTTCTTCCGGTTCCGCGGTGCCGACGAGGACCAGAAGGAGTCCGGCGAGTTCCTGATGAAGGCGATGGTCGGTTCGCTGTTCCTGATGTTCATCATCCTGGTGACGCAGTTCAACAGCTTCTACCAGACGTTCCTGACGCTCTCGACGGTGATCATGTCGATCTTCGGCGTGTTGCTCGGCATGGCGCTGATGGGACAGAAGTTCTCGATCATCATGACGGGAACGGGCGTGGTGGCGCTGGCCGGCATCGTGGTGAACAACGCCATCGTGCTGATCGACACCTACAACCGCTTCCGCGAGGACGGGATCGAACCGGTGGAAGCCGTGCTGAAGACCTCGGCGCAGCGTATCCGGCCGGTGCTTCTGACCACCATCACCACCATCGCCGGCCTGGTGCCGATGATGACGCAGCTCAACCTCGACTTCTTCAACCGGGTGGTCGCGCTTGGCTCGATCACGGCGGTGTGGTGGGTCCAGCTTTCGACGGCGGTGATCTTCGGTCTCGGCTTCGCCACCATCCTGACGCTGATCGTCATCCCGACCATGCTGGCGATGCCGACGGTGTGGATGCGGATGTTCGCCTCCTGGCGGGGCGGAAAGGCGGACGCCGCAACGGCCTCCGATGCCCTCGAAGAAGAGGAGCGGGACGGGCCGCAGCAGCAGCCGGCAGCGCCCGTGGCACCGGCCTCCGCCGTCTTCGGTGCGCCGGGCTCGGCCACGGTGACCGCGATCGGCCCGCGCAAGGACGAGCGCAGGGCACCGCCCGACGGCCTGCCGCAAGCGGCCGAGTAAAGCCGGCAGAAAAAGAGCCCGCGGGACCCATCCCGCGGGCTCTTTTTATCGGGCAAAGCTCTATTTATCGGGCAAAGCCAGTCCCTTGCAGGCGCGGGCTCCGGCCCTTCCGGTCAGAGCCTCTCGAGATCGGCGACACCGGCCTCGGTGTCGTCCTTGCGCAGATCGGACGGCCGGCGCAGGGCGGGGAGGATCTCGGCGACGCTGTTCGCCACCCGGTAGTCGACCTCGAAGCCGGCCCGGATGAACCCCTCCGCCCGCATATGCGCCAGCATGTCGATGAGGGGGCGCCAGAAGCCGCCGATATCCGCCAGCACCACCGGCTTGCAATGCTGGCCGAGCTGCCCCCAGGTCAGCATCTCCACCACCTCTTCCAGCGTGCCGATGCCGCCGGGCAGCGCCACGAACCCGTCGGCGCGCTCGAACATGATGCGCTTGCGCTCGTGCATGTCGCGCGTGACGATCAGCTCGCTGACCGCCTGCATCATCACCTCGCGCTCCTCCAGGAAGCCGGGAATGACGCCGGTGACATGGCCGCCCGCCTCCAGCGCGGAGCGGGCGACCGCCCCCATCAGCCCGAGCGAGCCGCCGCCATAGACGAGGTTCAGCCTTTCGGCGGCAAGCGTGCGGCCAAGCTCCCGCGCCGCCGCCATATAATGGGGTTCGGTCCCCTCGCCGGTGCCGCAATAGACGCAAACGGAGGACAGGCGGCGGACCTCGGTCTCGCCGCAAGGTGTCGTATGATCCTGTTTCATGCCTTTAGATGTGCCGTCCCTGCCCCTCCGGGTCAAGCATGCAGCGTCCGGCGCGTGCCCGGAGGGGACCGACGCGAAAACGCTTCGAAACGGTGCAGATCAGAGGGCCGGCTTGCTTGCCGGCTGGCGCTTTAGCGTATAGTCATGCGGTGGAATTCCGGGGCCTGCGGCACATATTATATCGTACCGGGAACCGCAGGGTGCGAATCGCGGGGAGCGCGGGGTCTTCATGTCGCAGAAACTCATCATCCAGTTGCTTGTCCTGCTCGGCCTTGTCGGTGCCGGCGCGGTCGGCTACCACCTGTCGCAGAAGGACGACGGCCCTGCCAGACAGACGGCGGAGGCGCCGGCGACCGGTGAGGCGGCGACACAGACCGCGGCAACCGAAGCACCTGCCAAGGCGGAAGAGCCGCAGGCGGCCGCAACGCCCCAGGACACCACCGATATCGGCGGCAAGACGGCGGATGAGCGGATCGCCGCACTTCCCTCGTTCGACCTGATGCGGGTCGAACCGGACGGCTCGGCCGTCGTTGCCGGCCGCTCCGAGGCCGGGGCGATCGTCGCGCTGCTGGCGAACGGCCAGGTGGTCGGCAGGGGCATCGCCAATGCCGCCGGCGAATTCGCCATCGTGCTCGACGAGCCGCTGCCCCCCGGCGCCCATGCGGTGACGCTGGAGACCCGCGACGCCGACGGCAAGGTGCTGAGCGAATCGAGCCAGTCGATGGCCGTTTCGGTACCGCAGGACCGGTCGACCGACGAAGTGCTGGTCATGCTCAACGAGCCCGGCGCGCCGTCGCAGATCCTTCAGAAGCCGCAGCAGATCGCCGACGCCGGCGCTGCTGCGGGTCAGGCGCAGACCGAACAGGCGCAGACCGAACAGGCGGCGCCCCAACAGGCGCAGACCGAACAGGCGACTTTGGACCAGGCGACTTTGGACCAGGCGACGTCGGACCAGGCGGGCGAGGCTCCGTCCACCGCGCAGGAGGTCGCCGCCGCCAGCGCAAGCGGGGCACCGGCCGACACCGGCAGTGATGCCGCCGCGCCGCAAGCCGCAACCGGCGGGGAGCGCGAACAGCCGTCGGCGGGGCAGGACGCCCCGGCGCAGGAGCAGCCCCGGACCGATGCTCCGGCACAGCCGCAGCTCGCGGACGCCGCCCCCTCCTCCGACACCGGAGCGACGACGACGGAAGCGGCCGGAACGGAAGCAGCCGGCACGGAGCAGACCGCCGAAGCCCCTGCCACCGCCGAGCCCCCGGCAACGGCCGAACTTGCCACGGCTCCGGCTGGCGCCGATGCGCCTGCCGCCGGCGCCACGGCCGAGGCACCGGCCGGGACCGCGCCGACCGGCAGCGATGCCGCGCCGACCGTCACGGTCGAGGCCGTCGAAGCGGAAGGTTCGAAGGTCTTCGTCGCCGGTTCGGGCCAGCCCAACAGCACCGTGCGCGTCTATCTCGACAACCAGTTGGTCGGCGAGGCGAGGACGGACGCGCAGGGCCGCTGGCTGCTGGAAACGCAAGGCGAGGTCAACCCGGGCGAGGTGGCCGTGCGCGCCGACCAGGTGACGTCCGGCGACGGCGCGGTGGCCGCCCGTGCCGAGGTGACCTTCGAAAAGGCCGCCGACGAGGCCGTCATCCTGCGCCCGGTGGCGCTGTCGGGCGAGGCCGGCGCCGGCTCGGGCGCCAGCGGCGATGCCGGCACCCGGCAGATCCCCAGCGTCATCATCCGCACCGGCGACAATCTGTGGACCATCTCGCAGCGCCGCTACGGCGCCGGCATCCGCTACACGACGATCTACCAGGCCAACAAGGACCAGATCCGCAACCCGGACCTGATCTATCCGGGCCAGGTCTTCATGCTGCCGGAAGGCGATCGCAACTGGCCGGCCGAGCGCGCGACCGGCGGCTGAGGCCGACCGGACAGCGTGACGCCGCGCCGGCCCGTCAACCGGCGAGGCTGCGGGCGCCGTCGAGGATCAGGCGGGTGGCGATGCGGGCATAGTCGGAGCGGCTGACGGCACCGCCCTCGCGGAACCAGAGATAATGCCAGTTGACCATGCCGAAGAGGCTCATGGTCACCGGTTTCAGCAGCGCCGAGCCGGGTTCGGAGAGCTGCGGCACCGCCTGCGCCAGGGCGCCGGCGAAGAGCTGCACCAGGCGGCGCTCGCGCGCCTTCAGCTCCTCCTGCTGCTCGGCCGGCAGCCGCTTCATCTCGTTGATCTGGATCTTGTGCTCAGCATTGGCGTCGCGATAGGCGTCGAGCAGCGCCGAGACATAGCCGAGCAGCAGTTCCTCTCCGGTCATCTCCGGCGAACCGCCCTCCTCCACGGCGGCGATCAGCTCGTCGAGATGATCGCGGATGATGTCGAAGAGCAGCGCGTCCTTGTTGGCGTAGTAGTGATAGAGCAGCGCCTTGGAAACGCCGCAGCCGAGCGCGATCTGGTTCATCGAAGCGCGGTCGAACCCGTGTTCGGCAAAGAGCTCCGCCGAGGTCTTCAGGATCGCCTTGCGCTTGTCGTCATAGTCCTCGGCGCGCGGGCGTGCCATGTCGTCCAGTCCCCCGGTGGTCCGGTTGCGGTGGGGTCCGCGACCGCTGATCCTGTTGTTGCGGCCGCCGGCCTATCAGGCCTTCGGCCGGTTGTCGATCACCCGCTTCGCCTTGCCCATGGACCGTTCCAGCACGCCCGGATCGGAGACGGCGATACGGGTGCTGATCCCGATGACGTTCTTGATATGCGTCCGCAGCTCGGCCGCGGAGGCGGCGCGCTGCGCATCGTCGGCATGGGTGGGAAGCGCCTCGACATGGACGGTCATTTCGTCCATCCGGCCCGAGCGTGTCAATTCCACCTGATAATGCGGGGCAAGCCCCTCGACCCGCAGTAGCTGTTCCTCGATCTGGGTCGGGAAGACGTTGACGCCGCGCAGGATCATCATGTCGTCCGAGCGCCCCGTCACCTTCTCCATCCGCCGCATCGAGCGGGCCGTGCCCGGCAGCAGGCGCGTCAGGTCGCGGGTCCGGTAGCGGATGACCGGCATCGCCTCCTTGGTCAGCGAGGTGAAGACGAGCTCGCCCATCTCGCCGTCGGGGAGCACCTCGCCGGTCACCGGGTCGATGATCTCGGGATAGAAATGGTCTTCCCAGATATGCAGGCCGTCCTTGGTCTCGACGCATTCGTTGGCAACGCCCGGCCCCATCACCTCCGACAGGCCGTAAATGTCGACCGCATGCATGTCGAACGCCGTCTCGATCTCCTGGCGCATGGCATTGGTCCAGGGCTCGGCACCGAAGACGCCGACCTTCAGCGAGGTCTCGCGCGGGTCGATGCCGCGCGCGCGGTACTCGTCGAGGATCGCCAGCATGTAGGACGGCGTCACCATGATGACGTCGGGGCGGAAGTCCTCGATCAAGGACACCTGGCGCTCGGTCATGCCGCCGGAGATCGGCACGACGGTCATGCCCAGTTCCTCGGCGCCGTAATGGGCGCCGAGACCGCCGGTGAACAGGCCGTAGCCATAGGCGACATGGCAGATCATGCCCGGCCGGGCGCCGGCGGCGCGCAGCGAGCGGGCCATCACCGTCGCCCAGGTCTTGATGTCGTTGCGGGTGTAGCCGACGACGGTGGGCTTGCCCGTCGTGCCGGAGGAGGCATGGACACGCGCCACCTGCTCGCGCGGCACGGCATACATGCCGAAGGGATAGTTGTCGCGCAGGGTCTGCTTGTGGGTGAAGGGGAACCTGCCGAGGTCCGCCAGCGTCTTCAGGTCGTCCGGATGGACGCCGGCCTCCTCGAAGCTCTTGCGGTAATGGGCAACGTTCTCATAGGCGTGACGCAGCGACCACCTGAGCCGGTCGAGCTGCAGCGCCGCGATCTCGTCGCGCGACGCGGTTTCGATAGGGTCGAGATCGCCCGGCTTCGGCGCCAGATCGAACATGCGTGTCATCCTCCCCGGATTGTCCTGTGCCGTCGCGGGGCTCCGCCGCGCGCGGCCAATGCTCTTGTTGAAAGCCGTCGCCCCCGCGGGTCACCCGGTCGGCAGATGGGTGCCCTTGATGGTGCGGGAATTGCCGCGAAACTCGGCCAGCACCTCGCCCGCCGCATTGGTCACGGTGACATCGGTGATGCCCGAACGCCCCTCGCGCCAGCGCTCGACGGCCGCCGCGACGAGCCGCTCGCCGAGCCGTCCGGGCCGCAGGAAGCTGACCGCGCAATGGCTCGCCACGGTGTTCTGGTTGTGGCTGTTGCAGGCAAAGGCGAAGGCCGAATCCGCCAGCGTGAAGATATAGCCGCCGTGGCAGATGCCATGGCCGTTGACCATCGCCTCGGTGACGGTCATGGCAATGACCGCGCGGCCCGGGCCGACCTCGACAATCTCCATGCCGAGACCCTGGCTCGCCTTGTCGCCTGCCCACATGGCCTCGGCGCAGGCGCGGGCCAGTTCCTCCGGGCTCATGCTGCTCGCCGGTCGTGCGGCTTGCGTGTCGGTCATGGTCACGCCTCCCCGCCCGTGCCCGTGCCCGTGCCCGCGCCCTTGGGCGGACGGCCGGTAAAGGACGGCGCGCGCTTGGCCATGAAGGCGGCGACGCCTTCCGCGTAGTCCGGCGAGCGTCCGGCCAGCCCCTGCAGGTCGCGCTCCAGGTCGAGCTGGGTATCGAGGTCGTTGCCGAAGGAGGCTTCCAGCGCCTGCTTGACGAGGCCGAGGCCGAAGGTCGGCGCGGCGGCGAGTTCTCCGGCAAGCCGGCGCGCCTCGCCCATCAACTCGCCATCCGGCAGGGCCTTCCAGATCATGCCCCAGTCCTCCGCCTGGCGGGCGGAAACCGGGGTGGCGAGCAGCGCCAGCGCCTTGGCGCGGGCAAGGCCGACGAGGCGCGGCAGCGTCCAGGTGCCGCCGGAATCGGGCACGAGGCCGATCTTCGAGAAGGCCTGGATGAACTTGGCGCTCTCGCCGGCCAGAACGATGTCGCAGGCCAGCGCGATATTGGCGCCGGCGCCTGCGGCAACGCCGTTGACGGCGCAGACGACCGGCTTCGGCAGCGCCTTCAGCCGGCGCAGCAAGGGGTTGTAATTCGCCTCGATGGTGCGGGTGAGGTCCGGCGGGGCATCGCCCGGCGCGGTGACGCGGTCGCTGAGGTCCTGGCCCGCGCAGAAGCCGCGCCCGGCGCCGGTCAGCAGCACGCAGCGGATGTCGGCATCGCCCTCGGCAATGTCCATCGCCTCGCGCAGCGCGGCATGCATCGCCTCGTTGAAGGAATTCAGCTTGTCCGGCCGGTTCAGGGTGACGACGAGGACGCCGCCCTCGCGCTCGACCAGAACGGGCGCGGGCTCCGCCCCGCCGTGAGCCGCAGAAGTCTCGGTTTGCATGCGCCCTCCCGTTGCGCCGGTGCCGCCGCCGCGACGTGGTTCCACCCTCAAGGTGCCCTCCCCCGTCGTGACGCGTACCGGTCGCCCTCGTGATTTTTCACTTGACTGACCAACCGGTCGGTCAATTATTATGATCGTCAATCGGGCGCTGTCAATCACGTCCGGACCAACGAACCGACCCGCCCCCGTGGCATCGCGATCAGGCCGAAGTCTGGACGCGACCGGAGAGGCGGGCAAGACACAGGCGGCGCGCCCGCCGGGAGGACAACGCCAGCGGAGCCCGCAAGACGGGCCCCTGTCGGCGTGCGCCCGGCCAGCGCGTCACGCAGGGAGACGGTCATGGCCGCATTCTTCGACACGCACAAGGCGACCCTCGACACGGCGGTGGCGACGATCCATAGCCGTGGCTACTGGTCCGCCTATCCGGAGGTTCCCTCCGGCAAGATCTATGGCGAGAGCGCGAAGGACGACGGCGAGGCCGCCTTCAAGGCCCTGCTCGGCACGCCGTTCGAGCTGGACCAGCCGACGACGGGCGGGCGTGTCGGCCACGAGGTCAGCCCCTTCGGCCTCGACCTTGCCATCTCCTATCCCGAGACCACGCCGGATATGGCCGTTGCCGCGGCGAAGGCCGCGATGGACGGCTGGGGCAAGGCGAGCGCGGAAGCGCGCGCCGGCGTCTGCCTGGAGATCCTGCAACGCATCAACCGGCAGAGCTTCCTCTTCGCCAATGCGGTGATGCACACCTCCGGCCAGGCCTTCATGATGGCGTTCCAGGCCGGCGGCCCGCATGCGCAGGACCGGGGGCTCGAGGCCGTTGCCTATGCCTATGACGAGATGAGCCGCATTCCCGGCGCGGTGCGCTGGGAAAAGCCGCAAGGCCCGAAGGACCCGCTGGTGCTGGACAAGCAGTTCCGCATCGTGCCGCGCGGTCCGGCGCTGGTCATCGGCTGCGCCACCTTCCCGACCTGGAACAGCTATCCGGGCCTCTTCGCCAGCCTTGCGACCGGCAACCCGGTGATCGTCAAGCCGCATCCGGGCGCGATCCTGCCGCTGGCGCTGACGGTCAAGATCGGCCGCGAGGTGCTTGCCGAGGCCGGCTTCGATGCGAACGTGCTGCAGCTCGCCGCCGACACCGCCGACAAGCCGCTGACCAAGGAGCTGGTCACCCATCCGGACGTCGCGATCATCGACTTCACCGGCTCGCCGGCCTTCGGCGCCTGGTTGCGCGAAAACGCCAGGGGCAAGCTGGTCTATACCGAGGAAGCCGGCGTCAACTCCATCGTCATCGCCGGCACGCCGTCGATGCGCGGCATGGCCGGCAACATCGCCTTCTCGCTCTCGCTCTATTCCGGGCAGATGTGCACCGCGCCGCAGAACATCTTCGTGCCGCGCGGCGGCATCGACACGGACGAGGGTCACAAGAGCTTCGACGAGGTCGCCGGCGCCATCGCCACCGCCGTCGACAAGCTGCTGGGCGACCCCCAGCGCGCGGCCGGCGTGCTCGGCGCGGTCCAGAGCGAGACGACGCTGCAGCGCATCGCCGAGGCCCGCAAGCTCGGCAAGGTGCTGCGCGACAGCACCCCGGTCGAGGGCATGGACGGCGCCCGCTCGGCGACCCCGCTGGTGCTGGCGGTCGATGCGAAGGACGAGGCGGCCTATCTGGAGGAGCGGTTCGGGCCGATCAGCTTCGTGATCGCCACCGACAGCGCGGAGGACGCGATCGCCCGTGCGGCGGGCTCCGCCAGGACGCGCGGCGCGATCACCGCGGCGCTCTACGCGAGCGACGAGAGCCTGATCGACAAGGCGGCCGATGCCTTCGCCGAGGCCGGCGTGGCGCTGTCGGTCAACCTGACCGGCGGCATCTTCGTCAACCAGTCCGCCGCCTTCTCCGACTATCACGTCACCGGAGCGAACCCGGCCGGCAATGCCTGTCTGTGCGACAGCGCCTTCGTCGCCAACCGCTTCCGCGTGGCAGCCATGCGCCGCCCGGTCGCGGCGTAGGAACGGACGGGCCGGGAGCGACGCACTCGCCCCCGGCCCCTGCTTTCCGAACGGGAGACCGGAAACAGACTGCACTGGACCTGTGGGAGGAAACAAAAATGGCAGTTTTCGGAAAATGCATCCGTGGCGCGGCCCTGCTGGCCGGTGTCGCCATGGTCTGGGCCGCCCCTGCGGCGGCCGACACGATCAAGATCGGCGCGCCGCTGTCGGTCACCGGCCCCGCATCCTTCCTCGGCGACCCCGAGGCGAGGACGCTGCAGATGTATGTGGAGAAGCTCAACGCCGAAGGCGGGGTCAACGGCAAGCAGCTCGAGCTGATCGTCTATGACGACAGTGCCGATGCCAACAAGGCGCGCACCTTCGCCACCCGTCTGGTCGAGGACGATCAGGTCGTCGCGGTTGTCGGCGGCTCGACCACCGGCACGACGATGGCGATGATCCCGGTCTTCGAGGAAGCGGGCATCCCCTTCATCTCGCTGGCCGGCGCGGTCGTGATCATCGATCCGGTGAAGGAGTTCACCTTCAAGACCCCGCATACCGACCGCATGGCCTGCGAGAAGATCTTCGCCGACATGCAGACCCAGGGGATTGCCAGGATCGGCATGATCTCCGGCACCGGCGGCTTCGACAAGTCGATGCGCGAGCAGTGTCTTGAGGTGGTGGGCAATTACGGCATCGAGATCGTCGCGGACGAGACCTATGGTCCGAGCGATTCCGACATGACGCCGCAGCTCACCAACATCAAGAACGCCGCCGGCCTGCAGGCGGTCGTCAATCCCGGCTTCGGCCAGGGGCCGGCGATCGTCACGCGCAACTACAAGCAGCTCGGCATCGACGTGCCGCTCTACCAGAGCCACGGCGTTGCCTCGAAGTCCTTCATCGACCTTGCCGGCGATGCCGCCGAGGGCGTGCGCCTGCCGGCTTCGGCGCTTCTGGTTGCCGAAAAGCTGCCGGATGACGACCCGCAGAAGGCCGTCGTCGTCGAATACAAGACGACCTACGAGGAAAAGACCGGCCAGCCGGTGTCGACCTTCGGCGGCCATGCCTATGACGGGCTGATGATCCTGGTCGAGGCGATGCAGCGCGCCGGGTCCGAGGACCCCAAGGCGATCCGCGACGAGATCGAGAAGACCTCGGGCTTCATGGGCACCGCCGGCGTCGTCAACATGTCGCCGGACGACCATATGGGCCTCGACCTGACCGCCTTCCGGATGCTGGAGATCCGCGGCGGCGACTGGACGCTGGTCGAGTAACGCGCAAGCGACTCTCCCGCCGCGCGCGCCGGCACTCACCGGCGCGCGCGGCGGCTGCCCACTGCACCCGACATTGTAGGCCCCCGGCCCGGCCGCCGCGACGGCGCGGGCAAGCTGACGGCGGACCCATGCCCGAGTTGCTGCAATTCTGTGTTTCCGGCCTGACGGTCGGCGCGGTCTACGCGCTGGTCGCGCTCGGTTTCACCATCATCTACAACGCCTCCGACGTGGTGAATTTCGCGCAAGGCGAATTCGTCATGATCGGCGGCATGACCACGGTCTTCGCCACCGCCGCTGGCGTGCCGCTGCCGCTGGCCGCGCTCGGTGCCGTGCTCGTCGCGATGGTCGTCGGCCTGCTGCTGCACCGGCTGGCGATCGAGCCGGCGCGCGGCGCCTCGCCGGTGACCTTGATCATCATCACCATCGGCGCCTCGATCTTCCTGCGCGGCCTCGCGCAGGTGGTGTTCGACAAGCAGTTCCACTCGCTTCCCGCCTTTTCCGGCAACACGCCGATCCGCTTCGGCGGCGCCGCAATCTTGCCCCAGAGCTTCTGGGTGCTCGGCGGGGCGGCGGTGATCGTCGCCGTGCTGTGGGCCTTCTTCAACCGCACGCTGATCGGCAAGGCGGTGCTGGCGACGGCGGCGAACCGGCTGGCCGCCCGCCTCGTCGGCATCAACACCTCCTTCGTGATGGGCCTGTCCTTCGTCATGTCGGCGGCGATCGGCGCCGTCGCCGGCATCCTCGTCACCCCGATCACGCTGACCAGCTACGATGTCGGCATGCTACTGGCGCTCAAGGGCTTCGCCGCGGCGATGCTCGGCGGCATGGGCAACCCGCTCGGCGCGGTGGTCGGCGGGCTCGCCGTCGGCCTGCTGGAAGCGCTCGGCGCCGGCTATATCTCCTCCACCTACAAGGACGCCATCGCCTTCATCGTCATCCTGATCGTGCTCTTCGCCCTGCCGGGCGGGCTGTTCGGCAAGGCCAGCGTGGAGCGCGTGTGACCATGGGCAGGCTCCTTTCCCACCGGCTCGCCGTGCCGCTCGTGATCGCGCTGCTGGTCGTCGCGCTGTCCTTCGCCATGCCCTCCAACTTCTATTACCGCGTCGCCGCGCTGGTCTGGATCTCGGCGCTCGCCGTCATCGGCCTCAACCTGCTGATGGGCTATGCCGGCCAGGTGAGCCTCGGTCATGCCGGCTTCTTCGGCATCGGCGCCTATGCAGTGGCCGTGCTGCCGGCGCAATTCGGCCTGCATCCGCTCGTCGCGGCCCTTGTCGGCGCTTTTGCCACCGCCGCCCTCGCCTTCCTGGTCGGCCGGCCGATCCTGCGGCTCAAGGGCCACTATCTCGCCGTTGCGACGCTCGGCTTCGGCATCCTCATCGCCATGACGATTTCCAACGAGGCCTGGCTGACCGGCGGACCGGACGGCATGCCGGTGGAGCGGCTGACGCTGTTCGGCTGGCGGGTGCGCAGCGCCGACACCTGGTACTGGATCACCGGCGGCCTTCTGGTCATCGGCGCCTGGATCGCCTGCAACCTCGTCGCCAGCCCGACCGGCCGGGCGCTGAGGGCCCTGCACGATTCCGAGGTCGCCGCGCGCGTTGCCGGCATCGACGTCGCCCGCGCCAAGCTCACCGTCTTCGTCATCTCGGCGGTCTATGCCTCGGTCGCCGGCTCGACGCTGGCCCTGCTCAACGGCTTCGTGACGCCGGACAAGGCCAATTTCCTGCATTCCATCGAGCTGGTGACCATGGTCGTGCTCGGCGGCATGGGCTCGGTCCTCGGCTCGCTCGCGGGCGCGGCGATCCTCGTCGTGCTGCCGCAGGTGCTGACCGGCTTCCACGACTACGAACACATGATCCTCGGCCTGATCATGATGGTGATCATGATCGTGCTGCGCGCCGGCATCGTGCCGAGCCTTGCGGCGCTCTTCAAGGGGAGGTGGAAGAAGTGACGGCGACGACGCCCCTCCTCGAGGTCAACGAGATCGGCATCGCCTTCGGCGGCGTGCGCGCCGTCGACAATGTCAGCTTCTCGGCGCGCCCCGGCGAGGTGTTCTCGATCATCGGCCCGAACGGCGCCGGCAAGACCACGCTGTTCAACCTGGTCTCCGGCATCTATCGGCCGAAGTCCGGCAGCGTGCGGCTGGCCGGCGAGCCGGTCACCGCGCTGGAGCCGAACCGGCTGGCGGAGCGCGGGTTGTCGCGTACCTTCCAGAACCTGCAGGTGTTCTTCCGCATGACGGCGCGGGAGAATGTGATGGTCGGCCGGCATCTGCGCGAACAGCGCGGGCTGCTCGCCCACCTGTTCGCCCTGCCCTCGACCGGCCGCCAGAACCGGGAGAGCGCGGCGGTCGCCGATGCCCTGCTGGAGCGCGTCGGCCTTGCCGCGCTGGCGGACATCGCAGCCGCGAACCTGCCCTATGGCGCCTTGAAGCGCCTGGAGATCGCCCGGGCGCTCGCTGCCGAACCGAAGGTGCTGCTGCTCGACGAGCCGGCGGCCGGCTGCAATCCGGTCGAGACCGAGGAGATCGAGAAGCTGATCCGCAAGATCGCCGACGACGGCGTCGCCGTGGTGCTGGTCGAGCACGACATGAAGCTGGTCATGCGCATCTCCGACCGGATCCTCGTCCTCGACCAGGGCCGGATGCTGGCGGAGGGATCGGCGGCCGAGATCCGCTCCAATCCGAAGGTGATCGAGGCCTATCTTGGAACCCACGGCACGCGGGAGGCCAACCTTGCACTCGACTGAGCCGCTTCTGCGCGTCGAGGCGCTGCGCTCCGCCTATGGGCGGATCGAGGCGCTGCACGGCGTTTCCCTGAGCGTCGCCGCCGGCGAGATCGTCGCGCTGGTCGGCGGCAACGGCGCCGGCAAGACCACCTTGCTCCGCACCCTGTCCGGCGTGCAGCCGATGACCGGCGGCAGCCTCTCCTTCCAGGGGCGCGACATCTCCCGCGCCAGCCCGCATGCGCGGGTCGCGGCCGGCATAGCCCAGGTGCCGGAAGGCCGGCAGATCTTCGCGCCGCTCGCCATCGAGGACAATCTGCGGCTCGGCGCCTATCTGCGCAAGGATGCGGAGATCGCCTCGGACCTGGAGCGGATCTACAGCCTCTTCCCGGTGCTGAAGGAGCGGCGGCGGAACCCGGCCGGCGGCCTGTCCGGCGGCCAGCAGCAGATGCTGGCGATCGGCCGCGCCCTGATGAGCCGGCCGACGCTGCTGCTGCTCGACGAGCCGTCGATGGGCCTGGCTCCGGTGCTGGTCGACCAGGTGTTCGAGATCATCCAGCGGCTGAACCGCGAGGACGGCGTCACCGTGTTCCTGGTGGAGCAGAACGCCTTCGCGGCGCTCTCCATCGCCACGCGCGGCTATGTCATCGAGACCGGCGAGATCGCCATCGAAGGCAAGGGCTCCGCGCTGCTGGCCGACGAGCGGGTGCGCGAGGCCTATCTCGGCGTCTAACCCTAAAGCCTTTCAGAAGATGCCGTTGGCCCGCTGCAACGTCCGCACATAGGCGATGATCGCGGCGACGTCCTGCGGGCTCGCCTCAGGCACGGGCGGCATGTCGCCGAAGGTCCAGTGGTGCTGGCGGACGCCGCGCGTTGCCGCCAGCACGAAGGCCCCGTCGGCGTGATGCCCCGGCTCGTAGACGACGTGGACAAGCGGCGGGGCGATCCCCTGCCGTCCGGCTGCGTTTTCGCCGTGGCAACTGGCGCAAAGGGCGTCGAACGCGGTTCTCCCCTCGGCCGCGAGATCCGACAGCTCCGGCACCTTCACCTCCACCATGGCGGACGCCGGCGCCGGATCCGGCACGTCCTGCGGCCACAGAACCACCGCCAGCACGACGACCAGCACGGCGGCACCGCCGAGGAGAAGGCCCTTACGCCGGATCATTGATGCCCGCCGCACGAGGGTCCGCTACCCCTGGCCAGATCCTCCAGGATCGGGCAGTCCGGCCGCGCATCGCCATGGCAGGACTCCACCAGGCGGGTGAGCGTCGCCTTCATCGAGCGCAGTTCCACGATCTTGCGTTCCACCTCGCCGATCTTCTCCATCGCGACGGCGCGGACATCGGCGCTGGCGCGGTGCTCGTCCTCGTAGAGCGACAGCAACATGCGGCACTCCTCGATGGTGAAGCCGAGGCTGCGCGCGCGCTGCAGGAACTGCAGGCGGTGGATGTCCGTCTCCGTATAGTCGCGATAGCCGTTGCCGGCCCGCGCCGGGTGGATCAGGTCGATCTCCTCGTAATAGCGGATCGTCTTGGGCGGCAGGCTGGCAAGGGCCGCGGCCTCTCCGATGTTCATGACGCGCCTCCGGTCGAGCGGGCGAGCGCGCAGCCGGCCCGCCAGTCAACGTTTGGACATCATCATGCACCTTCCAGCAGGTGGAAGGTCAAGCGCGGGCGAATCCTCACGTCCGCAAGGGCGCGGCCGAAAGGGCAGCTTCCCGACACTTAGACGGAAGAGCCGGCATATCGCCGGAAAGTCCGGCTGATCCGACGCGATGCGTTCTGACATCCGGACAAAGGCTCTCCTATCCTGGAGCAACAACACCCAGAGGAGATTGCCTTCATGACTGTCTGGCCGGTGCTCATCGTCGGTGCGGGAAAGATTGGCCGCACCATCGCCGCCCTGCTCGCCGCAACGGGCGACTATCGTGTGACCATTGCCGACCGGGATGCCGCCGCGCTCGCCGCCGCCCGGCGGCCGGATGTCGCCACCGTCGAGGTCGACGTCGCCGACGAGGACGCGCTGGTAGAGGCGCTTGCCGGCCACCGCGCGGTGCTGTCGGCCGCCCCGTTCTTTCTGACCCAGACCATCGCCCGCGCGGCAAAGCGCGCCGGCGCGCATTATCTCGACCTGACCGAGGATGTCGCCTCGACCAAGACAGTCAAGGCGCTGGCCGAGGGCGCGCACACGGCCTTCGCGCCGCAATGCGGCCTGGCGCCGGGCTTCGTCTCCATCGCCGCGCATGACCTTGCCGGCCGCTTCGACGCGCTGGAGAACCTCACCTTGCGGGTCGGCGCCCTGCCCCGCTACCCGACCAATGCGCTGAAATACAATCTCACCTGGTCGACCGACGGCTTGATCAACGAGTACTGCAACCCTTGCGAGGCGGTGCTCGACGGCGAACGGGCGCTGCTGCAGCCGCTGGAGGGCTACGAGACCTTCTCTCTCGACGGCGTCGACTACGAGGCGTTCAACACGTCGGGCGGCCTCGGCTCGCTGGCCGAGACGCTGGAAGGTCGCGTGCGCAACCTGCGCTATCTGACCGTGCGCTATCCCGGCCACCGCGACATCATGCGGCTGCTGCTCACCGATCTCGGCCTGAAGGACCGGCGCGACCTGATGCGCGACGTGCTGGAAACCGCCGTGCCGATCACCCGCCAGGACGTGGTGCTGGTGTTCATCACTGCTTCCGGCCGGCGCGGCGACCAGCGCGAGCAGATGTCGGCGGTCTACCGGGTCACTGCGCAGGAAGTGGCCGGCGAGACCTGGAGCGCCATCCAGATCACCACCGCCTCGGGCATCTGCGCGACGCTGGACATGCTGCGCGACGGCACGCTGCCGGGACGCGGCTTCGTCAAGCAGGAGGCGATCCCGCTCGCCGCTTTCCTCGCCAACCGCTTCGGCCGCGCCTATGGCCAGGACGGCGGTGCCTTGCGCCCGATCGCGACGCGGGAACGCCTCGCCGCCGCGTGAGCTGCCGCGCTTTTCTTGAAAAACTGTTTCTGGCGGTGCCTGGCACCGCCATTTTTTTAACTCATATCAATAGAATATCTGAAAACCGCCCCGGTTCCGGCGCGATTTGCCGGTAGTCAAGAGGTCATCGCGATCAAGCCATGGCGCGGAGCCAACGCCGCGCCCGGAGAATGCCAAGTCCATGTTCGAAACGCTCACCCTGCTGATCCTGATCGCCGCCGGGCTCGTCGCCCTTTCGGTGTTCACGTCCTTGGTGAGCTTTCGGATCGGCGCGCCGTTGCTGCTGGTCTTCCTGCTGGTGGGCCTTGCCGCCGGCGAGGACGGGCCGGGCGGCATCGCCTTCTCCGACACACGGGCCGCCTATTTCATCGGCTCCATCGCCCTCACCTTCATCCTGTTCGACAGCGGGTTCCGCACCCGGCTGGCGACCTTCCGCCTGGCGGCGGCTCCCGCGGTGGCGCTGGCGACGATCGGCGTCGCCCTGACGGCCGGCGTCGTCGGCGCGGCGGCGCATTACCTGTTCGGATGGGCCTGGACCGACGGCCTGCTGCTCGGCGCCATCGTCGGCTCGACCGACGCGGCGGCGGTGTTCTTCCTGCTGCGGGTCGGCGGGGTGAACCTGCGCGAGATGATCTCCGCGACGCTGGAAGTCGAATCCGGCTCGAACGACCCGATGGCGATCTTCCTCACGGTGACGCTGATCGGCATGATCACCGCCGGCTCGATGGAAGCGGATGCGGCGGCCGGTGCCGAACTGATCCTGGAGTTCGTCCGCCAGATGGGCCTCGGCCTGCTGCTGGGCCTGGCCGGCGGTTATGCCATCGTGCAGATCGTCAACCGCCTCAAGCTGGAGGCCGCGCTCTACCCGATCCTGGTGCTGGCACTGGCGCTGGTCCTGATGGCGGTGACCACGCTGGCCGGCGGCAGCGGCTTCCTGGCGGTCTATGTCGCCGGCATCCTGTGCGGCAATGTCCGCATGCGTCAGCAGCCCTCGCTGAAGAAGTTCCAGGGCGGCACCACCTGGCTCAGCCAGATCGGCATGTTCGTCACGCTCGGCCTTTTGGCCTCGCCCTCGCAGTTCGGCGAGGTGGCGCTGGAGGGCTTCGGCCTTGCCGCCGTGCTGATCTTCCTTGCCCGGCCCTTCGCGGTCTGGCTGTGCCTGATGCCCTTCGGCTTTTCCCGCGGCGAGATCGCCTTCGTCTCCTGGGTGGGCCTGCGCGGCGCGGTGTCGATCCTGCTCGCCATCCTGCCGCTGATCGCCGGCCTGCCGAACGCGCAGGAGATCTTCAACGTCACCTTCCTGATCGTGCTGACCTCCTTGGTGCTGCAGGGCTGGACGATCCGCCCGATGGCGCGCTGGCTGAAGCTGACCGTGCCGCCGCGCATGGGGCCGGTCGACCGGATCGAGCTGGAATTGCCCGGCGGGCAGGATCACGAACTGGTCGGCTATACCGTGCATCCCGCCAGCCCGGTGGCGCGGGGCGAGCGCATCCCCCGCTGGGCAAGGCCGGTGCTGATCCTGCGCGAGGGGCGCAGCATCCGCCTGCAGAAGGCCGGCAAGCCGCAGCCCGGCGACCGGCTCTATATCCTCGCCAGTCCGCGCCAGGTGCCGGTGCTCGACACGCTGTTCGCCGCCGTGACGCAGGAGGAGAACGATCCGGCGCTGTTCGGCGACTTCGACCTCGATCCCGACACGCAACTGGCGGAACTGGGCGCGCTCTACGGCTTCCATGTGCACAAGGCGGACGCGGAGATGACCCTGCGCGCCTTCATGAAGCGCGAGCTTGGTGACGATGTCGAGCCGGCCGACCGCGTCGCCTATGGCGATATCGACCTCGTCGTGCGCGCCATCGACAGCGACCACGTCATCACCGCCGTCGGCCTTGCCGTCGAACATATCGACCCGGTCGAGCCCACCCTGCCCTTCTTCTTCTCCCGCGAGGACTTTTCGAGGGTCGGCCGCCGGCTTGCCAACCGGGTCAAACGCCGCCGTGCCCGTGCCAAGGTGATGGCGCGGCGCCGACAAGCCTATGACAGGACGGAGGACACGTCGGGGGATGCGGCGGCCGCCGCCGCAGCGGCGGCGATCGCCTCGCCCGACGCGGAGCCCTTCAAAGAGCCCCCCATGGAGCCCTCCCGGATGCCCGAAGAGGCGCCCCGAGAGGCGGGCTCAAGTGCACCCGGGCCGGCGGGCCAGGCACAGGCCAAGGCCCCGCCTGTCAAGGGCAAGGCGACGACGGGCAAGGCCACGACGGGCGAGAGCGACGACGACGCGGAGGACGAGCAGGCACAGGAGTGGCGCGCCGACGCAGCTCGAGACGCCCGCGAGGGGGACGAGGAGACGCCCTGCATTGCAGCGGCAAGCCACGGCTCCACCGGCTGACGGCGGCCCGCGAGGGCATGCCTATTCGCTCTTGCCGAAGCGCACCCGCAGGCTCTCGCAAGGGTCGCCGCGCTGCTGGCGCGGCGTGAACCAGAGATAGTCGTAAGGCGGCGGAGCCTCCGCCGAGCCGCCGGCATAAAGGGCGGGCTCCGTCCTGTCCTCCACCACCTCGACGAAGCCGACCGCAACGCTCGCTGCATCCGGCTCCCGCCACTCCAGATAGCGCGGGACGCCGAGGTCCTTGCGCACATGGCCGGAGCCGGCGATCAGCACCGCCACCTCCCCAGCCCCCGAGATCCCTCCCGAGATCCCTCCCGAAATCATCGCGTCGGCCAGCGTCGCATCGCGCAGCCGCTGCACGGCGACGAGCGGGGTCAGCGCCTCGCGCGGCATCAGCGCGCAATGCCCGTCGAACAGGGTGTCGAGCAGCACCGCATCGGCCGCCTCGCCCAGGGGCTCGGCAAGGCGCAGCGCGGCGATCCGCTCCGCGCCCAGCACCTCCGCCCCTTCGGCGGCGACCTTGCGGCGTTCCTCACGCGGCGTGTCGCCGGCAATGATCGGCAGATCCCGCTCCACCGCCACCTCGATCACCGGCCGGTAGATCGCATAATCCGGCCAGCCCGACTGCTCCCAGCCGAGCGCCGCGCCGAAGCCCTCCGCCGTCGCCTGCCCGCCGCCGAGATAGGCATCGACATCGCCCTGGCGGTCGCGGGCCAGCATCTCCAGCACCACGGCGGGCCTGCGCCCTGCCTCGCTCGCCGCGGCCAGCAGATGCGCCTGCAAGGCGTGATGATCGGGATTGTCGTGGATTTCGCCCAGCAGCACGAAGCGGGCACCGGCCACCGCCGTTTCCACCTCGGCCGGCTCGACGAAGGCGGCCCTGGCGACCGACCAGATGCGCCCGGCAAGCGGGTGGTCCGCGCCGTCAGTGAGGCTGAAGGCGGGAGGCTCCCCCACCTGCGCCACGGCGGCGGACGGGAGCAGCAGCAGGGCGGCAGCAAACCGCAGGAAAGCAAGGCGCATGTCCGCCAGCCTCGATCGTCGACAGGGGGTCACCCGGTCACATGGGACGGCGGCCGGGAATGGAAAGGGCTCGGCCGCCGGCACGAGAGGGTGCGTATCACAGGGGATTGAGGTTCTCGACGGCGAGCGCGATGCCCTGGCCGCCGCCGATGCACATGGTGACGAGGCCGTAGCGGCCGCCGGTGCGCTCCAACTCGTAAAGCGCCTTGACGGTGATGAGGCACCCGGTGGCACCGACCGGATGGCCGAGCGCGATCGCCCCGCCATTCGGATTGACCCGGTCGGAGGGGAAGCCGAGCTCGCGCATCACCGCGCAGGCCTGGGCCGCGAAAGCCTCGTTGGATTCGATCACGTCGAAGTCGGCCGCCGTCAGGCCGGTCTTCTCGAACAGCTTCTGCACGGCCGGGATCGGCCCGATGCCCATCACCTCCGGCGCGACGCCGGCATGGGCATAGCCGACCAGCCGCGCCATCGGCTTCAGCCCGCGCGCCTCGGCCAGCGCCCGGTCGGCGAGCACCACGGCCGCCGCGCCGTCATTGATGCCCGAGGAATTGCCGGCCGTCACCGAGCCGTCCTTGCGGAACACCGGGCGCAGGCCGCTGAGCGTCGCGTGCGAGGTGTCGGCGCGGACATGCTCGTCGGTGTCGAAGGTCACCGTGTTGCGGCCGGCCTGGATCTCGAGCGGCAGGATCTGCTCCTTGAAGCGCCCGTCGCGGATGGCAAGCGCCGCCCGGTGCTGGCTCTCCACGGCGAGCGAGTCCTGCGCCTCGCGGCTGATATTGTGGCGGGCGGCGACGTTCTCCGCCGTGATGCCCATATGGCCGCCGCCGAAGGGATCGTTGAGCGCGCCGAGCATCATGTCGTACATCACGGCCTCGCCCATCTTGACGCCGAAGCGGGCGCCGGGGCTGGAATACGGGGCACGGCTCATGGATTCGGCACCGCCCGCCAGCGCATAGTCGGCATCGCCGAGCAGGATCGACTGCGCCGCCGAGACGATGGCCTGGGCGCCCGAGCCGCAGAGCCGGTTCAGCGTCAGCGCCGGGGTCTCGACCGGGATGCCGGCATCGACGGCGGCAACGCGCGCCAGATACATGTCGCGCGGCTCGGTGTTGATGACATGGCCGAAGACGACATGGCCGATCTCCTGCGGCGCAATGCCGGAGCGGCGCAGCGCTTCCGCCGCGACCTTGGCGCCGAGCTCCGTCGGCGGCACGGATTTCAACGCTCCGCCGAACGACCCGATCGCCGTGCGCACGCCCGACAGAAACACAACTTCACGCTTCGACATTCAACCGACTCCCGAGCCCCCGACCGGCGCAGCCTAGCCGCGATGTCCAGCTTGCGTAAAGGGAAACGTCCAATATCGTCATTTTTTACAGGAGCACGAGCCCGACCGACGGAGCATATTCGACCTGCCCCCAGGCCGAGCTGCACGCCCCATCCCCGGGCGGACTGAAAACCGCTATTTAAATCAGCGATCTGATCTTGAAGGGGGCATGAACTTCGCTACAGTCTCGGCAACATCCTCGGCAGGTCCTCGCACCCGGAAATCTCACTAGAGCACCTTCATCGCAATGGCGAGCTTGATCGCCCCGCCGGTTGCGGCAGGGCGACTGCGGGGACGACGGGGGAAAGGCACCGGGATCGCGACAGGACCGAGGCTGAAGCATGGACGGGAACAGGGCAGCATGACGGACAGTCTGAAGCAGGTGTTCAGCCCGCGCGATCCGGCGCTGTTCCCGATCACGGTCGGCGAGGTGCGGGTCGCCCCGGGCGCGCAGGTGGCGCCCGATACCGTGCTGATGACGCTGCGCACCTCGGACGGCAAGACGCTGGCCATGCGCTCGCCGGTGCCCGGCCGCGTGGTGCTGATCGCCGCCGGGCCGGGCGATGTGCTCGCCAGCCCGCGGCCGCTCGTCTCCATTGCCGAAACCCTGCCGGCGGACGACGCCCCGTCCGCAGCGCCAGCCGGCGACAGCCCCGCAGAGGCCGAAGCCGCGGTGCCGCCGGCAAAGCCCCTCGCCGAAGACGCGCCCTCCGCCACCGGCCCACAAGCCCCGCCCTCAGTGTCAACCTCCACCAATGCCGGAAGGATCGCCATGATCGCAGCCGCCGCCCTCGTCGTTGCCGTCGCCGTCTTCGCCGTTCTGCCCGGTGCCGAGGAGCCGCCGCGGATCGCCGCACCGCCGACGTTATCGGCGTCTCCCGCATCGCCCCCCGCATCGTCCGCGGTGCCGCAACCGGCGGAAACCCCGCCCCGGGCAGCCGATGCCCCGCCGGTGCAGACAGGTCCGCTGTCGCGGGACGTGATGCTGGCCAGAAGTCTCGACGGCCGGGCGACGGGGCGGGCCGCCACCGGACGGATCCCGGGACAGGGCCTGCTGGCGGTCCAGCGGCATGGCAGCTTCGTCCAATGCCCCGCGATCCTCGTTTCCGACCGCCACGCGATCACCACGCGGCTGTGCCTCGATGTCCGCTCCACCAGCGACGTCACCGAAGGGGACAGCACGATCACCTTCCGTTCGGCGCGTCCCTACGCGGAAGGCAGCATCGACAGCCGATCCTACTTCCATTTCTGGCAGACCGGCGTGACGGCCGTGCATGTCTGGCACGGCGAGGTGGAGGGCGGCTCGCCGGTCTCGCTCGCGCTGGTGGAGTTGGCCGAAGCCGCGCCCAAGGCGCTCGGCCGGTCGGGACACTGGTCGATGACCTCGGCGAGCGCGCCGCCGCTTCTGGACCTGCGCTCCTATTCGGCGACACAGCCGCTGCCCGGCAATGCGGAGACGGTCGCCTGCCGCTACTGGCTGCACGAGCGGGCGACGCCGGAAGTCTCCCGGAACGGCATGCCGCTGACCGTCGACCCGAACTGTCCGGATGCACGGCCGCTGGTGGACGGTCCCTTCATGGCCCGCCATGCGGACGGCACGTCCTATTTCGCCGGCTTCTATTCGCGCGAGGGACGCTACAAGACGGAGAGCATCGTGGCGCTCGCCCTGTCGCGCGGCGACGAGGCGGTGATCGCCTCGGCGCGGAACGGCACGCTGCTGCCCGGCTCGGTGCGCCTGTTTCCGGCACAGGCGCAGCCGCCCCGGCCATCGCATCAGGTGCTGGTCTCGAATCCCTGCGACACGCCCACCCGTTTCGTCGCCATCTCAGCGGGCAAGAAGCGCAACACGGAAACGCGCGTGATCTATGAGGTCGATGCGAACACGGCCTCGAGTCTCGTGCTCAACCTCAAGCCGGACGACGACACCCTGTTCTTGAGCGAGACGACGATGCGTCCGGCACAAGGCCTCGTGCGCCACGATTTCGAGGGCGAGGTCTATTACGGGCTCGACTTCGACATCACCTCCCCGCTGCAGATGCTGCTGGTGACGGAGTGCAGGGCCGGCTGAGCCGCCCCTTCGGACGCACGAAAAACCCGCCCCGGTCAGGCCGGAGCGGGTTTTTCATTCTTGAAGAGCATTGCCGGGCCGGTTGCGGTCCGCGCGCGGGCTGACGCCCGCTTACCCTCGCGATCGTGCCACCGGCACGATCGATCCGGCCCCGAAGGGCCCGACCGGGGTTGGCGGTCTCGACGCGGGCTGGCGCCCGCTTACACTCGACCGCGTTCGCCCCTGCCATCGCCCCACTGGGGCGATGGCTCGGGCTGCGCCCGACCGGGGCTCACTTCATCGTCGGGATGACGAACTCGGCGCCGTCCTTCAGGCCCGACGGCCAGCGCGAGGTCACCGTCTTGGTCCGCGTGTAGAAGCGGAACGCATCCGGGCCGTGCTGGTTGAGATCGCCGAAGCCGGACTTCTTCCAGCCGCCGAACGTGTGATAGGCGAGCGGCACCGGGATCGGCACGTTGATGCCGACCATGCCGATGTTGATGCGGCTGGCGAAGTCGCGGGCCGTGTCGCCGTCGCGGGTGAAGATCGCGGTGCCGTTGCCGTATTCGTGGCTCATCGGCAGTTCGAGCGCCTCGTCATAGTCCTTGGCGCGCACGACGGAGAGCACCGGGCCGAAGATCTCTTCCTTGTAGATCGCCATGTCCCTGGTGACGTTGTCGAACAGGCAGCCGCCCATGAAGAAGCCGTTCTCGTAGCCCTGCATGGTGAAGTTGCGGCCGTCGACGGCGAGCGTCGCGCCTTCCTTCACGCCCTGGTCGACCAGACCCTTGACGCGGGCCAGCGCCTGGGCGGTGACGAGCGGGCCGAAGTCGACGTCGTTGCCGGCCGTGTAAGGCCCGATCTTCAGCGCCTCGACGCGCGGGATCAGGCGCTGCATCAGCGCGTTGGCGGCTTCCTCGCCGACCGGGACGGCGACCGAGATCGCCATGCAGCGCTCGCCGGCGGCACCATAGCCGGCGCCGATCAGCGCATCGGCCGCCTGGTCCATGTCGGCATCCGGCATGATGATCATGTGGTTCTTGGCGCCGCCGAAGCACTGCGCGCGCTTGCCGTTGGCGGTGGCACGCGAATAGACATAGGCCGCGATGGAGGTGGAGCCGACGAAGCCGACCGCCATGATGTCCGGATCGTCGAGCACACCGTCGACCGCTTCCTTGTCGCCGTTGACGACGTTGAGGATGCCGGCCGGCAGGCCCGCCTCGATCATCAGTTCGGCCAGCATGATCGGCACGGACGGATCGCGCTCCGACGGCTTCAGGATGAAGGCATTGCCGGCGGCGATCGCCGGGCAGAACTTCCACATCGGGATCATCGCCGGGAAGTTGAACGGCGTGATGCCGGCGACGACGCCGAGCGGCTGGCGCATCGAATACATGTCGATGCCGGGGCCGGCACCTTCGGTGAACTCGCCCTTCAGCAGATGCGGCGCGCCGATGCAGAACTCGGCGACCTCGAGGCCGCGGATGACGTCGCCCTTGGCGTCCGGAATGGTCTTGCCGTGCTCGCGCGACAGCGCCTCGGCGAGCTTGTCCATGTCGCGGTGCAGCAGGTCGACGAACTTCATCAGCACGCGGGCGCGCTTCTGCGGGTTCTGGGCGGCCCAGGCCGGCTGGGCGGCGGCAGCGTTCTCGACCGCGGCGCGCAGCTCGGCCTGCGAGGCGAGCGCCACCTTGGCCTGAACCTCGCCGGTGGCCGGATTGTAGACGTCGGCGAAGCGGCCCGAGGTGCCCTCGACATGCTTGCCGCCGATGAAATGTCCGATTGTCTTCATGGGTCGTTTCTCCCTTTTGGCGCAGCCCGCACGGTGGAGCGCGCACCTTCTCGCGGCCAGATGCCACGTTCGAGGCTGCCCCTGTCATGCCTTCGTTTTTTGTTGCGCGCAATAGGCGGAAAGCCGCATCCGTTGTGCGAAATTTATAGTCATGCTAGCGCTGATCCGGAGCTTGCCCCAAAAACTAGCCCCGCAGCCTGCCGGAGAGCGCGCATGAACTGGGACGATACACGCATTTTCCTCGCCGTGGCGCGCAGCGGCCAGTTGCTCGCCGCGGCAAGGGCGCTCGGCGTCAATCATGCGACCGTCGCCCGCCGCCTCGGCGCGCTGGAGGAGGATCTCGGCGTCAAGCTGGTCGACCGGCGCACCACCGGTTCGGCGCTGACGACGGCCGGCGAGCGGTTCCTCGCCACCGCCGAGCGGATCGAGGCGGAGATGCTGGAGGCCCGCGCCGAGATCGGCGATGCGGATGTCGCGGTGTCCGGCACGGTGCGGATCGGCGCGCCGGACGGCTTCGGCGTCGCCTTCCTCGCCCCGCGCCTCGGCACCCTGACCGAGCGCCATCCGGCCCTGACGCTGCAGCTCGTTCCCGTTCCCCGCGCGGTCTCCCTGTCGCGGCGCGAGGCGGACATCGCCATCACCGTCGAGCGGCCGGACCATGGCCGGCTGGTCGCCCGCAAGCTGGTCGACTACACGCTCGGCCTCTATGCCTCGCGCGATTATCTCGCCCGCGCCGGCACGCCGCAGACCACCGCGGAGCTCAAGGCGCACGCGCTGGTCGGCTATGTGGAGGATCTCGTCTATTCCGGCGCCCTCGCCTATGCCGAGGAGATCGACCGCGCCTTCCAGCCGCGTTTCGAGATCGCCTCCGCGCTCGGCCAGACCGAGGCGGTGCGCTCTGGTGCCGGCATCGGCATCCTGCATGCCTTCATCGCCCGCACCGATCCCGACCTGGTGCGGGTGCTGCCCGAGCGCACCATCGCCCGCAGCTACTGGCTGGTGCTGCATGAAAGCGTGCGGGACCTCGGCCGGGTGCGGGTGGTCGCCGATTTCATCTCCGAAGCGGTGGCGAGCGAGCGCGGCATCTTCTCCTGAGCCCGCCTCAGGCGTGGCGACGGGCGCCGACGACACAGGCCACGACGAAGACGGTGACGGCGATCATCGACGGGGCGACCGGCTCGCCGAGCAGCAGGCCGGCCAGCAGCAGGCCGAAGAACGGCTGCAACAGTTGCAACTGGCCGACACCGGCGATGCCGCCGAGCGCCAGCCCGCGATACCAGAAGAAGAAGCCGACCAGCATCGAGAACACCGAGACATAGGCAAGGCCGGCCCAGGCGGGCATGGCGATGCCGGCCAGCGTCTGCGGCTGGACGGCGAGCCCCAGCGCGGCCATTGGCGGCAGCGAGAAGACCAGCGCCCAGCAGATCACCTGCCAGCCGCCGAGATGGCGCGCCAGCCTTGCCCCTTCCGCATAACCGAAGCCGCAGACGAGGATCGCGGCGAGCATCAAGAGATCGCCGACCAGCGAGACCTCGCCATTGCCTTGCAACGCGAAAAGGGCGACGGCCAGCGCGCCGGCGCCGGAAAAGGCCCAGAACAGCGGGCGCGGGCGCTCGCCGCCGCGCAACACGCCGAAGATCGCCGTCGCCAGCGGCAGCAACCCGATGAAGACGATGGAATGGGCGGCCGTGACATGCTCCAGCGCCATCGCGGTGAGCAGCGGGAAGCCGACGACGACGCCGAGCGCCACCAGCACCAGCGGCAGCACGTCGCCCGCCGCCGGGCGCTTCTGGCGCAGCACCAGCAGGATCGCAGCCGCCAGCAGCGCCGCCAGCACGGCGCGCGCCGAAGTGAGGAACAGCGGGCTGAAGCCGCCGACCGCAACACGGGTCGCCGGCAGCGAGCCGCTGAAGATCAGCACGCCGAGGAGACCATTGCCCCAGGCGGCGAGAGGTGAGTGCATGCCGTTGCTCCTGTCCATCACCCGCAAGGTGTGGCGCGGCAGCGCTGGCGGAGACAGGTACAGACCAGTACAATCACTCGAAACTGTACCAGTTCAACAAACCATACAGATGGGCGACAGGATGAGCCGCGGCACCCGCACGCAAACCGTGATGGCAACGATCCGCCGGCGGATCGAGACGCGGGCGCTGGCGCCGGGCGAGCGCCTTCCATCGATCCGCGGCCTTGCCGCCTCGCTGCGGGTCTCGCCGTCGACCGTGGTGGAGGCCTATGACCGGCTGGCGGCCGACGGGCTGATCACAGCCCGGCGCGGCTCCGGCTTCTTCGTGCTGGGCACGCCGCCGCCCTTGCAGGTCGCCACGGCGGGAGCAAAGCTCGACCGGGCCATCGATCCGTTCTGGATCTCGCGGCAGGCGCTGGATGCCGATCCCGCCGCGCCCAAGCCCGGCTGCGGCTGGATGCCGGCCGAGTGGATGCCGACCGATGCCCTGCGCCGCGCCCTGCGCAGCTTGTCGCGGGTGGAGGCGGCAACGCTCGCCGACTATGGCAGCGCGCAAGGTCAGGGCGAGCTGCGCCGGCTGATCGCCCGCGATCTTGCCGAACAGGGGCTGGAGGTGCCGCCCGACCGCATCCTGCTGGCCGGCTCGGGGACCCAAGCCATGGACCTGATCTGCCGGCTGCTGCTGCGTCCCGGCGACACGGTGCTGGTCGACGATCCCTGCTATTTCAACTTCCAGGCCCTGCTGCGGGCGCATCAGGTGCGGATCATCAGTGTTCCCTATACGCCGCAGGGACCGGATACGGAGCGGTTCGCGGAGGCTCTGGCGAGCGCGCGGCCTCGGCTTTACCTCACCAACTCGGCCCTGCACAACCCGACCGGCGCGACCATCTCCGCGCCCGTGGCGCACCGGCTCTTGGTGCTTGCCGCCCAGCACGACCTCACCATCATCGAGGACGACATCTTCGCCGCCTTCGAGCCGGAGCCCTCCCCCCGCCTTGCCGCGCTCGACGGGCTGGAGCGGGTGATCCGCATCGGCAGCTTTTCCAAGACCCTGTCGGCCTCGGCGCGCTGCGGCTATATCGCTGCCCGGCCCGACTGGATCTCGGCTCTGATCGATCTGCAGGTGGCGACGAATTTCGGCGGGCCGAGCCCGATGGCGGCCGAGCTGCTGCGCGTCGTCCTTGCCGACGGCGGTTATCGCAAGCATGTCGCGGCACTGCGCGGCCGCCTTGCCAAGGCGCGGCGGCAGGCGGCCCTGCGGCTCGGCGCGCTCGGCATCGCTCCCTGGCTGGAGCCGCGCGGCGGCTTCTACCTGTGGTGCCGGCTACCGGAGGAGCTGGATGCGGCGGACGTCGCCCGCGCCGCGCTGAAGCGGGGCATCGTGCTCGCGCCGGGCAATGCCTTCAGCGCCGCGCAGACGCTACCTGCCTTCATGCGCTTCAACGTCAGCCAGATGGGCGGGCCGCAGGTCGATGCGGTGCTCGCCGAAGCGCTGTCCGAGGCCCGCGAGATCCGCGCGCAGGCCAACTGATCAGCCGACCTCCTCCCAGCCACCGCTTGCGAAGGACCGGGCCGCGGCATGGACCGTGCGCTCGATCTCGATGCCTTCCTCGAAGGTGACGAGGCTCGCCGGCTCGCCCCGGATCAGGCGGATCAGCTCGCGGCATTCGATCACCTTGAGATCGTTGAAGCCGAGGCCGTGGCCCGGCGCCGGCACGAAGCTGCCATAGGGCGAATGCGCGGGGCCGGTGAGAATGCGGGTGAAGCCCTGGCGGGCGGGATCGCCGGTCGCGCGATAGAGCTCGATCTCGTTCATCCGCTCCTGGTCGTAGAGGATCGAGCCCTTCGAGCCGAAGACCTGCAGCGCGATCCGCCCCTTGCGCCCCCAGGCCGAGCGGTTGACCAGGAGGCTCGCCTGCAACCCACCGGAAAAGCGCAGCAGGACGTTGGCCATGTCGTGGGTTTCCACCGCGCGGCGGCCGCCCTCGGCCAGCGGCCGGGTGGCATAGGGTTTCGCCATGTCGCAGAACACCCGCTCGGCCTTGCCGAACAGCCGGTAGGCCAGCGACAGCGGATGCACGGCGAAATCGTCGAGCGCGCCGTAGCCGGAACTCGCCTCGCTCTTCCAGAAGAAAGCCTGCTCCGGATCGGCCATGAAGTCCTCGTCCATCTCGGCGCGCAACTGGATGGGCTCGCCGATGGCGCCGTCGCCGATCATCCGGGCGATCTCGCGAAAGGCCGGGTTCTGGATGTAATTGTAGCCGAGCACCGCGATGCGCCCGCTGCCGCGCGCCGCCGCCAGCATCCCTTGCGCATCGGCAAGCGCCGGCGCCATCGGCTTTTCGCACCACACATGCTTGCCGGCCTGCAGCGCGGCGATCGCCATTTCCGGATGGAAGGCATTCGGCGTCGTGATCGACACCACATCGACGGCGGGATCGCTCACCAGCGCCCGCCAGTCGGACGTTGCGCGGGCAAAGCCGAAGGCCGAGGCGCGCTGGCGGGCGAGATCCTCGCTGACCTCCGCCAGCATTTCGAGCCTCGGACGCGCCACATCGCCGAAGACCGCGCGCACCGCATTCCAGGCCAGCGCGTGGCACTTGCCCATATAGCCGGTGCCGATGAGACCGACGCCAAGCGAACCGTCCGGACTGGTCATCGCATCGCCTCCCTGCGACAGCGTCGCACCTGCGGGACGGCAAAAACCGGTGCGTAACGCCCGGATCTCACCCGCCACCGGCCTGCGCGATCTTGCATCAATGAAACGCAAATTCTATGATCGCGTCAATATGGAATAAACATTCCCTGAAAGGAGGGGAGCCTTGCTGTCTGTAGCAGTCATCGGCGCGGGGCGGATCGGCCAGATCCACGCCGCCAACCTGGCCGCGCGCGCGGCGCAGACCAACGACGTCCGGCTCGCCGGCATCTGCGATGCGATGGAGGTCGCCGCCGCGACCCTTGCAACGCGCCTCGGCGCGCCGGTGATCTCGCTGGACGAGGCGCTGGAGGGCACGGGCTCGAACGCGGTGCTGATCGCCTCGCCGACCGACACGCACTCGGATTTCATCGAGCGCGCAGCAAAGGCCGGCAAGGCGATCTTCTGCGAAAAGCCGATCGACATGTCGGCGCAGCGCATCGAAGGCGTGCTTGCGGTGGTGGAGGCGGCCGGCGTGCCGCTGTTCATCGGCTTCAACCGCCGCTTCGACCCGAATTTCGCCTCCCTGCGCGCCCGCATCGCGGAAGGGCGCATCGGCGAGGTCGAGCTGGTGACGATCCTGTCGCGCGACCCCTCCCCGCCGCCGGTCTCCTATATCGAGCGCTCCGGCGGCCTGTTCCGCGACATGATGATCCACGATTTCGACATGGCGCGCTTCCTGCTCGCCGACGAGCCGGTCGAGGTTCACGCGGTCGGCTCCGCCCTTGTCGACCCTGAGATCGGCAAGGCGGGCGATGTCGACACCGCCGCCGTACTGCTGAAGACCGCGCGCGGCAGGATCTGCCAGATCTCCAACTCGCGCCGCGCCACCTATGGCTACGACCAGCGGGTGGAGGTGCACGGCTCGCTCGGCCTGCTGCGCGCCGGCAACCAGCACGAGACGACGGTGGAACTGGCGACCGCGTCGGGCTTCACCGCCGACCCGGTGCAGAACTTCTTCCTGGAGCGCTACGCGCAGGCCTACCGGCTGCAGCTTGCCGCCTTCATCGACTGCGCGCGCGGCACCACCGCCCCCTCGCCCAGCGGGTATGACGGGCTGATGGCACAGCGGCTCGCCGATGCGGCGACGCTCTCGGCACAGAGCGGCCAGCCGGTTCGGCTGTAAGCACTGCTTTATCGCAAAACGAAAGGGGCGGAGCGACCTGCCAGTCGCTCCGCCCTTCTTCATTTGCAATCCCGACGTGCCGGCGGTCAGGCCTCCGCCTTGACGATCTCGATGGCGATCTCGCTGCCGCCGACCTCATGGGCGGCGCGGAAGGCGCCGTCCAGCGCGCCGCCGATGGTCAGCTCCAGCGCCAGCGTGTCCTGGGCGATGCGGGCGCGGTGCTCCTCCACCGCCTGGACCAGCGCCTCCGGCAGCACCAGGTTGAGCCGGATGCGGTCGGTCACCTGCAGCCCGCCGTCCTTGCGGGTCTGCTGGATAAGGCGCACCACGTCGCGGGCATAACCCTCGCGCTCCAGCTCCGGATAGATCCGCGTGTCCATCACCACCACGCCGCGGCTGGCATCGAAGAGGCCGGTGTCGGAGCCTTCCGGCGCCATGACGCGCATGGTGTAGTCTTCCGGCGGCAGTTCGACGCCGGCCAGCTCGACGATGCCGTCGGGCCGCAGCGTCCAGTTGCCGGTCTTGGAGGCGGTCATCACCTCCTTCATCTTCTGGCCCAGGCGCTTGCCGATCTGCGGCTTGACCACCAGGCTGTGCTCGCCGACCGACAGCGGGTCGGCCTCCAGCACCAGCTCCTTGACGTTGACCTCGTCGGCGATGAGCTGCGAATAGGAGCGCAGGTCCTCGATGTCCGCATGGGCGACGGTCAGCGTCTTCAGCGGCAGGCGGGCGCGCAGGCGCTTGGCCTCGCGCAGCGACATCACCGAGTTGCAGACGTCGCGGATAAGGTCCATCCGGCGCACGAGGTCCGGATCGCTCGGCATCCTGCCCGCCTCCGGCCAGTCGGCCAGGTGCACGGACAATTCGCCCGTCAGGCCCTTGTAGATGCGCTCGGTGACGAAGGGCATCATCGGCGCCAGCACGCGCATCAGGTGCGTCAGCACCGTGTAGAGCGTGTCGAGCGCGTCGCGCTTGTCGTCGTTGAGATCCTCACCCCAGAAGCGCGACCGCGAGCGGCGGATGTACCAGTTGTTGAGCGCGTCGATATAGCCCGGCACATGCGAATAGGCGGCGGGGATATCGTAGGCGTCGAGCGAGCCCTCGATCTGCTCGATCAGCTCGCGGGTCTTGGCGAGGATATAGCGGTCCAGGAGGCCCTTCTGGTCGAAACGGACCTGTGCCTGGTACTGGTCGGCATTGGCATAGAGCGTGAAGAAGTAATAGGCGCTCCAGATCGGGATGATCGCCTGACGCAGCGCCTGGGCGATGCCGCGCCCGTCCTTGGCCACCGCCAGGTCGCCGCCGACCAGCAGCGGCGAGGACAGCATGTACCAGCGCAGCGCGTCGGCGCCGTAGGTGTTGAAGACGCCGACCGGGTCGGGATAGTTCTGCAGCCGCTTGGACAGCTTCTGCTTGTTCTCGTCCAGCACCACGCCGTGGCACACCGCGTTGCGGAACGGCGCACGGTCGAAGATCGCCGTCGACAGAACCATAAGCGTGTAGAACCAGCCGCGGGTCTGGGCGACATATTCGACGATGAAGTCGGCCGGGAAGTTCCGCTCGAAATGCTCCTTGTTCTCAAATGGATAGTGCTGCTGGGCGAAGGGCATCGAGCCGGAATCGAACCACACGTCCAGCACTTCCGGCACGCGGCGCATCATCGCCTTGCCGGTCGGGTCGTCCGGGTTCGGCCGCACCAGCTCGTCGATCATCGGCCGGTGCAGGTTGTCCACCTTGACGCCGAAATCGCGCTCCAGCTCCTCCAGCGAACCGTAGACATCCATGCGCGGATGGTTCGGGTCGTCGCTCACCCAGACCGGGATCGGGCAGCCCCAGAAGCGGTTGCGCGAGATGTTCCAGTCGCGGGCATTCTCCAGCCACTTGCCGAACTGGCCGTCGCGCACATGCGCGGGGATCCAGTCGATCTGCTGGTTGAGCTCGACCATCCGGTCCTTGAACTGCGACACCGCGACATACCAGGCGTCGATCGCCTTGTAGATCAGCGGCGTGTCGGTGCGCCAGCAATGGGGATAGTCGTGC
The DNA here is from genome assembly GCF_900185735.1 of Stappia sp. P2PMeth1. Classification (NCBI taxonomy): domain Bacteria; kingdom Pseudomonadati; phylum Pseudomonadota; class Alphaproteobacteria; order Hyphomicrobiales; family Stappiaceae; genus Stappia; species Stappia sp. P2PMeth1. Next base: position 47,323 of record NZ_FYAW01000017.1, on the reverse strand, counting down.
AGATAGGTCTCGTGGCGATAGACGGTATCGCCGCGCGCCTTGAGGTCGCGGATGATGTCCTTATTCGCCTCGATGACGTTCTGGCCGGCATAGTCGGCGACCTCGGCGGTGAAGTTGCCGGCCTCGTCGACCGGCACCACCAGGGGGATGCCGCGCTCGCGGGCGAGCTCGAAGTCGTCCTCGCCGAAGCCCGGCGCGATATGCACGCAGCCCGTGCCGTCGCCGGCCTCGACGAAGCCGGCGGCAAGCACCGCGAAGGCGTTCTCCGTGCCCTTGAAATAGGGGAAGAGCGGCTCGTAGGCGGTGCCGGCGAGCTCCGCGCCCTTGAGCGTACCGACCGTCTGCCACTCGCCGAACTCGCGCTCGTAGCGCTCCAGCGCCGCCTCGGCGAGGATCACCCGCACGCCGTCCTTTTCCAGGATCGCGTAGTCGAGATCCGGCGAGACGGCCAGCGCCAGGTTCGACGGCAGGGTCCAGGGCGTCGTCGTCCAGGCGAGCAGGCGCGTCGGCACGGCGGCGAAGCGCTCGCTCTTGAGCAGGAAGCCGACGGTCAGCGCCGGGTCCTGGCGCTCGCGATAGGAGTTGTCGAGGCGCGTCTCGAAGTTCGACAGCGGCGTCTGCACGGCCCAGGAATAGGGCACGACGCGGTAGCCGCGATAGACCAGCCCCTTGTCCCAGAGTTGCTTGAAGCCCCAGATCACGCTCTCCATGAAGGAGAGGTTCATGGTCTTGTAATCGTTCTCGAAATCGACCCAGCGGCCCTGGCGCTCGACATAGTAGCGCCACTCGTTGGTGAAGCGCATGACCGAGACCGAGCAGTGCTCGTTGAACTTGCCGATGCCGTAGTCGAGGATCTCGTTGCGGCCCGAGATGCCGAGTTCCTTCTCCGAGGTCAGCTCCGCCGGCAGGCCGTGGCAGTCCCAGCCGAAGCGCCGCTCGACGCAGTCGCCGCGCATGGTGCGGTAACGCGGGATCAGATCCTTGACGAAGCCGGTGGCCAGATGCCCGTAATGCGGCAAGCCGTTGGCGAAGGGAGGGCCGTCGTAAAAGATGTATTCGCCCGCCCCGTCCTGGTTGCGGCGGTTCTCCACCGAAATCTCGAAAATCCGGTTTTCCTGCCAGAACTTGAGGATGTCTTCCTCGAGCTTGGGAAAATTGGGATTCGGATCGATGGCTTCGTACATCACAGATGTCCCGTTCTGATTTGGTCGCCGGGCGAGGAACCGCAGAGCCGCCCGCAACATGTCGTTGCGTGGGTTAGCCGACCGGCGGGGAAAATACAATCGTCACGGCCGGCATGGCGGGCATGCCGGCGTCTGGCATGGCCTCAGGCGCGCGTCACTTTCGGCTCGCTCGCCGGGTAGCGGCCGCGCGTGTCGACCACCAGCTTCGCCCTGTCGAGGATCATCGCGTAGTCGAAGGCATCGTGATCGGTGGCGATGACGACGGCATCCTGGCGCGCGATGGTTTCGGCATCCACCTCGACGGATGCGAAGGCATGGCCGCTTTCCAGCGAAAGCTGCGGCACGAAGGGGTCGGCATAGGAGAGTTCCCCTCCCCGCGCGACGATCCGCTCCATCACCATCAGGCTCGGCGACTCGCGGATGTCGTCGATGTTCTTCTTGAAGGCGGCGCCGAGCACCAGCACCCTGGCGCCGTTGAGCGCCTTGCGGTGGCCGTTCAGCGCGTCCATCAGCTTCTCGACGATGAAGTCCGGCATGTAGCGGTTGATCTCGCCGGCAAGCTCGATGAAGCGGGTGTGCAGGCCGTATTCGCGCGCCTTCCAGGTCAGGTAGAACGGATCGACCGGAATGCAGTGGCCGCCGACGCCGGGGCCGGGATAGAAGGCGGTGAAGCCGAAGGGCTTGGTGGCGGCGGCGCGGATGACCTCGAAGATGTCGATGCCCATGCGGTCGGCCAGCGTCTTCATCTCGTTGACGAGGCCGATATTGACCGCCCGGTGGATGTTCTCCAGCAGCTTGGTCATCTCGGCAACGCGGGTCGAGGAGACCGGCACGAGCTGGTCGACGGCCGAGCCATAGAGCGCCTCGGCCGCGGCAAGGCAGGCGGGGGTGACGCCGCTCACCACCTTGGGGATTTCGCGGATGCCGTAGCGGGCATTGCCGGGGTCCTCGCGTTCGGGCGAGTAGACGACGAAGATGTCTTGGCCGACCACCAGATCCTCGCGCGCCATCGCCGGCAGCATGTCGTCCTCGGTGGTGCCGGGATAGGTGGTCGATTCCAGCGCGACGACCTGGCCGGGCCGCAGGTGCGGGCGGATGGCGCGGGCGGCATCGAGGATATAGCCGATATCCGGATCGTGGAAGCGGCCGAGCGGCGTCGGCACGCAGATGATCAGCGCGTCGCAATCGGCCGCGCGCGCGAAGTCCGTCGTCGCCTCGAAGGGGCCGGCGAACCGCACCTCCTCGCGCCGATTGCCGACATAGCGGGGAAAGCCGCGATCCGCGTTGAGCCTTGCGACCTTCACCGGATCGACGTCGAAGCCGACGATGGGGTGGCCGATCTGCGAAAAGCGCAAGGCGAGCGGCAGGCCGACATAGCCGAGGCCGATGACGCCGATGACGGCGGAGCGGTCGGCAAGGCGGGCGCACAGGCTGGCAAGGGCGTCGGAAGGGGCGGTGTCCGCGGCCATGATCGGATCTCGGTCGGTTCGATGAAAGAGAAACGGCATGCGGAGGAGGGTCCGCATGCCGTTTCGTGTGGCACAGGCTTTAAGGCGCGGCAAGCCCCGGCGACGAGCGCGATGATTTCCGAAACATTGCCGCAAATGATGATCGGGCGCAGGGCGAGCAGTTCTGCAATGGCCTTCCGGCGTGGCGCCGTGGCGAAATGGGCAACGGGATCGACGACCCACGGCCTGCCAGCACCGGTGGCTCCCTTCGCGGCCGTCTTCACGCCGGCGATCCAGGGCGACGACAGCGTGCCGATATTGATGGTTACCGCGCCAGCGATCGCGGCGAACTAACCGGCTTCTTTTCTCGCATGGACCATGGCCGCTGAAGCGCCGGCGGCAAGCAGCACGTCAGCGCCGACGTTCATCGCCACATAGTTGGTGATGCACTGGACGCGCGGTGCGGTGTCTCGCATGCTGTTGAACAGGATGGACGGTGCGGTCATCGCTCAAAGCTCCTCTTTGACGGGCATGTAGAGGTCGCCACCCTTGCGGTATTTCTCCGCCATTGCCGCCATGCCCTCCTTCTGCGCCTCGGCGCGGATGTCGTGGCTGATGCGCATGGAGCAGAATTTCGGGCCGCACATGGAACAGAAATGCGCCACCTTGTGCGCTTCCTTCGGCAGCGTCTGGTCGTGGAAGCTCCGCGCGGTCTCAGGATCGAGCGAGAGGTTGAACTGGTCCTCCCAGCGGAACTCGAAGCGCGCCCGGCTGAGCGCGTCGTCCCTTACCTTCGCTGCCGGGTGACCCTTGGCGAGGTCGGCGGCATGCGCGGCGATCTTATAGGTGATAACACCGGTCTTGACGTCGTCGCGGTCAGGCAGGCCGAGATGCTCCTTCGGCGTGACGTAGCAGAGCATGGCCGTGCCGAACCAGCCAATCATCGCCGCGCCTATGCCGGAGGTGATGTGGTCGTAACCGGGCGCGATGTCGGTGGTCAGCGGTCCGAGGGTGTAGAAGGGCGCCTCACCGCACACTTCCAACTGCCGATCCATGTTCTCCTTGATCTTGTGCATCGGCACATGGCCGGGTCCCTCGATCATCACCTGGCAGTCGTGTTTCCAGGCGACCTGCGTCAGCTCGCCCAGCGTCGCTAGCTCGGCGAACTGCGCGGCATCGTTAGCGTCGGCGATGGAGCCGGGGCGTAGACCGTCGCCCAGCGAGAAGGACACGTCATAGGCGCGGCAGATATCGCAGATTTCCTCGAAGTGCTCGTAAAGGAAGCTCTCCTTGTGGTGGTGCAGGCACCACTTGGCCATGATCGAGCCGCCTCTACTGACGATGCCGGTGACGCGATCGACGGTGAGCGGGACGTAGTGCAACCTGACACCGGCGTGGATTGTGAAATAGTCGACGCCCTGTTCAGCCTGCTCGATCAGCGTGTCGCGGTAGACTTCCCAAGACAGGTCTTCGGCTACGCCTCCTACCTTTTCCAGAGCCTGATAGATCGGCACAGTGCCGATGGGCACCGGCGAATTGCGGATAATCCATTCGCGAATGTTGTGGATGTTGCGGCCGGTCGACAGGTCCATCACCGTATCGGCACCCCAACGGATCGCCCAGACCATCTTCTCAACTTCCTCAGCCATCGACGAAGTGACGGCGGAGTTGCCGATATTGGCGTTGATCTTGACCAGGAAGTTGCGGCCGATGGCCATCGGCTCAACTTCCGGATGATTGATGTTGGCCGGAATAATTGCGCGGCCTTTTGCGATCTCGTCGCGCACGAACTCCGGCGTCACGAAATCGGGAATGGCAGCGCCGAAGCTCTCGCCATCGCGGTCCAGCGCAGCGCGTGCCTGCTCGCGGCCAAGGTTCTCACGAATGGCGACGAACTCCATCTCCGGCGTTACGATCCCGGCGCGAGCATAGGCGAGTTGGGTGACGGCTCTGCCGTTTTTCGCGCGGAGCGGGCTGTGGCTGGCTGGAAACTCTGGCGTCAGCCGATCGGCTGAGACAAAGCCGTTATCCGCCGGTCCGACAGTCCGCCCATCATAGGAGACGACGTCGCCGCGTGCGACGATCCAGTCTTTGCGCAACCGTGGCAAGCCACTCTCGATGGCGATTCTGGCAGCCGGATCGGTATAGGCGCCCGATGAATCATAGACCGTCACGGGTGGCTCGCCGGCGCTTGGATGCAAGGTGATCTCGCGCATCGGCACGCGGATTTCAGGATGCAGCATGCCGGGCCTGAAGATCTTGGCGGAGGCCGGCAATGGTCCGGTGGTGACGGTTGGGGTTGAAATGGATGTCATGGTCGAGGCTCCTCGCTTCCCAAGCAATGGAGACCCAGCTCTGACGGGAAGGAGAAAGGAGCCCTTGGGATAGATTGATCGCGCGACCGAAAGGCATCCGCACCGTCCCTACGCCAGTGTGAACTGGATCAGGTTCATAGGGTCCCTGCGCTGCTTGTGCGGCTCAGCAGTATCTCAGCCCCTTGTCGGGACACCCCTGGTGAAGCGCTGAAAATGCTAGCTGTCGCCTGTGATGTCAATCTTTTGCAGGCAATCTTCCTCCAATTGAGTTTTGGGGTGGATTCCTGCCTGACCGCTTCTGGACCGTGGAGTTGGGAAAGCGGCCATTCAGGTGACCGCCGCAAATCGACTGCAACGGTCCCCCAAGTCGGCCGTTCGGACAGACTTTGACTTTGCCAAAAAAAGCAAACGTCTTGCAGGCGCGACAGGATGGTCGAAAGAGAAACGTCACGGGTCACTACCGCTCGGGGAGCAGGATCGGGCGGGCGGCCTCTGGAATGAGCACACCGGGAAGCTGCCGTACAATACAGATTTGGCGCCGCCTATCAGGACCCGAGCTCGGTGACCCGATCGAGCGCCGAAGTGAACCCCGACAATGAGATCGAGAAGGCCACCTCCTGGGCGCTGTCGCTGTGATACGCAGCGACGTGCCCACCCTGAGCGCCGTCACCGTTGCGGCGTCGAACGCCGGCGGCACTACACAATCGGCCGGCAGGCAGGTCGAGAAGCGGCGCTCGGGCAGCGCCGCTTCTCGTCTATGGCGAGTCGCACCCCGGCGTCGAGCCGAAGCCCGAATGGAAGGACGAGAACGCCTTCCGCCGCCGCGCCGTTCTCGACGGCGGCAATCTGAACTGAAAGCACGCGCTGGCGGTTCTCGCCACTCACTTGTGTCTGTGTGATGGCGCAGCGCGCGACGCCGTCACGCGTGGCGCAGGCGACCGTCCAGTCGCCATGCGTCTCGTTGAGCGAGGTGTGGCGCCGCCGGAAAACCCCTGCGCGGCAGCCACGCCGGCGCTGCCCATGAAGAGGGCTAGAGCGAGGCCGGGGATGGTACCGAATACTCTTCGCGCGTTCCCCATTCCGCCCTCAGAATTTCACGTTGAGCCCGAGGTTCGCGGTGTGGTTCTGCTGGCTGTCGGAGAACAGCCCGCCGTAGCTGGCGCGGATGGTCAGGTCCTCGGTCGCCTCGAAGCTGACGCCCGCGCCGAGGCGGAAGCGGTCGCGGCCGGCGTCGGGGCCGTTCACCGTGAACCCGGTCGGGCTGCCGGCGAAGGCGTGCTCCCACACCGCACGGCCATCGAACGTCAACCGTCCGCTCTCGGTCAGGACAACATGCTGGACGGCAAAGCCGAGGCCGGTGTCGAGACGCGTCCAGTTCTCCGAGGCTCCGGTGAGATTGAGCGCGCCGGCTCCCGTCTCAGTGAAGCCGCCATGCCCGGACCAGCCCGCATCGAGCGTGAACAGCGGCGAGAGCCGCTTCTATTATGTGGGCCTTCTCAAGGCGGCGGAAATCCACGGTGCAACGCACCAAGCCGTCATGGAACATCAGGCGCTCAGCGACAAGCAGCTTCCTCGACTGTCCGCAGGGCGCTCGACCGTCGCTTTCTATTTCCGCAAAGACATGGAGGCGGTTACCGAAGGCATAGTGGAGCACAAGACGGATGCAGGCTACATCAAGATGCCCGGGCCCGAACTGACGGCGCTTGACTTGTTGCGCTACCCCCATGCTGCGGGCGGCATTGACCACATCGCAACCCTCCTCACCGATCTCGGCGCCAAACTCAATCCGCCAACGCTGGGCTTTCTCGCCACGGCCTACGGTCGGAACGGTGTCCAGCGACTGGGTTTCCTGCTGGATTATCTTGGCTCTGATGGCGCCGCCCGCCAACTGCTGCGGATGCTGGAAAACACGACTGGCATTACCTGGACGGAACTCGATCCGCCCCCGCGCAGCACCGATCCCGATCTGGTCCACCCTGTTACCGAGAAGAACCGGCGCTGGCGCATGATCGTTCGCCGCCCTGTGGAGGTGGACGAATGATCCCGAAGATGCACATCACGGCTTGGGCAAAGCACGCGCCCTGGACAGAGCAAAGGCAGGTCGAACAGGATCTGATCATCAGCCGCGCGATCATCGACCTGTTTTCTCATCCGTTTCCTGCCAACGAATTACGGTTCAGAGGGGGCACGGCGCTCAACAAGCTGCAATTCTCGCAGCCGCTGAGATGTTCGGAAGATATAGATCTTGTCCTAACCTCCGAAGGCCCGATCAAGCCGGCGCTTGATACCGTCCGGGAAGTTCTGGAGCCCTGGTTCGGCAAACCAACTTTCAGGCAAAGTCCCGTCGCCCCGAAGCTGAATTTCAGCATAGCGGCGCCATCTGTTGCGGCGTAACAACTGGGCTACGGGCGAGTTCCGGAAGATTCAGACTCATCATCGAATCAAGACCAGCCGCAGGTACACCTAATCTGCCAGAAGCCGCGAAAACAATCGGCACCTGCAGCGTATTTCCGGTAGGTGTGGAGATCGACGATGGCGGTCCTACGCTTCCACTCCATAACATCTGCTACTGCTGTCATCGGCTGCTGCAATGGAGAGTGCCACGTCGAAGATCGGATCGCGCCCATTGCCCGGACTCCTCAGGAAAACAACCAAGTCGAAAGAACAGCGCTGTTTTTTCCAGGCGAAACTGCGTTACCAACCTCCTCATCCACCTTACGCGGCAGACCGGAAGGCTCTGAGACGAGGGTGTTGCAGTTTGATATTATGAAACCAAGTGAGCGTGGCCATCTTGTTGTCGACAAACACGATCGAGCTCAACGATGGCACAGACAATGTGGTAGAGAGAGCTTGCGGGCGCCGCTTCGTCAATGAAGCTACCATCGGCTGCAAGCCGATCACGCCAAAGGCCGCGCGGGGTGACGTCGAGATAGCGCTCGATTACCGATGCAGCCGCCAAGGCAGAGCTTATCGCCAGGCTTTCCTCCGCCGCATCGCCGTTGTTGCGGGCCGTTTCCATCATCGCCAGCGACGCCTTCAGCCATTCTGTCTGCGACCACAGGCGCGCCACCATTTGCCTCGGATGCAGATCATCACCGATCTCTAGCATGACCACGCCGCGATCCGGGCAGATGCCGTGCCTGGTCCCGGCGGCATACAGCCGCGCGGCAGCCGCGAGCGCATCCTTCCGGCCGGCGCGGCGGCCCCACCTGGTCAGAAGCCAACACCACTCGAACAGATGTCCTGGATCAACGCTACGTCCGGCTTCCCCGTCTGCAGGTCTCCAGTTCTCGTCAAAATATTCGCGAAGCACGCCGCGATCCGGATCAATGAACCGCTGCAACGCGAGATCACCGATGGAGCAGGCCATCTCTTGCCATCGAGGATCACTCGACAGTTCCGTCCAGGCCAGAGCTGCCTCAAAGAGGTGCATGTTGGGATTGGCACGCAGCGGCAGTCGACGGGGAACGTCCTCCTCGAAGCCGCCACCTGGATGACCAAACGTCTCCATCAAAAGATCGCGGAGGCGCCTAGCCTCCTCGACGGCGATCTCGCGCAGGCCAGCGACGCTGCCGGCGATGCTGGCATAGGCCAACAAGGCAAAGGCCTGGTCGTAGAGGTCGAAGGGACGCGAGCCATCCTCAGCCCGCCGGCGCAAGCTGCCATCGTCGTGGAGAAAGCAGCCGTGGAACGCGCCAAGCCCGCGGGCCGCGATGAGCGCCGCATCGCCCGGCCAGCCGAGCCGCGCTCCCTCAAGGAAGGAATAGATCTGCCGGGGCGGCACACGTGGACGCACAAGCGCCGAAGACGGCAGTGCCGTGCCGAGCGCTAGGCTTTCTGCAAAGGAGCCGGTTTTGGCGTCATATCCTGCCTCGGCCCAAAGCGGCAGAGCATCGCGCACAAGCCAATTCTTCAGCCTTTCGCGAGCTGCCCTCAGTTCGGAGGCGGTCCCCTCGGACCCTGTCCCAAGCACCACTGTACCCTCCCTGATAAACGCAGCAGCGTCAGAGCGTCTGGTTGTAGTCACCGACTTCCGGATTCTCCCGCAGGACCGCATCGACCGCCTTGAACATGGCGTGCAGCCGCTCCTCGGAAACCGGGCTTTCCACCACGACGACGAGTTCCGGCTTGTTGGACGAGGCGCGCACAAGGCCCCAGGTACCGTCCTCGGCGACGACGCGGATGCCGTTGACGGTGACGAGATCGGAAATGCCGTGGCCGGCAATCGTCTCGCCGCGCTCCTTCATCGCCGTGAAGCGCGCCACCACCCGCTCGACGACCTCGTATTTGATCTCGTCGGCGCAGTGCGGCGACATGGTCGGCGAGCCCCAGGTGCGCGGCAGCGCCCGGCGCAGATCCGCCATCGACCGGTCCGAGTTGCGGTCCAGCATGTCGAGGATGGCGATGGCCGAGACGAGACCGTCGTCGTAGCCACGGCCGATCGGCGCGTTGAAGAAATAATGGCCGGACTTCTCGAAGCCGACCAGCGCGTCCAACTGGTTGACCCGGCGCTTGATATACGAATGGCCGGTCTTCCAGTAATCGGTCACCGCGCCGTTCTGCTGCAGCACCGGATCGGTGGCGAAGAGGCCGGTCGACTTGACGTCGACGACGAAGCGGCAGCCGGGATGCAGCGCCGACAGGTCGCGGGCGAGCATCACGCCGACCTTGTCGGCAAAGATCTCCTCGCCCTCGTTGTCGACGACGCCGCAGCGGTCGCCGTCGCCGTCGAAGCCGAGCCCCACCTCGGCGCCGCTCTCCAGCACCTTGTCGCGGAGCGCATGAAGCATCTTCATGTCTTCCGGGTTGGGGTTGTAGCGCGGGAAGGTGTGGTCGAGTTCGCAGTCGAGCGGGATGACGTCGGCGCCCAGCGCCTCAAGGACACGCGGCGCGAAGGCGCCGGCCGTGCCGTTGCCGCAGGCGGCGACGACCTTGATTGGACGGGAGAGGCGCGGCCGGTTGGTCAGGTCCGCGATATACTGCTCGGGGAAGTTCTCGACGAAGCGGTAGCTGCCGGAGCCTTCGCGGAAGCTCGCCGTCAGGACGATCTCCTTCAGTCGCCCCATCTCGTCCGGGCCGAAGGTCAGCGGGCGCTCGATGCCCATCTTGACGCCGGTCCAGCCATTGTCGTTGTGCGAGGCGGTGACCATGGCGACCGCCGGCACGTCGAGGGCGAACTGCGCAAAATAGGCCATCGGCGACAGGGCAAGGCCGATGTCGTGGACGCGCACGCCGCCGGCCATCAGGCCGGTGACCAGCGCCATCTTGATCGAGGCGGAATAGCCGCGGAAATCATGGCCGACGACGATGTCGGGGCGCACGCCGCGCTCGTGCATGAGGGTCGCAATGCCCATGCCGAGGGCCTGCATCCCCATGAGGTTGATTTCCTTCTCGAACAGCCAGCGGGCATCGTATTCGCGGAAACCGGTGGCCTTCACCATGGGCCGGGATTCGTAGGCATAGGTGTTCGGCTTCAGTTCGGCGACGGGCACTGGCAGCATGTGTCTTCCTCAGGATCTGATGCGGGTCGGCATAGGCGGGACTGGAGGGCGAACCCGGACCTACTCCGGCGAGAGAGGCGCTCCCGCCTCGTCGTAACGGATAATGTCGTCGTCGCCTATATAGGCGCCCGACTGGATTTCTATGACACGCGCCGGCACCCGGCCCGGATTGGCGAGGCGATGGCGGGCGCCGACCGGAACGTAAGCCGACTGGTTCTCGGTCATCAACCGTGTCTCGCCGTCGATCTCGACGGCAAGCGTGCCGGAGACCACCACCCAGTGCTCGGCCCGGTTGACATGGCTTTGCCGGGACATGCTCTCGCCCGGCTTGATCTCGATTTCCTGCACCTGGAAGCGGCCACCGACGGCGATCTCCTCGCGCCAGCCCCAGGGCCGGTACAGGCGGCGATGCTCGCGCGTTTCGCGGCGCCCTTCCGCCTGCAATCCTTCGACCACGGACTTGACGTCCTGGGCATGGGCCTTGTCGGCGACGAGGACGGCGTCCTTGGTCGCAACCACCATGACGTGGTCGAGGCCGATCACCGAGACCAGCGCGCCGTCGCTGACGACGAGATTGTCCCGTGCCTTCACGAAACGCGCCTCGCCCAGAACGCTGTTGCCGTCATCGGATTTCTCGAAAGCCTCCCATACCGCAGACCAGGAACCCAGATCGCTCCAGCCCGGTTCCATCGGCACACAGGAAATCCGCTCCGACTTCTCCATGATCGCATAGTCGATGGAGATGTTCGGCACCTTGGAGAAGAGCCCCGCATCGAGGCGCAGGAAGTCGAGGTCGCGGGTCGCCGCGCCCAGCGCCTCGCGCACCCGGTCAAGGACCTCGGGCGCGTGGCGCGCGAACTCCTCCAGCATGGCGCGGGCGGAGAACAGGAAGATGCCGGCGTTCCAGACATAGGTTCCGGCATCAAGAAACGCGCGGGCGCGCGCAAGGTCCGGCTTCTCGACAAAGGCCTCGACGGCACATGGCCCCTCGCCCGCCTCCGCCAGCCGGATATAGCCATAGCCGGTGTTGGGCTCGGACGGCTTGATCCCGAAGGTGACGATGCGCCCGGCACGGGCGGCCGGAAGCGCGCGCTCGACGGCGGCGGCAAAGGCGTCCGTATCGCGCAGCAGATGGTCGGAGGGCGCCAGCAGCACAAGCGCGTCCGGGTCGCGCGCCTGCGCCAACAGCGCGGCGATGGCGGCGGGCGCTGCCGTATTGCGGCCGACCGGCTCCAGCACGATGGCTGCCTCATCGGCGGGGGCGCGGGCCTCGGCCATCTGCTCGCCGACAAGGAAGCGGTGCTCGGAATTGGCGATGACGATGGGAGCGGCGAAGGCAGGGCCGGCGAAGCGCTTCAGCGTCTTCTGAAACAGGCTCTCGCCATCGAAGATCGGAAGGAACTGCTTGGGACGGGCGGAGCGCGACAGCGGCCAGAGCCGCGAACCGGAGCCACCGGACAGGATGCAGGGAATGATCACGCGAGGTCTTTCGTCGCCAGGGTCTGCCGCACCGTGCGGAGGAGGTTCCCCTCTTTTGCCAAATCCCGGACTGACAGGAGGTTAACCCGAAACCCCAAGGCTGCGAAACAGCCGAGACGCCGCCCGCAGCTCACATGTCCGGGCCGGCCGGTTGCCAGCGCCGCGCCTCAGCCGGTCCCAGCCGCAGCAGATCGACGGCCCGCGCGGCGATCTCGGCCACCGCGTCGGCCAGCGAGTCGGGCTGCAGATAGAACGCAGGTACCGGTGGCAGGATGATGGCACCGGCCTCGGTCGCCAGCACCATATTGCGCAGGTGCACGAGCGACAGCGGCGCCTCCCGCGCCAGCAGCACCAATGGCCGGCGCTCCTTGAGCTGGACGGAGGCGGCGCGCGTCAGCAGGTTGTCGTCGAGACCATGGGCAATGGCGCTGAGCGAGCGCATCGAACACGGCGCGACGATCATGCCGGCCACCGGACAGGAGCCGGAGGCGATCTGCGCCCCGACATCGCCAATGGCATGCTCGCGCGCGGCCAGGGCGGACAGCTCCGCCCGCGCGGCAAGACCGTCCTCCAACGCAAACGTCCGCTCTCCCCCGGCGCTGACCACGAGATCGATCGACGCGCCCCGCCGGGCGAGATCGCGGGCGCAGGCGAGCGCCAGCATTGCCCCGGACGCACCGGAGACGCCGAGGACCACGCGGGTCATGCCAGCCCCTCCGCCTTCAGGATGCGCTCGGCCGCGCTCTCCGCCTCCGGCGACAGGCGCATCACCTCACCGAAGGCGCGGGCCGTCTCGGACCCGATCTTCACCGTCGCGTCGAGGCCGATCTTGCCGGCAAGCCCTTCCAGCGGCGAGGCGAAGTCGAGATAGTCCATCGGCGTGCGGTCGAGTTGCATCGTGTCGCGCGCCGGGTCGTAGCGGGTCGCCAGCGCCCAGGCGATGTCGTCCCAGTTGCGCGGGTCGATGTCGGCGTCGACCACCACGATCATCTTGGTGTAGCTGAATTGCGGCAGCAGGCCCCACAGGGCGAGCATCACCCGGCGCGCCTGACCGGGATAGCGCTTGTCGATCGCGATCACCGCGATCCGATAGGAACAGGCGGCGGGCGGCAGCCACAGGTCCACCACTTCCGGGATCTGCTGGCGGATGACGGGAAGCGCGAGATCGTTGAACACCTCGCCGATGATCGAGGGCTCGTCCGGCGGCCGGCCGGTCCAGGTGGAGAGGTAGAGCGGATCGCGGCGATGGGTGATCGCGCTCACCCGCATCACCGGGAAGGGCTCGACCGAGTTGTAATAGCCGGTGTGATCGCCGAAGGGGCCCTCCGGCGCCGTCTCGCCCGGATGCACCCAGCCCTCCACCACGATCTCGGCGCTTGAGGGAACCAGCATCGGCACGGAGACGGCCGGCGCGAGCGAGGTCCGGGCCCCGCGCAGGACGCCGGAAAAGGCAATCTCCGACACGGTTTCCGGCAGCGGCAGGGCGGCCGCCAGCAGCGTTGCCGGATCGGCGCCAAGGGCGATGGCGACCGGCATCGGCTCGCCCTGGCGCTGCCAGCTCCGATGATGGGCAGCGCCGCCCCGGTGCGGCAGCCAGCGCAGGATCAGGCGGTCCTTTGCCAGCACCTGCGTCCGGTAGATGCCGGCATTGTAGCGCCCGCTGTCACTCGCCTGCGACCCCGCGTCGCGGGTCAGCACCACCGGCCATGTCATCAACGGACCTGCATCTCCCGGCCAGCAGGTCTGCACCGGCAGGCGCGAAAGGTCGGGCTCGCTCATCCGCTCTTCCTGCGAGACGCCCTGACCCACCACCCTGACACGGGCGCGCAGCGCTGCCGCCATCTGCGGCCAGCGCGACAGCGTGTCACTGATGCCCTGCGGGGGCACCGGCGCCCGCAGAGCCGCGAGAAACGCGCCAAGAGCCGGAATGTCGGCGGGCTCGATGCCAAGGCCGGCGGCAACGCGGCGCCGGGTGCCGAAGAGATTGGCGACGAGCGGGATGTCGGACACGGAGCCATCCGCCGAGACCGGCCGGTCGAATCGCAGGACCGGGCCACCCGCCAGCAGCACCTTGCGATGGATCGCGGTGACCTCCTCGACGAGCGACACCGGATAGCCGAGGGTGTGCAACTCGCCAGCCGCGTCGCACCAGCGAAGGAAGCTGCGAAGGTCCGGAAAGGCTGGCAGACGGCGCATGGCGGCTCCTGTTGCAACCGGTGAGCCATAGCAAAGCCGATCGACCGCGAAGTTGATACGGATCAACAACGGCGCCAGGTCGCGCTTCTATGGTGCGGGCAGTCCGCCACGCCTGCCGGGAGCGCCACATGCCCGAAGCCCTCGCCCCTTTGCCGGAACATCGCGCGATCCCGCGCATGCCTGCGCTGCTTGCGCTCGGCGTCCGGCTGGCCCCCTATCCTCCCGGCGACATGCTGCTGACGCGGCTCGCCCGCAAGATCCTCGCCCGCAATCCGGGGGTTCTCGAGCGCCTCGGGTCCTATCGCCGGTCGCGGTTCGTGCTGACCGCCAGCGATGTGCCCGTCTCCTTCCTGCTCGACCTGACGCGCGATCTGCCCGCGGTCAGCCTGCACCGCGACCCGCCGGCCGGCGATGCCCGGATCTCCGGCTCGCTTGCGGTGCTGATCGGCCTCGTTCACGGGGTCTGGGACGGAGACGCCCTGTTCTTCTCGCGCGATCTCACGGTGGAGGGCGACACCTCGGCCGTGCTGGCGCTGCGCAACGCCATCGACGACGCGGAACTCGATCTCGGCCAGGAACTGGCGACGTTCGCCGGCCCGCTGTCCGGGCTCGCCCGGCGGCTGATCGAGGGAGTCGAGCGGACCACCGGCGTGCCGCTGACGCGGTCGGGAGCGGTGCGATGATGGAGCTCGTCTGCCCGGCCGGGACACCGGCCTCGCTGCGCGCGGCGGTCGATGCCGGCGCCCACGCCATCTATTGCGGCTTCGCCGACGACACCAATGCCCGCAACTTTCCCGGCCTCAATTTCTCGCGCCGCGAAATGGCCGAGGGCATCGCCTATGCCCATGCGCGCGGCGCCAAGGTGCTGATCGCCATCAACACCTTCCCGCGCGCCGGCGAGATGGAGCTGTGGCACCGGGCGGTGAGCGATGCCGCAACGCTCGGCGCGGATGCGGCGATCCTCGCCGATCTCGGGCTGATCGCCCATGCGGCCGAGCGCCATCCTTCGCTGCGCCGGCATCTCTCGGTACAGGCGGCTGCCGCCAATCCGGATGTCATCAACTTCTATGCCAGCGCCTTCGACGTGAAGCGCGTGGTGCTGCCGCGGGTGCTCAGCGTCGAGGAGATCGCCACCATCAACCGCGACATCGACGTGGAGACGGAGGTCTTCGTGTTCGGCGGGCTCTGCGTCATGGCGGAGGGGCGGTGCTCGCTGTCCTCCTACATCTCCGGCAAGTCGCCGAACATGAACGGCGTCTGCTCGCCGGCAAGCCACGTGTCCTATGTGGAGGAGGACGGGGATCTGGCCGCGCGCCTTGGCGGCTACACCATCCACCGCACCCCGGCGCAGGCGCCCGCCCCCTATCCCACCCTGTGCAAGGGCTGCTTCAAGGTCGGCGCGCGCACCGGCTATGTGTTCGAGGATCCGGCGAGCCTGGACGCCTCGCAGCTTCTGCCCGCCCTGTCCCGCGCCGGCGTCACCGCCTTGAAGATCGAGGGCCGCCAGCGCTCGCGCGCCTATGTCGCGCAGGTGGTGCGCAACTTCCGCCAGGCGGTCGAGGCGCTCGCGGAAGGCCGCGAGGTTCCCGTCGGGGCGCTGGCGCGGCTGACCGAGGGACAGGCGGCGACGGCCGGGGCCTACAACAAGATCTGGAGATGAAGGCATGCAACTGACCGTCGGCCCGATCCAGGGCTTCTGGGACGCGGGCCTGTGGAGCGCGTTCTACGAGCGTCTCGCGGAAACGCCCGGCATCTCCCGCGTCGTCCTCGGCGAGCTTGTCTGCTCGAAGCGGCTGCCCTTCTACCAGACGCGGCTGCCGGACGCGGTCGCCCAGCTCGTGGCCGGCGGCAAGGACGTGGCGTTGACCAGCCTCGCCCTCATCACGCCGCTGAAGCGGGAGCGGCGCATGGCGGCCGAACTCGCCGCGATGGAGCTGGAGGTCGAGGTCAACGACCTCACCATGCTGGCCTATCTCCCGGAGGGCGCGCGCTTCTCGGTCGGCCCCTTGGTGAATGTCTACAATGAGGGCACGCTGGCGGTGCTCCAGCGGCGCGGCGCGGTCGGTGTCTGTCTGCCGCCGGAACTGTCGGCCGCCTCGGTGCAGCGGATCTGCGCCGCCACCGACATGCCCGTCGAGGTCTGGGGCTGGGGGCGCCTGCCGCTCGCCATCTCCGGGCGCTGCTACCATGCCCGCTATCACGACCGGGCCAAGGACCAGTGCCAGTTCGTCTGCGCCGAGGACCCGGACGGGCTGGCCGTCGACACGCTCGACGATCAGCAGTTCCTGGCGATCAACGGCTTGCAGACCCTGTCCGGCCAATGCGCCAACATGGCCCACCACCTGCCGTCCCTGCGCCAGGCAGGGGTCGCCAGCCTGCGCCTGTCGCCGCAGACCACCGGCTTCTTCGAGGTCATCGATCTGTTCGCGGATCTGACGTCGGGCCGGATCGATGCGGAGGAGTTCTGCGCCAAGGCGCTGCCGCATGCGCCGGGCGGCGCCTTTTGCGACGGCTTTCTCGACGGGCCGACCGGCGTCGCCTGGTCGGGCGCGCGGGATGCGGTCAGGACGCAGCCGGCCGGAACGCCTTGAGGCGGGCCGGATCGGTGTCGATGCGCGCCGCACCGATCAGATCGAGGCAATAGGGCACGGCGGCGAAGACCGCATTCAGCGACGTAGCGATGCTCGCCGGCTTGCCCGGCAGGGTGATGATGAGGCTTGCCCCACGCACCGCCGCCTCCTGGCGCGACAGGATCGCCGTCGGCACCTCGGCAAGGTTCGCCCGCCGCATCGCCTCGCCGAAGCCGGGCAGAAAGCGCGTCGCGACCTGCGCCAGAGCCTCGGGCGTCTCGTCGCGCGGCGCCGGTCCGGTGCCGCCGGTGACCAGCAGCAGGTCGCAGCCCTCCACATCGCATAGGTGACGCATCGCGCCGGCGACGCTGTCGGCGCCATCGGGAACGATGCGGGTGACGAACTCCCAGTCGCCGACAAGGTGCTGCCGCAGCCAGTCGAGCGCCGCCGGCCCGCTGCGGTCTTCATAGACCCCGGCGCTGGCGCGATCCGAGACGGTGAGAATGCCGATGCGTGCCATTTGGTGTGACCTGCCTGTCATGGGACCTCGCTTGAGGAGAATGCCGTCAAGGACGGGTGCGGGAAAGGGCGTTCAGCCGATGAGATGGGCCGTCGTGAACACGGCACCGATGGTGCCGCCCAGCGCGGCAACGAGAGCGATGAGGCCGTAGCGCCAACCGGCCGGCGCCTCGCGCAGGCCGAGAAACTCGCTCAGCACGATCCACGCCTTGGCGATGGTCAGGGTGAGGATCGCCCAGACGAGTAGGGGCGCCGGTCCGCCCGCAACCTCGAGCGAGACGACGGCGAGCAGCGCCAGGGCAACGGCGGCAAGATGCAGGCGGGCCATCAGGATCACCCGATCAGGTAGACGACGGGGAAGACCAGGATCCACACCAGGTCGACCATGTGCCAGAAGGCGGTGCCGGTCTCCAGGTTCTCCAGGCTGTTGCGCCAGGCGACCACGGCCAGCAGCACGATACCGGCGACCACATGCAGCGCATGGAAGCCGGTGACGAGATAGTAGAGCTCGAAGAAGGTGCCGCTGTCCGGGCCGTGGCCGGCCTTGAGCTTGGCTGCGTATTCGATCCCCTTCACCACGAGAAACACCGCCCCGAGCGCCATTGCCGCGACGAGTTGCGGGCGGCCCGAGCCGTTGCTCCTGCGCCGCTGCACAGCCAGTGCCGCGCACCAGCCGCTGGCGATCAGCACCAAGGTGTTGAGGCCGCCGAGCCGTACGTCCAGCACGGCCTGTCCCGCGGCGAATTCCACCGGGTTCAGCATCCGCGCCACCGAGAACCCGACCAGCAGGGCGCCGAAGACGGCGAGTTCCCCGAGAATCAGGATCCACATCATCGGATTGCCGGGCAACCCGTCAAGCGGCCCCCATCCCTCGTCCGGCTGCAGGTCTGCTGTCGCGTCTTCGCTCATCCGAGCCTCCTGTTGGAACGACCCTATCAGCCGTCCGTGACGCGAAGTTTGAGCCGCCGCAAACTCGCGCCGCGGTGGCTTCTGCAGAGTTTGCGCTGGAGCAACGTCCGCCGGCGGGCTTGGTCCTAGCTCTTCTCCACTGTCGGCATCCGCCAGCAAACTGGAGAGCATACATGTCCGGACCAAGCGAGCCGCATCGACCGCCAGTCGAGCGTTTCACCAAGTCGGCCGCCAGGAACATCTTCTACGGTGGTTCGATCTTCTTCTTCGTCGTCTTCGTCGCCCTGACCGCGCACAGTCATTGGTACATCGTCACCACCTCCACGGACGAAGCCTCGATGACCGCGTCGGTGATCCGCGGCAAGCATGTCTGGGAGAAGCACTCCTGCATCAACTGTCACTCGATCCTCGGGGAAGGCGCCTATTTCGCACCCGAGGTCGGCAATGTCTGGGTCCGCTACGGCGGCCGCGACGATGCGGAAGGCGCAAGGGAGAGCCTGATCGCCTGGATGGAGGCGCAGCCGACCGGCATCGAGGGCCGCCGCCAGATGCCCCAGTTTCACCTGACCGAACAAGAGCTGAACGACCTCGTCGACTTCCTCGAGTGGACGAGCCGGATCGACACGCAGGGCTGGCCGCCCAACGACGCGGGCTGAGGAGCACACCCCGATGAAATACGCTTCCCAAAGAGTGGCCTACTGGTACTTCGTCTGTGCCATGGTCCTGTTCGGCGTGCAGATCCTTGCCGGCGGCCTTGCCGGTACGGTCTACGTCCTGCCGAATACCCTCGCGGAACTGATGCCGTTCAACATCATCCGCATGATCCACACCAACGCGCTCATCGTCTGGCTGCTGATGGGCTTCTTCGGCTGCGCCTACTACCTGATCCCGGAAGAGGCGGAGCGCGAGATCGAGAGCCCGTTCCTCGCCTATCTGCAGCTCGTGCTGCTGATGGTCGGCGCGCTGGCCGCCGTCATCGGCTACACGCAAGGCATCCATGGCGGGCGCGAGTTCCTGGAGCAGCCGCTGTGGATCAAGATCGCCATCGTCGTGGTGGCGCTGATCTTCCTCTACAACGTGTCGATGACCGTGCTGAAGGGCCGGCGCACCGCCGTCACCAGCGTGCTTCTGCTCGGCCTGTGGGGCATCGCCGTGTTCTGGCTCTTCGCCTTCTATGCGCCGGACAACCTGTCGCTCGACAAGGTCTACTGGTGGTACATCGTCCATCTGTGGGTGGAGGGCGTGTGGGAACTGGTGATGGCCGCGGTCCTTGCCTTCCTGCTGATCAAGCTGACCGGCGTCGACCGGGAAGTCATCGAGAAGTGGCTCTACTCGATCGTCGGCCTTGCCCTGTTCTCGGGCCTGCTCGGCACCGGCCACCACTATTACTGGATCGGCGCGCCCGGCTACTGGCAGTGGGTCGGATCGATCTTCTCCGCCCTCGAGGTCGCGCCGTTCTTCGCGATGGTGGTCTTCGCCTTCACGATGGTGTTCCGCGGCCGCAAGGACCATCCGAACCGGGCCGCGGTGCTGTGGTCGCTCGGCTGCACGGTCGGCGCCTTCTTCGGGGCCGGTGTGTGGGGCTTCCTCCACACCCTGTCTTTCGTGAACTACTACACGCACGGCACGCAGCTCACCGCCGCCCACGGGCATCTCGCCTTCTACGGCGCCTATGTGATGCTGAACCTGGCGCTGATCTCCTATGCCATGCCCTATCTGCGCGGCAAGGCGCCCTATCACCAGACGCTGAACATCGTCTCCTTCTGGCTGATGAGCGGCGCCATGACGGTGATGACCTTCGCCCTGACCTTTGCCGGGGCCGTGCAGATCCATCTGCAGCGCGTGATGGGCATGTCCTACATGGAGGTGCAGGACGAGATCGCTCCCTTCTACTGGGTGCGCCTCGGCTCCGGCGTTCTCGTCGTCATCGCCGCGCTGATGTTCCTGTGGGCGGTGTTCGGCCCCGTCCGCGAACGGCGCAGGGTCGCTCGCCAGGACCGCGCTGCCGCGCTGCAGGCTGCCGAGTGACAACAAGGCCGGGCGCCGCACCCTCGGCGCCCGGCCCTTCCCTTCTCCGCCCTTTTGCAGATGCGCCCGCGCCGGGCGTTTCAAGGAGTGATCTTCGATGACCCTCGCGACCCAGTCCGCCGCCGCGCGCGGCCCGGCCCCCGACCTGCCCTTCTATGCGGCCACCGGCGACGAGTGCCTGCTGTTCGAACAGGCCTGGCGCAACCGGCTGCCGGTGCTGCTGAAGGGGCCGACCGGCTGCGGCAAGACCCGCTTCGTCGCCCATATGGCGGCGCGCCTCGGCCGCCCGCTCTACACCGTCGCCTGCCATGACGACCTCACCGCCGCCGACCTGACCGGGCGCCATCTGCTGAAGGGCGGCGAGACGGTGTGGGCCGACGGGCCGCTGACGAGGGCGATGCGCGAGGGCGCGATCCTCTATCTCGACGAGGTGGTGGAAGCCCGCAAGGACGTGACCGTCGTGCTGCACCCGGTCACCGACGACCGGCGCACGCTCACCCTGGAGCGCACCGGCGAGACGCTGGTCGCGCCGCCCGAGTTCATGCTCGTCGTCTCCTACAATCCCGGCTACCAGAACGTGCTGAAGTCGCTGAAGCCCTCCACTCGCCAGCGCTTTGTGGCGATGGAATTCGGCTATCCGGACCCGCAGACGGAAGCGGCCATCGTCGCCAGCGAAAGCGGGCTTGCGGCGGAACGCTGCGTGCCGCTGGTGCGCATCGCCAACGCGCTGCGCGACCTCAAGGGGCAGGATCTCGACGAGGGCGCCTCGACCCGACTTCTGGTCTATGCGGCGACCCTGATCCATGCCGGGATGAAGCCGGCGCTGGCGATCGAGGCGGCGCTGCTGCAGCCGCTGAGCGACGATCCAGACGTGCAGGCCGCCCTTGCCCGCGTCGCAGACCTGGCGCTGGGGTAACATCATGTCGCTGTTCGAGCCGGAGGAATTCGTCGGGTCGCACTGGCACAGGCTGGTCGGCGGCCTCACCACCCTGCCCCATCATCCGGATGCGGCGGTGACGCTTGCCGGCCTGCGCGGCCGGCTCGGTGTGCTGTTCCGGGCGATGGGCGGCAACGGCGCGCTGCG
Organism: Stappia sp. P2PMeth1; assembly: GCF_900185735.1. NCBI lineage: Bacteria > Pseudomonadati > Pseudomonadota > Alphaproteobacteria > Hyphomicrobiales > Stappiaceae > Stappia > Stappia sp. P2PMeth1. The sequence goes on along the minus strand of NZ_FYAW01000017.1, from coordinate 26,090 downwards.
CCTTGTCGAGAGCGCGCCTGCGGTGTCCGCGCACCGGCTGTCGTTGCTGCGGCGCGTCGGGCTCGGCGCCGAGCGGATGGATGTTGCGATCCTCGACAGCGCGACGCTGCGGCTGCCGGCCGTCATCGACAGCTTTCCCGAGCGGGCGGACAATGTCGCGCTGTACGAGTGGCTGGCCTGCTGGTTCGCCCATGCCGGAGCGGGGGCGGCACGAAGCGGCGATCCGCTGGTCGACGACCTGCTGCGGCTGCGCCAGTCCATCGCCACCACCCGCGCCACCCTGCAGGCGTGGCCCGGCCTGCGCCCGCTGTTCCACCGGTTGCGCGCGGCGGCCCTTGCGGTTCGCCCGCAGCGTGCTCTCCCTGCGGCCGAGATGCGCGTCGAGCAGGCGATCCGCGCCCTGCTCGCCGGACAGCGCGGCGATGCCGGAGAAGATCTCCTCGCTCTCATCGAGAACCCGGACGCGGATCTTGCCGGCGTCAAGGCCCCGCGCGGCTACCGCACCTATCTGCCCGTGCCGCTGTTCGGCGAAATCCGCGAGGAGACCGGCACGCCCCGCCCCGACGATACCGACGACCCGTCCGGTACTTCAATTGCCGTCGACGCCCGCCGCCGCCAGGCCGAGCGGCGCGACACCGACATGAGCGACCGCGGCGATCCGCTCTACTTCCACCGCTTCGAGACGATCTTCTCGCTGGCAGAGATGGTCAACGTCAACCGCCGGGTCGACGACGACGACGAGGACGGCGCCCGGCAGGCGGCCGACGACATCACCGAACTGACCATCGGCAGCAATCGGCAGAAGGCCGGCGTCCGCCTCAAGATGGATCTCGATCTCGCCCCTTCCGAGGCCGAGGACGGAAGCCTGGCCGACGGGCTGACCTATCCGGAATGGGACTGGAAGCGGCGGGCCCACCGGCCGGATCACTGCCGCGTCATCGCCGCGCGCGCGCCCGAGACCGGCGAGGTCTGGCTCCCCGACGACGGCTTGCGGCGGCGCATCCGCGCCGTCCGCCGCCAGTTCGAGGCCCTGCGGCCGCGGCGCCTCGTGCTGCACGGGCAGCCCGATGGCGACGAACTCGACCTTTCCGCCCTTGTGCGGGCGGAGGCCGACCGGCGGGCCGGCAGCGCCGGCTCCGAGAACGTCTTCACCTGCGGCCGCGCCGTGGAGCGGGACCTCTCCGTCGCCGTGCTGATGGATGTGTCGCTGTCAACCGACGCCTGGATCGGCGGCCACCGCGTCCTCGATGTCGAAAAGGCGGCGCTGCTCGCCCTCACCCACGGGCTGACCGCCTGCGGCGACGAGCACGCGGTCTATACCTTCACCTCGCGCCGGCGCCAGAGCGTGCGGGTCGACACGGTGAAGACCTTCGACGAGCCGCTCAGGTCCGCCGTCGAGCGCCGGATCGCGGCCTTGCGGCCCGGCCAGTACACCCGCATGGGCGCGGCGATCCGCCATGTCGCCCGGCAGCTCGCCTTGAGACCGCAGCGCCACCGCCTGCTGCTGCTGCTGACCGACGGCAAGCCGAACGACATCGACTATTACGAGGGGCGCTACGGGATCGAGGACACGCGCGAGGCGATCCGCGAGGCGCGGCGGGAGGGCCTCACCGTCTTCGGCGTCACCGTCGACGAGGCGGCGCGCGACTATTTTCCCTACCTCTTCGGCAAGGGCTCCTACGCGATCATCGCCGATCCGGAGCGGCTGCCCGGCGCCCTGCCGGCGATCTATCGGCGCCTCGTCTCGTAATGACCTGATGTGCCGGAAGGCCTCCAATCCCGGCCTTCCGGCCCCGTTCTCCCTGTCAAAGTCCTAGGACGGAGACTGGCGAGGAAGGATCACCACTATTGGGCTGGAACTCGCCCAGCACGTGGTGCAGGCTCAATGTAGTCGATGATTTATTTGTTCCGTCGCAGGCAAGGCTTCGGTGACCTCGCTGATCCCTTCAAGGGCGCAGGTTCTCGGAGGAAACGCGGGTGTAAAGGGCAACGCGGAGCATGGCGGAATCCTTACATTTGAAGCAATGCCTTGAGCTTGGCGCGAACATCAGCCAGCACCGCGGCAGCTACCTCGCCCTTGCGCTTGGCCTTGCGAGCACGCCAATCCAGATTCTTGATCTGATCGGCAAGAATGGCGCTTGGCGGGTTCTGGCTGATGACAACTTCGAAGGGATAGCCCTTGATCTTCGTTGTCAGCGGGCAGCACAGCATCATGCCCCGCAACCCGTTATAGCGGGCAGGCGACAGCACCAGAGCAGAGCGATGGCCAGCCTGTTCGTGCCCGGCCTGCAGATCGAAATTCACCCACACGATGTCTCCGCTGTCAGGCACCCATGCGGCCATCACCAGACTTCCTTGCCGACAGGCACGCCGAAATCCACCTCATCATGGAAGGTGTCGGGCGTCATCTCGGCCAACAGCTTGGCGAGATCATAAGAAGGACTCTGGACGGGTTCAATGACCACCCGGCCATCTTCCTCCCGCACCTCCACCACCTGATCGACATGCAAGTGGGCGGCGGTCATCACCGAGTGGGGAATCCTCACCGAAGCGCTATTACCCCATTTTTTGATATTCACGCGCATGGCCATGCCTCCTGTATCTATCAACTCGATACAATAGTATGCTGCACACTTGTATCAACAATGTAGATACTAATTCTTACTGCCTCCCACGGGAAAATGGGCGCGAGGCGTCACAGTCATTTTTCCTCCGGTGCGCATTGTCGTTGGCGGTGCGCATGGTCTTCCCAAATTCCTCTTGGGCCATGCGCCTGCCGATCAGGCGGGCAATGGACAACACCACCGCGTCGAGCCGAGCGGCGGCATCGTTTTCGCTGCCGGCATCTTCAACGGATGGGCCATTGTCATTGGATGGCCTCTCTACTTTCAAAGGTATTGAAGCGCCGGAGGGTTCCGGCTTTGCCGCAAACCGCCAAAATCAGGGCGCGTTGGGCTCTGCTGCGAACAGCTTCAGGGAATACTCCGAACTTGCGGAAACCGGCCGCGGCAGATCGAGGCTTACACCTTTGAGCTATATCTGCCGTCAAAGCCGTCAAAGGCATCAGCGACAATCGCCTCAATCCGGCTGACCTCATCATCACGCAGCTTCTCAAACTCGCCGGTGCGGCGGCGCTTGCTAAGTGACCCGCCGTTCTGGCGGATATGCATGATGAGGTCCTGCACCATGCGGTCGGGCATTTCGACCAGGTTCATGATGGCCGTCAGGGCCTGATCGCGGCACTTGAGATAGTCGATCTCGCGCGGCAGATCGATCTCGACTGTCCGCTGGACGCAGCTAAACAGGAACTCGGCTTCCTCGGTGCAGTCGAAATAGCGATAGAGGTCCGCCGTGTCATTGGTCACCTGGACATTGTGATTGGGCTGGGCGCGCCAGTCGATGAACTCCATCAGGGGACCGGAATGCCGCTTCAGGGTCGTGGCGTAGTCGTCGATGCGATCCAGCATGACGGCGGAAACAGGAAACACAATGCCGGGCGGGGTGTATTTGCGCTCGGCAAGCACATGGTGGATGAGACAGCGGTGCAGACGTCCATTTCCGTCGGCCAGCGGGTGAACGTAAACGAACCCGAATGCGATTGCCGCAGCCTGCAGGATCGGATCGACGTCTGAGGTCCGCAGCCTGTTGTTGCATTCATTGAGGCCGGTCATGATGTCGGGAACATCCTGAGGGCTGGCTCCGATGAACTCGGGCAGCGGATCGTTGTTGTGGTCCCGCTCGCCCAGGAACACGCCTTCGCTGCGGTATCCGATCTCGGTGAACCGGTTGTCACCGATCAGGATGCGGTGCAGGCGGTAGATCTCTTCTCTGTCGAGTGGACGCCTGCCCGCCTCGAGAACAGCGCGTCCCCAGCGCTCGAGCCGATTGGCCGGCGCGCGTTCCCCCTCGATCTCGAAGCTCGCGCGGCTGTCGGCGAGGAGGAGAAAGCTTGCGGCCCGGGAAACAATCTGAGCACCCGTTCGCCCTATGGTCTCCCGTGCCTTGCGGGAAAGAGCGAGAGCCAGAAATGCTGCCAGCTTTTCGGTGCGCCTGATGATCGGACAGAATGCGCCTGTGCCCAACAGATTGTTGCGTACGCGATGGCGTAGAGACAATGACGCCGGACCAGTGAAATAAGCTTCGGGATCGAGTGCATCGACAGCGGTGACTGTGGGAGCGTCGTCGATTTCGAGGCGCTTGCCGCTCAAGGTTTCGTAAAAGAACCACACGCGCCGCGTCACCGAACCAGTCGGCGTTCGCTGGATAAAATCTATGAGGTCCTGTTCCGACAACGCATCGAGAATGCGCTTCAGCACCAGAAGATCGATCGGCTCATGGCGCAGGGCAAAGCCGAGATGCCCATCCAGGGTGTCGTCCGGTTGATACCGCTTGTCATAGACCTCCCAGATGCCCTCCTGCCGGCGATTGCCGCGCACATGCCGTTCGGAAATGCAGGCGGGGCTTCTCACGGGTGCCTTCACATCGAGCGCATGGACAAGAGCGGCCCACCCTGCGAGCCGCGTACCTTCTGGAACGGGTTCATTCTGAAAATGAGCAGGTTTCCCGATGTCGAGTTCCATGTCGGCTTTCTCTCATGGCCGCCGAAAGGCGATCATGCCGCGCGCATCCGTCGAAATGAATTTACAGTTCAGGAATTAAAAATCAATCACCAATGTCGAAAATCCATCATGAGAGGCGCAACTGTCGATAATGAGACGATGCATATCCGCCGACCACTGACCGGAAAGAAGCCAAAATGCCGTCAAAAGAGCTCTCGCGCGAGGAACTGTTCGCGCTGGTTTGGGAGAAGCCGACGCAGGAGGCGGCCAGGGACCTTGGCGTTTCGGATGTCGCAATCGCCAAGCTGTGCGCCCGTCTTCAGGATCCCAAACCGCCGCATGGGAGTACTGGACGTAATCTCCTCAAAAGCGCTGGATGAAATTTCCCCAGTTTGGCGCTGGTGCCGATGGTCCGGGGGGCATGCCCCCCGGACCATCGGCGGCGCAGAAATACCCCTGCTGATGCCAAGGCAAGGGCGTGCAGGTGGTAGACCTGAGAGAGATCGTGATGATCTCGCAATTGAAGCGGCAGGGCCTCGGCGTCAGCACGATCGCGCGACAGACCGGGCTTGACCGCAAGACGGTGAGGAAATGCCCGGCGCGGGCCTTGAGGCGCCGGTCTATGGAAGCGCGTAAACCGGAAGAACGCCTGACGGACGAGGCATATCAACCAAGACTACAGGAATTAAATCACGAAACATCTGTGCATCAGTAATTATAGATAGATATATTTTTGGATATCATTTTTAATCTCCCCAATATACCATCGCCAACGAGTGTCGATTGCAGCCTCGAACAGTCGACATTGTCATCTACGCTGTCGTCTGATGGCACGAAGGCGCAGGCAATGGTGGCCTCAGGGCTCGGCATCCGTTGCGGCAGACGCGCTTTCGCTCCCCAGATACCTGGACACCACTATCAGAATGACCGCGATCCTCGTGGCAATCGGATGAGATCGTCCGCTCGGTGCCGCCACTCGACAGTCTGTATACGTGGCCATGCGCTCCTCCCGATGATCGTGCTGTCACTGACGAACCTCTCCTGCGCGATATCGGCGGGTTGTTATCAATGGCGGTCAGACGGCATCTAGCAGAGCCTCTCGATGCAGTCGCGGACTTCGCCGAGAGTCAGAAACTGTCTGACGTGGCTGTGGTGACGCCTCAGAGGGAATAGAAAACTCCGAAGAGCTCTCGCCATCGGCGGTGCAGCGCAACGCATAACTGAGGGTTCGATCCGTTGCTCCTATGATCCCGGTGAGGTATTACTTCCTGAATTTTGCGGCGTCGAATCGTAAAAGCAAGTCCCCGACTCAAGCGATAGCAAATGACGAAGTTGGATGACTGATGAAGTAGCTCCAGTGACTAGCGCTTCTTCTTCCAGATAGCCCCCAAAGCAATCAAGAAAAGTTCTGATAGTGTCATCAAAGAAGGTTTTTGTGATATTTTTAGAGCAAAGATTTGCCTCGAGACACAGACTCAGCATATTAAAGAAAAATTTTACTTGATTAAAAGCCTCTTCATTCCGTTTTTCTTTGAAAAAGTTGTGGTAAAATCGAAAGTAAATGTTAGATCTAGCCCTGGCGTCGGTATGGGAGGCGCGTCGGTCCACCTGAGAAAGAGAGTCAAAAAACGACTTTCTTTCGTCTCTGAGCAAAGAGTACGGCTTCCTGTAGCCTCTCTCATCCCATGTTGAAATGAACTCGAGAGTACGTGTGGCGAGCGCTTCTTCACGTCGGTCGCGGTACTCAAACCAGGCGAGCAGACCGGCAGCGAGCGCCAAGAGAAGACTGATGATTGTCACGAGATTAGCAGTCAGAGACCATGCTTCAAGGCGCATCCCTAAGAACTTGGACGATTGACTGACGTCTGCGCGCCTGTCCTGATCATCGTCAAATAGATCTTCCCCTAACAGTCCTTCATAAGGTCTATGATCACGCTCGGATCGTACGGTCCTCCCCGCGTCCCCAGAACCTTTTTCACACATACGAGGCCCTCGCGATCAAGCGTATACCTATCTCTTCTTTCTCTTTTATTCCGGTATGTTCGAAGAACGTCATCTGGATCAACGGCTCTGAGATCTTCAACACCACGAGTCTTCTCGGAATAACCGTCAGATGTGTTTTGGCTTTGCCGTTCCACGCAAACAGTTAGATCTATTGAAACACGCTCCTCCGACGATTTGGCGAGCTCGTTCTGGTATCCTGAAAAGCGAGCCAAAAAACACCGAGCATCGGCATCGTCCAACTCCACATAAGTATCACAGGCAAGACAGTCCTGCGCTGTCGTGATAGTCGTGGACATCAATGTTGCTGTGATGAAACAGACAAATGCTTGACTAAAAGAGTGCATAGTCCCCCACCATTCTGCTTCGAACCATCCACGGCGTCTGCTCGCCACTGCTAGCCTCAACCACCGCTTCTTTCACTCCGCGATAGAACTCAGAAGCTTCAAGTGAGCCGCTTTGATCGATATCGTATTTTTCACGAGCGGGCCCGATGACATTGGCAATCGCTACAGAGAAAAGGCCTCCTCCCCACTTTGAGCTCTCCAGAGACAATTGGCGGCCTTTTGATGCCGCCAAAATTGTCAAATTCGAGGGGACTTTTGCGAGTTCAATCACCGCATCGTCGCTAGTCGCAAAAATTCCCTCGCCGGCTGCCCCTGAATGACACGTGTCGAGTATAATCGTAATACGAGCTGAAGATTGGGCCAACCTATCTCTGATGTGAGAAAACGGTAAAGCAGTGTCTAGCAAGTCATGTGTATCAGTCTGAGAGGTTGCGAGATAGAACTCGCCTGTCTCACCCCTCAACCCATGGCCGGCAAAATAAACAACCGCGTGATCGCCGGCTTCGAGCCCTTGTAAAAGCTCGTCTACGGCGTCGAGAATGGCGGCAGGACTCGCGTTTCTATCCTTGGGGGGCAGAACGATCTGGTCAAGCCTGTCGCCATTAGGACCGTTTAGAGCTCGCAACACACGTTCTGCATCCTGCAACGGATAATCCAAGGATCGCAGCCTTGGATCTGTGTACGTGTTGATCCCAACAACAAGCGCCCTCTTTCTAGACGCCACAGCGGCAGCTCCAGGAAATCGAACCATGACGGGGGCGCTGACGAGTCCATCTTTGTCAATGGCGAATATTGAAGCTTCCTTGGAGTCCTTCAATCGTTGGAAATGAAGCTCGCGTGAAACGGAAATTTCTGTAACTGCCTTCGATCCAGTCTGGACTCCATCCTGAAAGATCAGGACCTGCACAACCCGAGCCGGATCAAAATCCAATGTAACCACAACATTGCCATCGCGGGTAACAGTTGCACTACCGCTCAAGCGGGGAGGTACGCGAATATCGGGTGCAGCAGGGAGTGGGGCAAGCTCACCTAATGCGAACCTCGCCAAGTCCTCAATGCGTCGTGCCGCGCCAAATCGATCCAAGCTATACTGGTTATCGTGGCCCGGAAATTTCAGGTCAATCAGGGCTTGAGCTTCAGCCGTAGCGTCATAGCGAAAGTCTGCGGTCCAGACCGCGATCTCATCATCGACAATACGTCCATACAGCACTGGCGCCTGGTCGCCGTGAACTCGATGAAAAAACAGATTCCCATCTGAATTTAGCTGGACAATGTGCTGACTGCCTTCAAGCAACCACGCTTCGCTTAGCAACTCCCCGCCGGGGACATTCTCTCCAATAAATGTGAATTCACGCTTTTCTCTGTTCCAGAGTGAGATCGCACCAGCATTTGGAGCATAAGTCAAAACGAATTCGTCATTGGCCTTTATTTTCATATCTCCGTCAAACCAATCCCACTTGCCAGTGTTTTGAGTGTAATATGTTTCCTTGATTAAAAACGAGTTGCTCTTTGAGGGACGCTCATTTCCAAGATCCATCAAGTACAATGCGGAGACATCTCGGAGCGTTCCAAACGTTGCCCCGGCTTGGCATTGCGCTTGAGCGATCCAGACTGCTCCTTTTTTTGTGGCGACGCGGTTGACAACATTAACATCTCGAGGCGCTAGAAGTACACCTGCTAGTTCCTTTCCATCTTGATCTTCAATTGCCAAGCCTAAATGATAGCAATCGTCGATGGTATATCCAGAGTCTGGAAGCGACCATTCTATTTGCCATCCATTACCGAGGGCCTCGGAGGCAAAATCATTCATAACGCTTGATGCACGATCAATCCTGTCATTTACGCCGCCAGAAAACCGCTCTATTTCGGGTATGTCGGGACGAGACGCCAAACTACCGAGAAGAGTCTCGCCAAGAAGCATCGGTGTTGTTTCAATGCCTAATCGTCTAAACTGCTCTTCAGCAATTTGATTTACTGGCCGCGAGTTGGCACCCACTGCCGATTGAAGCTGCCATGTGTCAGCTTGCAAGCCGACATGAGCCATGCGCTTACGCAATTTTTCATCAAATGACAGCTCGGGTTTATAAGGATCAAACGGATCTTGCGCAGAAGCGAAAAAGCCGCCTGCGGCATCAAACGCTTTTTCAAAACTGACGGGAGAGACTGGCCCCAACGTCGCAATATATGAATGGTATAGTGAGGAGTTACCGAGCTTATCAGATGCGTATCCGCCTGACGCCAGCTCTGCAAGTTGAATTCGGTCGTTTTGCAGCGGCCCTATTCTATAGCCGAGCGTTCCCCAGATGGAGAATATAGCATTTTCAAGATCAATGCCGATACGGGTTTCACCGACCTTCGGTTCACAGCAGGCTGGCCCGGTGAGTTGATCTGAAACTTGCAAGTAGTTGCCAAACGTCGAGTAGATGCTGACCTTGCCCCAAGGAGCCGAGCCGCTTATTACGAAACTGTCGCCCGCAGCCCAATAGGTGGCGCCAACGGGGGCCACCACCTTCCCGTCAAGAATATCAACGATCTCCCCAACATCGATGAATCTGTGTGTAGGCGAAATCTTGAGGTCTTTTCCTGGTCGCTCAATAATCTCGGCTCCTGTCCTGCTGTCGAGAACAAGAAAGCGTGTGTCGTTGATCAGAATCGTGCGCTGGAACTTTGGAACTTCGATACTATGGGTATAGCCAGACCGGCCGTCGACCGTGTTGAGGACAATCGCAGCTTGGCCCGGTCTGACCACTAAATCGCGCTCAAATTCGCGTAGAAGGATCTCTTCTTCACACGCCCGTAAATAGCCAACCACAGAAAAAGTAACTCGGGTTACGCCTTCGAGCAGGGGCTCGATGTCAATCGCACCAGTTTCGCCCGCGCCGCGCGACGCCAATGCCACCAATGCTCGGTGCCGCCCTAATCCGAACTGAATGCCGAAAGGGTTTGCGGCCTCCGGTCCAAGTGCTACATGGCCACGCCCCCCAAAGCGAACGGGCTTGTCTGTCGATACAACAATCCACGCCGGAATACGGTCGACGAGCTCGTTACTTGACCAGTTTACCGTGGATGAGTGTCCCACCTGTGCAGTGTCAAACCGGTCGACTGCAAAACGCAATTTGCGTGAGACCTCAGCGAGGATATTTTGCTCGGCGGTGCATTCCCCTCCCACACGCTTAGCGGCAGTGCGGATTCGCTGCTGATATGCGGTCAGATTGTCGGTTGCCAACCAGGTGACATGCTTGTCGATGATCGGGCCAAATCCGCGCGTCGCTGGCGGTGCTGCATCTTCCAGCTCACCTCTTGCGTTGGCTGTCGATATAAGCTCCACAGCGCTCTCATTCTCCATTCTCCAGAACTTTCCTGAGAATGGGTCTGCTCCCGACGTCCATTTTGCTATGAGGGGTGAGCAAACACCGGCCATCCACCTGAGAGAGACAACTGTTTGTCCGGAGCCGAACAAATAGGACTGGTGATCCAGCTTTAGTTCAAAGCCCCTCGCTTCATGGGCAGCAGCCGTAAATTGGCTCCACTCCAATGGTGTCATCGCCGTAACACTTCCAATCTCATATATTGGAAGAACCTTCGTAAACAACGCCCCTGCGTTTAGTGTGGCACTGCTTGCTCTTTCAAGCCTTCCAGAATATGATGATAGCTTTAAAGCCAGACCGTTTCCTGGATCACAAACAACACTCACGCAGATATTGCGGGTTTTGTCGACGCAGTTTTCAGCGTAAGAACCTTCATTTATTGTCTTCTTCATCACCCATGATGTATACGCCGCAGGTTTATTTGCTGCTTCATTCTCCATGTGGTCCGCATGGGCCACGCGTAGCGTTTCTGGCGGGCTCCATCCTCGGTCGCGAGCCCAGGCGGCAACTGCCCGATTGATCGCGGGCCCGAAGTGACCATTGATAGCACCCTGATAGTATCCAAGGCGTTGGAGCGCTGTCTGAACGCGCCGAACCAGAGGATCGCCCGTTGAGGGCGACTGTTGCGCAATTGCTAATCCGCGGTTCGAGATTTCATTTTCCATGCTCTCAACGTGCGCTAAGCGCAACGTACTTGGTGCATCCCAACCTCGGTCCTGCGCCCACCGCGCAACGGCATTCCGTGTTCCAGGGCCATCTTTGCCGTCGATCGCGATTGCGTAGTACCCAAGCGCTTTCAAAGCCGACTGTAAACGTCGCATTTCGGCAGTCGTGAGGTCACTGGCGCGCCTTTGAATCCCTCTTCTGGGTGAGCGGCTGTTTACGGTTCTGTCGGGCTGAAGTACGCCGTCGATCAATGCATTAAACAGGTCGTATCCCGATTGAGCGTAAGCAGTGCCGGCCCATACATGCAGGAAGCAAAAAATAGCGATGAGATGACGCACTGGCCCTCTCCCTCAATGCGTTTCGTCTAACAACTGAAGATTGAATGAAACGCGAGTGGAACTCAACAGGGGAACGTGTGGGAACGGACTTGGAACTCTGCTTCGAGCCGCCCGCCCACGAATCAAATGTGTAGCCAGACACTCCGTGGAATACGGGATTCAGTTGGGTCGAGGAAGTCCACCGGAACAGTAGCCACAATCGTCAAGGCACCGCCTTTTGCACGCGATCGATTGTGGATCTGGCGACACCATTCTCGTGCGCCAGGCCTTGCCAGCGGGCAAGGGCATGGCGGGTTCGCTCAATGGCATCAGAGATTACGTCCGGGCTCAGCTTGGCGGCTTTGCCGAGCTTTGTGAGGTGCGCGAGGCCAGGATTGCGGCCTTCGCCCATGACCATGGTGCTCTGCTCGCCGCGGGGGCCGCTGGAAAAGGTCAGATCATAGGCGGGTGAGAGGGTCCAGTCACCCGAGGCATCCATCAGGAAGCTGAAATTCTTGCTGTGGTCGTCCCGGTTATGTGCCAGCACGTTGAACACGGCGAGGCGGTACATCTTCTCCACCTCCCGTACGTCCCTGGTCAGAACGCCGGTCAGTGCCAGCAGATCCTCATAGTCGAGCGCAGGAGTGCGGAAGTCCGCATGCAGCAAGCCACAGGCGGTGTGCATGTGCAGGCGGTTGGGGCCGATACGGTCGAACCGCCGCGTCGCGAAATACCCCGCGCCGGTTTTGGCGGGGAACAGATGGACGTCCGGCATGTCGACACCGGCTTCCCGCGCCATAAGGGCGTAGACATACTCCACGGCGCCGGCATCATTGCCATCCTGCATCGTGCCGAACTTGACGAGCCAGGGCTCGAACCCTTCAGGCAGGTCGCTGACGCCGTGAGCGATGGTTCGGCGGTCGGCATCGAGGCCGATCAGTGCTTTCGGGCGCGCACCGGCCGACGAGCCGTTAAGCGCGAGCAGTTCTTTCAGGACATCATCAGCTTCCCCCGCGAGCACCTCCTGCGCCTGCTGGGCGAGGTCGTCGAGGTTCAAGGCACCTTCGGTGTCGTCCAGGCTGTAGTCGGGTTCATAGACCAGGGCGCCCATGCCGATGCGGCCCACATGGGCCAGCCGGTCCAGCGGTGTCAGGGCCTCTGGTGCAATCCCTTGGGAGCGAGCGAAACGGTCGAACAGAAGCTGGCCCCAGCCGTCCGGAAGACTGTCGTTGAACACTCCTGGCAGGCCCTCGAACAGGCCTGCCTCGAAACTGGACAGGCCGGATTTGAGCGGTAGGCGGAGCGGAGAAATCTCCAGGCCGTGCTTGAGGAAGGCTGCATCGTACTCGAAATAGATCTTGCGCGCGCGTGTCGCCAACCGCCCGACCGGTAGGGTGGTTCCGTCAAGCTCGAGGCCAACGCGTATTTCGAGCGCAGGACGATGCCGCGTCATGAGCGGCGCCCGCGTTTGCGTGCCGGTTGGGCTTTTTCGGCCTTCAGCACATCGTCAATGGACGAGAAGGGGGATGCCTGTGGCTCCAGCGCGTTCACCACGTCCTCCATGCCACCAACCACCATGAGCAGCTTCAGGAACGCTTCCAGGGAGACTGTGCCCTTCTGTTCGAACTTGCGTAAGGTTGCCAACGGCACACCGGAGCGGGTGGCGAGGCCCTCCTGCGTCAGGTCCAGGGCCAACCGTCGTGCGCGCACATGATCTGCCAACTTGCGTTGAGCGTGGGATGGAGTAAGAAGTAATACCATAATGTCAGCATGAAGCTCTTTGAGAGAATTTCTGACATTGTAGGAGTATTTGATGGAATAGGCAACTCTTGCGCAATCGGTGAGGGCTGGACCGCGATTGGCTGTGACTGGTCGCCTTCGAAGAGGGCGACGCCTATGCTTCTGCTGTGAAAATCGCACATAACAAGAACAAAACCCTTCCTAAGGAAAGGATGCGGCGCTAACCTTTATTTACAAATGTGGTAATTAAAGGTTCAGAGAGTGAAGGCGCGCATCGGGAAGTGGATTGAGTCGACAACGGGCGGGGAGACCGTCCGGGCCTATGTGCCTCATCCTCTTCCGCCCGAGCCGCCGGTCGATCTCGTGGCGTTCTCCAGCCTTATCGAACAGGCGAACCTTGCCCTGGGGCGCCTCGATGGCGTCACGTCGATTTTGCCATCGCCCGCATTGTTTATCTTCATGTATGTGCGCAAAGAAGCGCTTTTGTCGTCCCAGATTGAAGGCACGCAGTCGTCACTGTCCGACTTGCTGTTGTTCGAAGCCGATGAAATCCCCCTTGTTCCCCTTGACGACGTCCAGGAGGTGTCGAACTACATCGCTGCGATGGAATATGGCTTGCGGCGCTTGCGGGACGGGTTTCCGCTGTCCCTGCGGCTCATTCGCGAAATCCATGACGTTTTGCTTCGAAAAGGGCGGGGAGCGTCTACCCAGCCCGGCGAATTCCGGCGAAGCCAGAACTGGATCGGTGGAGTGCGGCCTTCGCGCGCGATGTTTGTCCCGCCTCCGCCCGAGCACTTGATGCAGTGCCTAGGTGATTTTGAACGTTTCCTTCATGAAGCTCAGGGGTTGCCGACGATCGTCAAGACAGCTTTTGCGCACGTTCAGTTCGAGACGATCCACCCCTTCCTGGATGGCAATGGCCGTTTAGGACGTTTGCTGATCACATTCCTCCTGTGTGCAGAGAACGTGCTGAGAGAACCCACTCTCTATCTGAGCCTCTATTTCAAGACGCACCGGCCGCACTACTACGATCTGTTGCAGCGCGTGCGCTCCCATGGTGAATGGGAACAATGGCTTGCTTTCTTTCTCCAGGGCGTCATTGAGACCGCGAACCAGGCTGTTCAGACCGCCCACGAAATCCTGGAGCTATTTGAAGAGGATACCAAGCGGGTCCAAACGCTCGGACGTGCCTCAAGCTCAGCTGCCGTCGTCCATCAGTTTTTGCAAAATCATGCTCTCACCACGTCTGGCAAGGCCGCGAGCGAGCTTGCCTTGAGCGAACCAACCGTGAATTCGGCGCTCAGGCATTTGGAAACGATCGGCATCGTGAAGGAAATAACGGGCAAGCAACGACGTCGTGTCTATGCCTATAACGCCTACCTTGCAATCCTAAGGCGGGGAACAGAGCGGTAGCCCTGCTGCGAAGACTCTTATTTAGACCAGACAGCAAAATCGGACCAGGTGAGCGCAATCAATCCGGTCGGTTCGCTTCTCAGTCTGGCAATCCGTAAGCGATCTCAGCGTCCCCAGTAGGGAGCACGCCATCCGGCTTGGAGAGCTTCCGCCTCGTTGCAGAACCAGCGCTCGCCTTTGGAGACGGTGATCTTGGTGCGGCTGTACCAGGGTGACCAGGGAGCGTGGTAGATCTTGCCATTGCTGGAAATATTGCCCTTGATCGGGCAGCCGTCCGGCGCCTGCTGTTCGGCCACGCTCCACTTCTGGGCCCGGTAGTCCCAGGGTGTCTGGTTCCCCGCTTCCCACACGCCAAGCCGTGCGGCTCGGGTCTGGTCTTCCAGGGCGGCATAGTCCATCGCATAACGACGGAAGGCCCAAGCATAGCCGCGCCGCACCATCTCGGCATTGATGTCCATACCATCGGCATGGCAGACCGCGAGGGTCCGGCCATAGCCGTCTTCCTCGCGGGGCTCGCAGGTGACCGACGCACCAAGGACAAGATCTTCCATCACCTCGACCGCGGCCTTGCCGCAAGCCCAGTTGGTGCCGCGCGCCGTCTTGCAGGATTGGCCGACCTCCGGCGCGTCGATCCCGTGAAGGCGGTAGGTGATGCCGTTGAGCTCGATCGTATCGCCGTCGATCACGCGGATATCGGCGGCAAGTGCCGGATGCGAGACGGTCAAAACAATCACTGCAGCCAATACGGTCTTCATATCGGATCCTATAAAGCGACTCGTGAAACTGGGATCCAAGTTTAGGAACACGGTCTGCCGTCGTCAAAATGCGACCTTCCACGAATGGTTGGCGCAAGGCGGGTGGTCGCTGTCGGCGCATGACAGGCTCGGTGACCGCATCAAGGCGACCGTTCGGCCCCGCTTGCGCGACAGGACCTTGACCCTGCCAGCCGGGGCCTGTGCTGGGCTGGGAAGGGCCAATGGAGAGGTGTCGGCGCGGTGCGCCGGGTGTTGCATTGAGATTTGGCGGTCCCGGTCCGGTTCGCTCCCGTCGTGTGAGGCCTGCTCGGGCTCCTGGGAGGAGCGCCGGGGTTAAGAAGATGGCGTCGGCGCCTTCTGTGTCCGTCGCTCGATCTTCGCTTTTCGACGGCGGCGTCCAGCCCGTCGAGATTGCTCTCCTGGGTCGGAGTACAGGGCCGTTCTGTCTCAGGCCGCGACCGATAGTGCACTACGTTTTCGCTATCGCCTTCTGAGACTCCATGATCGGCTCGGTTGCCACACCGCGTTTTCGGTCGATGAACACCAGCCGCTCGGCGTCACGGCGATGGCGGAGGTCATGGTCGGCGTGGAGACCGCCTACTATCAGCGCGGCGAGGCGCTGGCCTTCGACGTCGCGCGGCACCATGCCATGACCGGCTATGCCGGCGACGCATTGGGCTGGTTGCGGATCAGTTTCAACCGGCACGAACCTTATCTTATCGCCATAGGTTTCGATCCGGCCTTCCGGCCGACCCGCGAGGAACCGGGATTTGACGAATTGCTTGCCGAACTCGGGCTGCCACCGGGAAGCCAAGATCGAGGTGTTCGAGCAATGGTTCGAGGACCTGTTCGATGAGTTGTTCGGCCCGGATTCCTAAGTTCTCTATGCCGGAGCCCGAATCGGATTTGCGAATGGTACTAATTTTTGATACTGCGCGCTTCATGAAAAAGCGTTACAGAGCCACGCTGGAACTGATCTTCGCCCGTCCCGTCAACGGTTCGATCCGCTGGGCCGACATTGAGGCGCTGTTGGTGGCTCTCGGGGCGGAGATCAGCGATCGGGAAGGGTTGCGAGTAGGTGTCTTCCTGTTCGGCGAGGTGCGCGTCTTTCATCGTCCGCATCCGTCGCCGGACACGGACAAAGGCGCGGTTGCCAGCATTCGCAAATGGCTGGAAGAACATGGAGTGAAGCCATGATCAATGTGATCGAGATCAACGGAGAGAAGGCGGTTGTTACCTTCGACCCGGATATTCAGATGCTACGCGGCGAGTTTGTTGGCCTGAATGGCGGTGCCGACTTCTATGCGACAAGCGTCCACGATCTGATCGAGGAAGGCCGTAGGTCGCTGGCCGTCTATCTCGAAATGTGCCGGGAGAAAAGCATCGAACCGCGCCGGAAATTTTCCGGCAAGTTCAACGTCCGTCTCGATCCCGGCGACCATGCGGCGGCGGTCATTGCAGCGGCGGCAGCGGGTATGAGCCTGAATGAGTGGATTATCAGGGCGATCCGGGACGCTGCCGAGAGCAACAACCGGGGGGCTTGATCGCATCCATACGGACGGGCTCTTCGGTCAAGCCCCCCCACTTGACGAGGAGACCGAACACGACCGCTCCTGCTTCCACAATTCCCCTGCGAGCCGCCCTCTACCTTCGTGTCTCGACGGCGCGGCAGGCCGAACATGATGGTTCCACTCTCGGCGCAGGCAGGTCAAATGCCCTAAATGCCACGGTGACGGAGCGCCGACAGCACAACAGCGCGATGGCAGGGAGGTCTTCGTCACCACCGCGCTAATCACGGCGCTGCTCGACCGGTTCACCACCATTGCGAGATCATCGAGACCGGCAACGAAGCCTCGCGCGTCAAGAACTGCTCGCAAAGCTAAAAGTGGAGGAGCTTGACCAATGCGCCCGACCGGGCTGCGCAACCCCGACCAGCTCCACCCGGTCGGGCGCTCCCCCCATGCATGACAAGCGGGCAACAATGGACGCCGGGGTCAGTACTGCACGCCGATCGACGGTCTGCCCCTCACTTCAACAGGAGCCCCGCGGTCACCGCCGCACCGAATGCAGCCACCGCATACAGCACCCAGACGGTGCGAATGAGCACCACGGGCAGATAGATGGTGACCGTGAACCTCCTCTCCAGCAACCGCAGCCAGGCGACGCCAACAAGCCCCGATGCAAGCACGACCAGCCCATGCCACCACGCCACTCCGCCCGCCGTGTCAGAAAAGAGGAGCCCGAAAGGACCCAAGACAGCTAGGCCCCCGAATAGGGCCAGGATCGAGACCAGAAGCGGCCCTATCTGGAACGGAAGCGTCGCAAGCATCTGAACAAGGTTTTCCCGCGCAAGCCGGTCACGGCGTGCAACCGCCTGCACATGCCACCTTGCCGCCGCTTCCGCAGCCGTGAAGCGCGTTCGATCACACTCCGACGGATCGCGCGCCCACATGCGCCTCTGTACAAGCGCCGCCTGCCGCAGCAGAAACAACAAGGCACCCATCCCGCCGACCACGCAGGGCACAGACCAAAGCGTCTGCACCCAACCAGCGCGCATCAGTGCCAGGGTCAGGGGCATGCCGAAGATCAGACCAAACACAGCAGCAAAGACAAGTGTCTTTCTCACGATCTACGCAGCCACCTCCCTGTCCCATGCCTCCCTGTCCCATGCCTCCCTGCCCCATGCCTCCCTGCCCCAGGCCTCATTGTCTCATGCCTCCCTGCCCCATGCTTCACCGTCGCAGATCTCACCGTCTCAGGCCTCACTGCAACACAGTCAGCGCACCAGCTGGAACATAACCACAGCCACCTTCGAGCGGACATACACGCCGCCAGTCATCAACCGTCCAGTACCCCTCCTCCAGCTCATCCGCTATTCCATCTTGAAGATGGATCAATAGGCGATCACCTGCGCGCTCAAACCAGGGAGCAGCCAGCGACGGGCCAAGGCGCAAAGGCAGGTCTGGATCTTCCACCATGACATAATCGCCCGCTTTGAGCCCCTCTGGCAAAGCACCCTCCCGCACCACTGTCTTGCCAAGGGCTGCATCTCGCGCATCACGAAACCCCTGTGCATTCCCCATGCCGCGGTTGGGTTCCCAGATATGGATGTCATTCGCCTCGGCGCCATCTTTGGTCTCCCGCCAAGCCACAAGCAAACCAACATGCGAAACTGCAGCGGTTAGAGAACGCTTCTCCTGAAGCGAAAACACCGGTCCAGTCCTATCCTCGCGCGGGGCGAAGACATGCAGGGAGCGCCCATCCGTCACGCTGCGACATAGAACTGCGACAACCGGAGAACGATCAATCCCGCCAAAGACGGGAAAGACACCCGTTTCCGAACTGCCGAGACCACAATTCGCGACGCGATAGCGCACCGGCTCCTGCCCCGTCTGGCGAATGATCAACTCACGGTCAAACGGTGCAACCCAGCGAAACGCATAGCCGAAGGATGGATGCGGTACCGTCTGTGCTCCAACGGGCGCAAGGCCCGCCAATGCTAAAGCTACAGCCAACAGAGACGCGCATTTCATACGCTCAAAGCCGCTGATCCGGCCGTTCATTCGCTCAAAACCGCCCCTTCGGCAATAACCCATATCGCTATCCCCTCCCTCGTTTTCGGCATATCGTCCCTGCACCAGCTCTAGCTCCCCTGGACTTCAAACCTTGCCCTTGGCCGCCTCGCCCCTCGCCTCCGGGTAAATTGCGGATCATGTGGACCGTTTGGCCAGCGGCTACAGACACTCCAGTCATCCTTTGGCAACGGCTCGCAGGGTCTCGGGCTAGGCTGTGGCTGGTTCGGCAGCTTCGCGCGTTGATGGCTATGCTGCCGCCCGCCATGCGCCCTATCCCGAAAACCCCACCGTTGAGCCGAAACTGCAAAGGCGAAAGCCTGAACCTTTAAAACAAGAGGCCGGATAGGGCCTCATGATCGAGCACCGGACCACGCCCGTGACTGAACAACGCCCACGCGTGTGCACCATACGCAAACTCAAAGCGGGCACTACATCAACAGCAACGGGTGCCCCTTCCAAACTGGAAAGGGCACGCCCTCCCAAACGGCAAGCCTCCACTGTTCGAGTAATGCCCCTGGCGTGCGTAACCCTCAACGAAACTCGATGCGGCACCAAGTCTCTCAGCGCTATCCTCGACGAGCCGGTTCTTCTCGCTTCATGCCCTGGAATGCGGCCTCTATCTCCGCGACCGCCAAACCAGCCGTCAGTGCAATCGCCTACGCACGCTCGACGACCTGGTGCGGTCAAGCGGATCAATCTCGCTCTTCGGTCAGGAGATCGGCAACGGCGCTCAGTTCCTCAGGCTGCAGCAAAAGGGCAATCCGTCTCAGGTCCGACACTGTCGAACGCAACTGAGGCCAGGGAAACTCATTGCTGTCCTCAGACGGCTGGCCATCACAGATCACCGCATCGAGCTTGCCAACAACGCCGAGCACAGTTGTGGCCGGAGTCGCCAACAGGCGCTCCAGGGCCATCTGTTCATGATCCGCTGCCAGCAGCTCCCTGCGTTTGGCCTCCGCATACTGGGCACCCACGGAGCCACCCCACTCGCTCTCCTCAGTCAACGTGATGCCCGCCGAGCCACTCAGAAGGGCAGTTTCGGCTTCAGGCCCGAGTTGCGGTCTCTCCTTGTTTTGAAGGCTATCCCCCACTGCTCGGGTCTCAAGCAGTCCATTTCTGTCCTGGGTGTCGGTACCAGGTTCCCGATGCCGCAATCGGGCAAGGAGTTCGTGCTCAAGGCCTTGCTGATGGCGGCAAGCCGAGATCGTCGCAGACTGCGCCTTTTTCCAGGCACGCCAGAGCGGCACTACAGGATCCAGCCGCGGAAATATGGAGACATCCAGCACAGTCTTCCCGTTGGACCAAGGGATTGCCAAAGCCGCTGTACCGGCTAGCAACCTTCGGCGGGTGACGCTAGACAGACTCGTGCTAATCTCAGAATCAGCCATGATCCGAGCTCCCTACAGCTTAGGTTGTGGTTAGGTCGCGCTGGGTGACACCAACACTCAGCGCGACCGCGTAGCAACGAGACAAGTTTGGCCATTTGATCCTTTTGGATCATGGTTGACTGAGCCAAAAAGGTCAACTTTTTTGATAACAGCAGCACAATTGCGAGCAGCACGTGCGCTGCTTGGTATCTCACAAACCGAGCTAGCCAGCCGCGTGGGCGTGTCCGTTCCGACCATAAAGCGCTGTGAGAGCGAGAGAAGTAGCGTAGCGGGAGTATCTGCTGAGACAAAGGACAAAGTTCGCACCGTATTGGAGTCCGAGGGCATAGAATTTACAAATGGCAATAAACCTGGGGTGCGACTTGCGCATCCGAAAATACAGACCCACATAGAATCAAGAAGAACGGAAAGTGATAATTTATAATTAAATGAAATTCGCAGTTTTGATTGTGCGGAAAGAGGCTGCGTTCGCTATGGGTGTGGCCAGATACGACAGGTGCAACGTCGAAACGGCACGCGCCTGACTGCGGCCTTTGGAGACACTCACATATGTGCGGAATTGTCGGGATCTTGGGAAAGCAGCCGGTCGCGGGCCTGCTGGTCGATGCGCTGAAGCGGCTGGAATATCGTGGCTACGATTCGGCCGGCGTTGCAACGCTCGACGCTGGCCGGCTGCTGCGTTGCCGCGCTCCGGGCAAGCTGCGCAACCTTCAGGAGAAGCTGGAGCGCTCGCCGATTGCCGGTCTTGCCGGCATCGGCCACACCCGGTGGGCGACCCATGGCGCGGCGACGGAAGCCAATGCGCATCCGCACTCCGCGCCGGGCGTTGCCGTTGTCCATAACGGCATCATCGAGAACTATCTGGAGCTGCGCGGCGAGCTGCAGGCCGGCGGCGCGAAGCTCTCCAGCGATACGGATACGGAAGTCGTCGCGCATATGGTCTCGCGCGAGCTCGCTCGCGGCGCCAGCCCGCGTGATGCGGTGGCCGTGACCCTGCCCAAGCTCCGGGGTGCCTTCGCACTGGCCTTCCTCTTCGAAGGTCAGGAGGATCTGTTGATCGGTGCAAGGCGCGGTTCGCCGCTCGCCGTCGGCTATGGCGAGGGCGAGATGTTCCTCGGCTCGGACGCCATCGCGTTGTCTCCCTTCACCGACCGGATCTCCTATCTGGAGGAAGGCGACTGGGTGGTGCTCACCCGCCACAGCTGCGAGATCATGGATGCGTCCAATGCGCCGGTCGAGCGGCCGGTGATCGCCTCGCAGGCCGTCTCGCTGACCATCGACAAGGGCAACTACCGCCACTTCATGGCGAAGGAGATCCACGAGCAGCCGGAGGTCATCGGCCACACGCTGTCGCGCTATCTCGACCTGTCGAAGATGCAGACGACCTTCACCAACGGCACATCCATCGACTTCGCGCCGCTGGACCGGCTGATCATCTCGGCCTGCGGAACGGCGTATTACGCCGGCCTCGTCGCGAAGTACTGGTTCGAGCGCTACGCAAGGCTGCCCGTCGACATCGATGTTGCCTCCGAGTTCCGTTACCGCGAAATGCCGATCCTCAAGGGCGACATGGCGCTGTTCATCTCGCAGTCCGGCGAAACGGCGGACACGCTGGCGGGCCTTCGCTACTGCAAGTCGCAGGGCATCAAGGTCGCGGCGGTGGTCAACGTGCCGGAGTCGACCATCGCCCGCGAGGCCGACCTTGTGTTCCCGACGATTGCGGGGCGCGAGATCGGCGTCGCATCGACCAAGGCCTTCACCTGCCAGCTGGCGGTCCTTGCCTCGCTTGCGGTGCATGCGGGCGTGCAGCGCGGCCATGTCTCCACTGATGAGGCCGCCGCGCTGGTGCGTGCCCTTGCCGAGGTGCCGGGCAGGGTCAACCGCGCGTTGTCGCTCGAGGCGGAGATAGAAGCGCTGGCCCAGCCGCTGTCGCGGGCGCGTGACGTGCTCTATCTCGGGCGCGGCACCAGCTTCCCGCTTGCCATGGAAGGCGCGCTCAAGCTCAAGGAAATCTCCTACATCCACGCGGAAGGCTATCCGGCCGGAGAGCTGAAGCACGGCCCGATCGCGCTGATCGACGAGGACGTTCCGGTCATCGTCATCGCGCCGTTCGACCAGGTGTTCGAGAAGACCGTCTCCAACATGGAGGAGGTTGCGGCGCGCGGCGGCAAGGTCGTGCTGATCACCGACGAGAAGGGGGCTGCCGCTTGCGGCGCCCCGACCTGGCGCACCGTCGTGGTGCCGGACGTGCCGGAGTTCATCGCACCAATCGTCTTCGCGCTGCCGATGCAGCTGCTTGCCTATCACACCGCCGTTTTCATGGGCACGGATGTGGACCAGCCGCGCAATCTCGCGAAGTCGGTGACGGTGGAGTAAGCGGCAACTTCCAGCTGATTGACGTGCTCCCCGTCTTTGGATCGCCCCGAACCGGAACCTCCGGGGGTGATATCTCATGCGGCGGAAGCCGCCGATGAGCCTTTCATGAGCGATATCGGTGTCAACGGCACTGTAATTTTCCTCGGAACGGGCAAAGTAATATTCCCCACTTTGCGGTTTTCAGGTTCAGGAGCTGGGCATCGTAGCGCCTCCGTTTTTGGGAGGACGGCCGCGGCGGCGGGGCTCTGCGGGTTCCGGTGGCGCGATCCGAGCGGTCGAGCGGACATGCTCGGGCAGCAGGTCTGCGTGACGCCGGAGACGATAGCTGGAACCGTCGATCTGGACGACGATGGCGTGATGCAGCAGGCGATCGAGCAGCGCCGTGGCGACGACGGGGCTGCCGAAGATCTCACCCCACTCGGCGAAGCCCCGATTGGAGGTGAGGATCATCGCCCCTTTTTCATAGCGCGCGTTGACGAGCTGGAAGAACAGATTGCCACCGCCGGGTATGACCGGGAGGTAGCCGATCTCATCGACGATCAGCAGGGAGGGTCTGCAGTAGAAGCGGATCCGCTCGCGAAGCGAGCCTTCTCGTTCGGCCTTGGCCAGTGCACCGATCAGGTCCGCGAGCGTGATGAACGACACGCTCTTTCCGGCTTTGACCGCTTCGAGTCCGAGCGCGCTGGCGAGGTGGCTCTTGCCAGTGCCTGGCGGCCCCAGAAGATGAACGACCTCGCAGCGCGCGACGAAGTTCAGCTCGGCGAGCGCCATGATGCGCGCCTTGTCGAGCGAAGGTTGGAACGTGAAGTCGTACCCGGTGAGCGTCTTGACGGTGTTGAGCCGGCCCATCCGTAGCGCAGTGCGGATCCGGCGATCTTCGCGGAACGTCAGCTCTTCAAGGAGGAGATGTTCGACCAACTCGAGCGCGGTGATTTCGCCGCGTTCGAGACGCGAGACACAAATGTCGACCATCTCGATGGCGCGCGGCATGCGCAGGCCAACCATGCTGATCTTGATACGGTCGAGCAGCGATGCCGTCGGGTCGGGAAGCAGCGAGTTCATGCTCCTGCTCCCGGCGTGGCCATCTGCTGAGCGACGGCCGCGTAGAAGTCGAGCGATCGGAGCGTCACCAGTTCGCCGCTGAAGCCGTGCGGGATCGGGTTTTCCTCTTTCGGCCGATACTGGCGCCTGTGACCTTCCAGCAGTGAACGCTGCCGGCGCCCATCAAGCAGTGGATGCCGCGCGATCAGTTGATCGTGTTCGAAGATGTGGATCTCGTCGGCCAGGCTGTGGACCTCGACCACGCGACGGCGCGTCGCGTCGGGCACCGAGTAATAATTGCCGCCGACGCTCACCATGCCTTCGTGGCTGATCCTACGCTCGAGCTTGAGAACCGCGCCGAACGGGATCAGCGGTAAGAGCTGCAGAGCCGGCTTTTCCTCCGCAAACGCCTCGTTGACGACACGGCCCGTCGTCGCATGAACACGTGGGTTGGCGACGCTGCTCAGCCAGTTTCCGAACTGGAGATTGAGATCGTCGAGGTCGCGGAACGTGCCGCCGAGGAAGAAGTCCTCACGGATATAACGGAACGGCCGCTCGACCTTCCCCTTGGTCTCGGGACGATAGGCCCGGCATGCTTTGGGCAAGAAGCCATAGTGGCGAGCGAACTCGCCGAGCGTTCGATTGTAGATGACACGGCCATCCTCATCCTCGCCGAGAACGGCCGTTTTCATGCGATCGCAGAGTATCTCGCTCGGCACACCGCCGATCGCTTCGAACGCCGCCCTGTGGCAAGCGAGTACGGTCTGCATCGTCTGGCGCTGCGCGAAGCGCCCCCAGATCAGCCGGGAGAAGCCCAGCACCATCGAGAACAGCCACACGATCTGAACGCTGTCCGGCGCGCTGGTAAATCGCACCCGGAACTGAGCGAAATCCACCTGTGCCTGGTGGCCCGGCGGTGTCTCGAAGCGCACGGCGAACGGGCTGCCGCCACCCGCGGGCCGCAACGTCCGCACCGTATCGCGCACCGTGCTGTAACCGCCGGTGTAACCCCGTTCGCCGACCTCACGCATAAGACGCTGGGCGCTCAGACCGGGATACGCCTCAAGCCTCGCCTTCAGATAATCGAGCCAGGGATCGAGCACGCGATCACGCGGCTGCCGGGGACCATACGTCGGGACATCGAGGCCACGCGCAATGTATTTACGAACGGTCTTGCGGTCGATCCCGACCTGGCGGGCGATTGCCGCCACCTTCAGACCTTGGCGATGTAAATCCAGGATCATCATCAAATCTCCAAGCTTCTTCATCGCGGCATCGCCCCCTTCAGGAGCAGAATGCCCGATATTTTGATTTGGCCCTTGTCCGGGGCTCGCCCCGGACAAGGGCCAGTCAGAAGAAGTGGGGAATTTTCAAATGTCCGTTGTGGGGCATTTTACTCCGCCATCGACAATCGGCGGCTTGTTGCCGATCGCGCTGTGCGGGCGGACATTGTTGTAGTCCTTACGCCATTCCTCCATTTTCGAGCGGGCGTCGTCAAGCGTCAGGAACCAGTGCGCGTTGAGGCATTCCGTCCTGAACTTGCCGTTGAAGGACTCGATGTAGGCGTTGTCGGTCGGCTTGCCCGGGCGTGAGAAGTCGAGCTCGACATCCCTCTGGTAGGCCCACAGGTCAAGATCGCGAGAGATGAACTCCGAACCCTGGTCGACCCGGATCGTCTTGGGATAGCCGACCGATCGGCAAACCCGTTCCAGTGTAGCGACGACGTCTTCTCCCTTGTAGCTGAACCTCGGATCGACCGCCGGCGAGAAGCGCGAGAAGGTGTCGACGACGGTCAGCACACGGATCTTGCGGCCGGTCGCCAACTGGTCATGGACAAAATCCATTGCCCACACTTCATTGGAATGCACCGCCTCCGTCCGGTCCTCACGCAGCTTCGCCTTCACGCGCCGCTTCGGGTCTTGTTGCGCAACTGCAGCCCCATCTCCTTGTAAAGGCGATAGATACGCTTGGCGTTCACGGGCCAACCCTCTCGGCGCAGCAGAACATGGACGCGCCGGTAGCCGTAGCGCACACGGGTTGCAGCGATCTCCTTGATCCTGACCTTCAGTGTAAGCGCTGTCTGTGGCCCACCGGGTTTCAGCTTGACGGGGTGAAGTTCCATGGGAGGAGTTCGTCGATCCGGCTTTTTGGATGGCCGGTGGCGATGGCTTCGAGAGTGGCCTTGAGATAGGCGAAGGGCTCGACACTGTTGATTTTCGCGGTCTCGATGAGGGATGCGATGCGGCCCCAGGTGCGGCCGCCCTCGTCATGCCCGGCGAACAAGGCGTTTTTCCTGTTTAATGCCATCGCCCGTTCATTCTGCCCATGTCGGGCAGTTTGTCGTGGTCCATTACCGCTGGCACGCGCTTTTCGGCCGGCGCCTGCGGGTCGAGCGCGTCGACAGGCGCAGGTCTGGCCAATTCCTCCATGTCGAGGTCCTGCCAGGCGTCTTCACGGTGGTGCCGGCCTGGATGCTCGACGCGACGTCTTGCGCAGGCATGGAATTGGGCACGCCGCGCGTGTCACTCGCGGCACTGTCGGATC